>JAKCDM010000006.1:0-3207 GCA_021841865.1 Pseudomonadota bacterium
TCCTTGGCGGGCAGGTCGAACAACACGACGGGAACGCGGGCATTGATGCAATGGGCGGCGATCTGCGCGCCCATGACGCCGGCGCCGAGCACGGCGACCTGGCGAATCGGTTGGTTCTGGCTCATGGTGCTGGTGGGCCCGCCGGGCGGGCGCTGGAAGGGTGTCGGGGTTGGGAAAGGGGTGGCTGGGTCGTCGGGTCGTCGCGCTCGTGCGGCGGCTCAGGCGAACACCGCGTCGGTGTCCATCAGCGAGGCCGCGCCGCTGCGCGCCTGGCGGATGGCCATCGCCGTCTCGGGAAGCAGGCGCGCGAAATAGAAGCGCGCGGTCTGCAGCTTGGCCTGGTAGAAGGTCTCGGTCGAGCCTGCGGCGATCTTGTCCTGCGCCACCTTGGCCATGCGCGCGAAGGCGTAGGCGTAGACCAGGTGGCCGAGCACGCGCAGGTACGGCGTGGCGGCGGCGCCGACCTGCTCGCGGTCGGTCATCGCCTTCATGCCCAGTTCCATCGTCAGCTTTTGCACCTTCTCGGCCAGGTCGGCCAGCGGGTTGACGAATTCCTGCATGGACTCGACCACGCCCTGCTCCTCGACGAAGTCCCGAACGACGCGCCCGAACTTCTTCAGCCTGGCGCCTCCGTCCATCAGAACCTTGCGCCCGATCAGGTCCAGCGCCTGGATGGTGTTGGTGCCTTCGTAGATCATGTTGATGCGCGCGTCGCGCACGTACTGCTCCATGCCCCATTCGCGGATGTAGCCATGGCCGCCGAACACCTGCAGGCACTCGTTGACCGCCGTGAAGCCATTGTCGGTGATGAAGGCCTTGACGATCGGCGTCAGCAGCGCGACCAGGTCGTCGGTATCCTTGCGCACGTCGGCGTCGGGGTGCTGCTGCGACTGGTCGAGCATCAGCGCCACCCAGTAGGCCAGGAAGCGCCCGCCCTCGGCCCACGCGCGCGCGGTCAGCAGCATGCGGCGCACGTCGGGATGCACGAGGATCGGATCGGCCGCCTGCTGCGGCGCCTTCGGGCCGCTCAGCGAACGCATCTGCAGGCGCTCGCGCGCATAGGCCAGCGCGTTCTGCCAGGCGACCTCGGTCAGTCCCAGCGACTGCATGCCCACGCCCAGGCGCGCTCCGTTCATCATCACGAACATCGCCGCCAGGCCCTTGTTCGGCTCGCCGACCAGCCAGCCGCGCGCGCCGTCCAGGGTCATCTGGCAGGTGGCGTTGCCATGGATGCCCATCTTGTGCTCGATTCCGGAGCAGAAGATGCCGTTGCGTTCGCCGGCCTCGCCGGCAGCGTCCGGCACGAACTTGGGCACGACGAACAGCGAAATTCCCTTGGACCCCTCCGGCGCGTCGGGCAGCTTGGCGAGCACCATGTGCACGATGTTGCCCGCCAGGTCGTGCTCGCCGCTGGAAATGAAGATCTTCTGTCCGGACAGCAGGTACGAACCGTCGGCATGCGGCAGCGCGCGGGTGCGGATCAGGCCCAGGTCGGTGCCGCAGTGCGGCTCGGTCAGGCACATCGTGCCGGTCCACTGGCCGCTGGCCAGGCGCGGCAGGTACAGGTCCTTCTGCGCCTGGCTTGCGTGGGCCGACAGCAGTTCCACCACGCCCTGGGTCAGGCCGGGGTACATGGTCCAGGCCTGGTTCGCGGCGTTTTCCATTTCGTGCACGGCGCTGCCGACCAGGTGCGGCAGCCCCTGGCCGCCGTATTCGGGAGCCGCAGTCAGCAGCGGCCAGCCGGCCTCGACGTACTGCTCCCAGGCCTGGCGGTAGCCGGCCGGGGTGGTCACCGCGTGCGTCGCCGGGTCGTAGTGGCAGCCCTCGGCGTCGCCGGCCAGATTCAGCGGGAACAGCACCTCGGAGCAGAACTTGCCGGCCTCCTCGCAGACCTGGTCCACCAACTCGGTGTCGATGTCGGCGTGCGCCGGCAGTTCGCGCAACGCGGGAACGACTTCAAGCACTTCGTGCATCACGAACTGCATGTCCCGCAACGGCGGCGTGTAGCTGGGCATGGGGGGCTCCTCGAAGGGGGAAGGAAGGATGGATGGATGGCAGGCGCGAGGCGCCGGCCGCATGGAGGCTCAGGCAGGCTCGTCGGACAACTCGTGCAACAACTCGGCGCCGGGCCCGGTGGTCCAGGCGCCGAGCACCCGCCGGTAGGCGCGCCGCGCCATGGTCGGGCAATCGGGAATTCGCAGCAGGCGCGCATCGTGGTGCAGCGCGAGGATCAGCCCGTGCAGTTCGAACAGCACCTGCTGCGCCGGAGTCTCGGCGCGCAGGTGCCCTTCCTGCACGGCCTGCTCGATGGCACGCCGCAGGGCATCGTGCCATGTCTGCACCATCAGCACCAGGGCTTCGCGCACCGGTCCCGGGCGGTCGTCGAACTCGACGGCGCCCGAGATGTAGATGCAGCCGCTCTCGACCTCGCGGCTGACCTGCTGCAGCCAGCGCTGGAACATCACGTGCAGGCGCGGCAAGCCGCGCGGCATCTCGACTGCCGGGTAGAACACCTCGGCTTCGAACATGTCGTGGTAGTGGCGGATCACCGAGATCTGCAACTCCTCGCGCGAGCCGAAGTGAGCGAACACTCCGGACTTGCTCATGTGCATGCGATCGGCCAGCACGCCGATCGACAAGCCCTCGAGGCCGATGCGCCCCGCCATCTGCAGCGCGCAGTCCAGGATCGCCAGGCGGGTCTGACGCCCCTTGCCCGACGGTTCGGCGCTGGCGGGCTCGGGATTCGGCGCGGAGGACTTGCGCGACATCGGCTCGTGGGTGGTGGTGAAGGCAGGAACGGCGCAGGACGGCGCCAGGAATAAAAACGAACGGTCGTACTATTTCTGAATTCGACGCGTTTGTCAACAAGACCTCGCGAGAATTCGGCGCGCGCATGCGCTCGGGCCGTCGACGCAGGCGCGCCGCGACGGCCGCACGCCAGCATTCCGGGCGGCACAGGCCAGGGCCGGTTCAGGCCAGCAGCGCCAGCAGCGCGCCGTCGTCGCCGGCCTCGCGCGTCGCGCCAGCGCGCTGCGCGCGCAGCGCCAGGCTGCCGCAGGCATAGGTGAGAAGCCAGTGCGCACGCTGCGCGCAATCGAAGCCGGCGACCACGTCGCCTTGCTGCTGCGCCAGCTTGAGGCTCTGGCGCACCGAGGTCTCGAAACGCATCAGCAGGCGTTGCACCCGCTCGCGCAGGCGCGCGTGCTC
>JAKCDM010000006.1:3307-59853 GCA_021841865.1 Pseudomonadota bacterium
CACGCTGCGCGCAATCGAAGCCGGCGACCACGTCGCCTTGCTGCTGCGCCAGCTTGAGGCTCTGGCGCACCGAGGTCTCGAAACGCATCAGCAGGCGTTGCACCCGCTCGCGCAGGCGCGCGTGCTCGCCCACCAGCGCCTCGCCGGTGAGCACGCGGCACAGCCCCGGATTGCGCTCGGCGAAAGCCAGCAGGGCCTGCGTCATGCGCGCCGCCTGCGCCAGCCCCGAGGGCTGCTGGGTCTCGATCTGCGCCACCAGTCCGAACAGGCTGGACTCGATGAAGTCGATCAGCGCCTCGAACATCTGCGCCTTGCTCGCGAAATGCCGGTACAGCGCGGCTTCCGACACCTGCAGGCGCGCCGCCAGCGCGGCGGTGGTCACGCGCTCGGCGCCTGCATCCTCCAGCATGCCGGCCAGGCATTGCAGGATCTGCTCGCGCCTCCTGCCCGGCGCGGGGCGGCGGCGCGGCGGCGTGAGCATCCCGTCAGGGACCGTTGAATCGGCGGCTTCGGACATGACGCGCCGATTCTCGCACGGCGACGCGCAACCCTCGCCGTATGACGCGTCAAGCGGAGGTCAACGCGACCCGGGGCCACGCACCAGGCGCGGCAGCTGCCACAGACTCGCGGTACGGGCACTGACGTAGCCGGGGCGCCCGTGGCGACTGCGCGGGCGCAGGCGAACCGCGGCAGCGGCGGCCGCGGCGGCAGGCGACTGCCGGCGCACCGCGCG
The DNA here is from genome assembly GCA_021841865.1 of Pseudomonadota bacterium. Taxonomy (GTDB): domain Bacteria; phylum Pseudomonadota; class Gammaproteobacteria; order Burkholderiales; family Burkholderiaceae_C; genus Thiomonas_A. The sequence goes on from JAKCDM010000006.1 coordinate 4,041, forward strand.
GTGCGCATAGCGCGTGAACCACACGCCGCGCACCCCGAGCGCGCGCGCGGTGCGCAGGTGCCCGATGGTGTCCTCGACCAGCACGCACTGCGCCGGGCGCAGGCCCAGGCGGCGCAGCACGTGGCGCAGCATGCGCGCATCGGGCTTGGGACGCAGGCGACCGAACTGGCACATGTCCTCGATCGCGATCACGCCGTCGAATTCACGCAGCATGCCGAAGGCCCCCAGCACCCGCAGCGCGTAGGCGCGAGGCGCGTTGGTCAGCACGTACTTGCGCCCGGGAAGGCGACGCAACGCAGCGCGCTGGCTGGCGTCGGCACGCAGCAGGCGCGCGAGATCGGCGAAGCGGTGCGTCTCGGCCAGGAAATGGTCCGCACGCACCCCATGCTCGTGCATCAGGCCCAGCAGCGTGGCACCGTAGCGCCGCCAGAAATGCTGGCGCAGGCCGTCGGCCTGCGCCGCGTCGACGCCGAGGTGGCGCTCGATGTAGGCGCTCATCTCGGCGTTCATGCGCGGGAACACGCGCCAGGACGCGTCGTGCAGCGTGTCGTCCATGTCGAACAGCCACACGGTGCGGCGAGGGGGCTCGACATGGCGCCCGCGGCGCGGGTCAGGCCGGCGCGTCGGCGGCTTCACGACGCGTCGGGCCCGCTCAGGCACTCCAGCCGGTAGCCCTGGCCGTAGATCGACGCCACGCGCCAGCCGTACGCCGGTTCGAGCGCCAGCATGCGTCGCAGCTTGCTCACGTGCACGTCGATGGTGCGGGTGTCGAGGCCCTGCGGCATGCCCCACACGACGTTGGCCAGGTGGGCCCGGGTCAGCAGGCGCCCGAGATTGGAGAACAGGTACAGCGCGAGGTCGGCCTCGCGCGGGCTCAGGTCCACCGCGCGGCCGTCGAGCAGCACGCGGCGCGGCTCGAATTCAACGCGCAGGCGACCATGCTCGAGCGCCGGGCGCAGCGCCACCGCGGTGCCGCGCCGCAGGCAGGCCACGATGCGCGCCTGCAGCACCGCCGGGCTCGGCGGCTTGACCATGTAGTCGTCGGCGCCGGCCAGCAGCATCTGCGCCACGTCCTGCTCGGTGTCGCGCCCGCTGAGCATGATCACCGGCAGGCGCGCGGTGTGCTCGCGCTGGCGCAGGCGCTGCACGATGTCGAAACCCGACAGATCGGGAACCATCCAGTCCAGCAGCGCCAGGTCGTAGCTGCCGCGCTCGAGCGCCAGCGCGCAGGGCTGGCCGCGGGTGAACCAGTCGACGGCGTATCCGCACTGCTCCAGCCAGATGCTCAGCGCCCGGCCCAGCACCGCCTCGTCCTCGAGGTAGGCGATGCGCCAGGCGCGCGACCCGCCCGCCTGTGCGGACGCGCCCGCGCCTGGGTCGGCAGCCGGAGCGTTCATGGGCTGAAGCAGCTTGCGGCGAGTCGTGCGCGCACGGCCCCGGCAGGCTCAGTGCGAGCGGATCATGGTGCCGAAGGCCTGCTCGGTCAGGATCTCCAGCAGCATGGCGTGGGGAATGCGCCCGTCGACGATGTGCACCGAGTTGACCCCGGAACGCGCCGCCTCCAGCGCCGACGAGATCTTCGGCAGCATGCCGCCGGAGATGCTGCCGTCGGCGAACATCTCGTCGATCTCGCGCGCGGTCAGGTCGGTGAGCAGTTCGCCGGCCTTGTTCAGCACACCCGGGGTGTTGGTCAGCAGCACCAGCTTCTCGGCCTTGAGCACCTCGGCCAGCTTGCCGGCGACGACGTCGGCGTTGATGTTGTAGTTCTCGTTGTCGGCGCCGAAGCCCAGCGGCGAGATCACCGGGATGAACTGGTCGTCCTGCAGCGCCTTCACCACCGACGGGTCGATGGCCTCGATCTCGCCCACCTGGCCGACATCGTGCTCGAGCTCGGGATTCTCGCGGTCGCGCATGCGCAGCTTGCGCGCGCGGATCATGCCGCCGTCGCGCCCGGTCAGCCCGACCGCCTTGCCGCCGGCGAAGTTGATCAGGCCCACGATGTCCTGCTGGACCTGGCCGGCCAGCACCCACTCGACGACTTCCATGGTCTCGGCGTCGGTCACACGCATGCCCTGGATGAAGGTGCCCTTCTTGCCGATCTTGGCCAGCGCCTCGTCGATCTGCGGGCCGCCGCCGTGCACCACCACCGGGTTCATGCCCACCAGCTTCAGCAGCACCACGTCCTCGGCGAAATCCTGCTGCAGTCCGGGATCGGTCATGGCGTTGCCGCCGTACTTGATGACCAGGGTCTTGCCGTGGAACTTGCGGATGTAGGGCAGTGCCTGGGCGAGGATCTCGGCCTTGTCGCGCGGGGAGATGTGGGCCAGGTCGGGTACGGCGGGTTCGGTCATGGCGGCTACGAACGGCGGACGGGTGGGTGGGACGCGGCGCCCGGCGACCTCGACGGGCGCCGCGCGCGCTGCTGCGAATTCTAGGGACAACCCGCAGCCCGGGCATGTTTACACTGTGGCGCGCCCGCTACCTGTCGCGGTCGCGCGCCACCCGAGGCCCCTTGCGCCACGCGCCATGATCCGACTCCCCCGCCCGCTGCGAACCGCAATGCTGCACCCGCGACTGAGCGCGTCGACCCTGCTCGCCGCGGTGCTCGCCAGCGCGCTGCGCAGCCGCCTCGGGCCGGCGCGCGGCCTGTTGCTGGGATTCGATCTCGGCAGCGCCGCCTACCTGGGCTCGATCGCGTGGATGATGAGCCACAGCGCGCCGCAGGCGCTGGCGCGCCGGGCCGAGCGCCAGATGGGCGGTCGCTGGGCCGTGCTGTGGTTCTCTGTGCTGGTGTCGGGCGTGGTGCTGCTGGCACTGCGCCTGGAATTGCATTCAGGGCATGCCGGGCACGCCGGCGACCTGCCGCTGGCGGCCGCCAGCATCGTGCTGTCGTGGCTGTTCTTCAGCGTGGTGTTCACCCAGGCCTATGCCCACGCCGACCACCTGGAGCGTGCGGCCGGACGCCCGGCGCTGCGCTTTCCCGGCAACAACCAACCCGATTACTGGGACTACCTGTACTTCTCGGTCGTGCTGAGCATGACTTTCCAGACTTCGGACGTGAACATCGAAGGTCGCAACCTGCGGCATATCGTGCTGCTGCACAGCGTGGCGGCCTTCTTTTTCAACGTGTTCATCCTGGCCCTCACCGTCAACGTGGTCGCCGGAGCCCTGTAGGACACCCATCGGACATCCATCCCCGTGCGCGCAGCACGGGCATTGGCTTGCTGACGTACGTCAAGGACACGCCCGGGCGGCCTTCCTAAGCTTTGTCCCGGGTGCCGGCCAGATCGCGCCGGCGCCGTGAGCGAGCCTGGGAATCATGCCCGACCCTTCCACCCGAGATGCCCGGCCGACGCCGCTCGACGAGACGCGGACGACGCGCTTCGCCGACCGCCGCGACGCCGGCCGCCGGCTGGCGCAGGCCTTGCGCGAGTTCGCCGGCACGCCCGACCTGCTGGTGCTCGGGCTGCCGCGCGGCGGCGTGCCGGTGGCCTTCGAGGTGGCGCGCGCGCTGGGCGCGCAGCTCGACGTGCTGGTGGTGCGCAAGCTCGGCGTCCCGGGCCAGCCGGAGCTGGCCATGGGAGCCATCGGCGCCGGCGGCGTGACCGTACTCAACCAGGATGTCATCGCCGCGGCGCGGGTCGACGACGCAGGCCTGCAGCAGGTGCGCCTGCACGAGCAAGGCGAACTCGAACGCCGCGAGCAGGCCTACCGCGGCGAACTGCCTGCGCCGAGCCTTCAGGGACGCACGGTGATCGTGGTCGACGACGGCGTCGCCACCGGAGCGTCGATGCGCGCGGCGCTGGGCGTGCTGCGGCGGGCGCGGCCAGCGCGCATCGTCGTCGCCATCCCGGTGGCGCCGCCCGATGCTGCGCGCGCGCTGGGCGTGGCGCCCGACGATCTGGTGACCGTCGTGCAGCCATGGAACTTCGGCGCCGTGGGACGCTTCTACGAGGATTTCGGGCAGACCAGCGACCAAGAGGTGCGCGAGCTGCTCGCCCGGGCACGCCGCGGGCAGGACTGAGCGGTCCGCGCCCGACGTCCCATCCACCAACGCGGAGAAGGCGATGAAAGTACAGGACATCTTCACCCGGGGCACCGTGCATATCCCGCAGGAGAGAAACCTGCAGGAAGCCGCGCAGCAGATGCACCAGCAGCACGTGGGCGCGCTGATCGTCACCGATGGCAGCGAGTCGAACCGGCTGCTCGGAATCGTCACCGATCGCGACATGGTGCTCAAGGCCGTCGCGATGGGCGCGTCGCCACGCGACACGCTGGTCGCGCAGGTCATGAGCACCGGCGTGGCCACCGTCTCCGAAAGCGACGAAGTGGTCGACGCGATGCAGACCATGTTCAGCCACGGAGTTCGCCGCCTGGCCGTGACCGACGCTGCCGACGCGGTGGTCGGAGTGGTATCGCTGGACGACGTCATCGAGTCGCTGGTGCGCGACTGGGTGCTGCTCGCCAGTGTCGTGCGCAGCGGCCAGCAGCGCGAGCGCTCGGGCAGCGTGCAGTCGCCGCTGCACCCCTGAGCAGGAGCAGGTGGTGGTCGAGACCGGCGGGACGATTCGCGGCGAGCGGCAGATTCGGCCGCTCTGTCCTAAACTGGGTCACGCTCCCGCGCCGTCGACGCGTACTGCCACCACGACGTCCAGCCCCCGTGCCGCGGGAGCGCGCAATCGCCATCGACCGGGCCTGTCACGGCCCGGGCCTGAAGTACCGTCTCGGACGCGGCGTGCCGCCGGACGACCCGCACGCCGCCTCATGCCTGCGCAGGGCGCGCGCGCGCCTGCGCCGGGTCCGGGGGCGCCGCAGTGCGTGGCTCGTGCCGCGCGACCGGCGCCGGAGGTCGTCGGTCATGTGCCCGCACGGAGACCCAAGGTGACGCTTTCCGACCGACTCTTGCAACCTGCCGAACAGCGCCTGGCAGCGCTTCCCCTGCCCTGCGCCGTGCAACTTCCCGGCGGCCGTCGCCTGGGCCCCGCCGAGGCGACGCTGCGCCTGGTGGTGCGCGACATGCGCGCGCTCATGCACCTGGCGCAGGGAGCCATCGGGCGCCTGGCCGAGGATTACGTCGAGGGGCGCCTGGAAATCGAGGGCCGGCTGCGCGACCTGATGACGGCCGCGCCGGCGCTGCTGCAGGGCGACCCGACCTCGCTGGATGGAAACTGGTTCGCGCGCACCATGCAGCAGGCGCGCCGCGCCGTCTGGGAACGCACCCACCACAGCCGCGCCCGCGACGCCGCGCAGATCCAGCAGCACTACGACGTCAGCGACGACTTCTACGCGTTGTGGCTGGACCCTCGCCGCGTGTATTCATGCGCCTACTTCGCCGAGGACTCGATGAGCCTGGCCCAGGCGCAGGAGGCCAAGCTCGACCTGATCTGCCGCAAGCTGATGCTGCGACCGGGAGAGCGTTTCATCGACATCGGCGCCGGATGGGGCGGCCTGCTGCTGTGGGCCGCCGAGCACTACGGCGTGGACGCCACCGGCATCACGCTGTCGCGCAACCAGCACGCCTACGTCACCGACCTGATCGAGCGCAAGGGACTCAACGGGCGCGTGCGCATGCTGCTGCAGGACTACCGCGATGTCGACGAGTCGCAGCCCTTCGACAAGGTCGCGTCGGTCGGCATGGTCGAGCATGTCGGCAGGCCCAACCTGCCGCTGTACTTCTCGAAGATCCGCAGCCTGCTGCGCCCGGGGGGGCTGGTGCTCAACCACGGCATCACCGCCGGCGGCACCGACAACCCGCAGCTGGCCGGAGGCATGGGCGACTTCATCGAAAAATACATCTTTCCCGGCGGGCAGCTGGTGCACGTGGGCCTGATGATGGACACGCTGGCGCGAGGCGGCCTGGAACCGCTGGACGCCGAGTGCCTGCGACCGCATTACGCGCGCACGCTGTGGTGCTGGGTGGACGCGCTGGAAGCGCGCCTGGACGATGCGCGCCACGTGCTGGGCGAGCACGCAGACAAGGTGCTGCGTGCCTATCGCCTGTATCTCGCGGGGTCGGCGATGGGTTTCGAGCAGGGCTGGATTTCCCTGTTCCAGATCCTGGGCTCCAGGCCCAACGGCGTCGTCGAGTCACGAGGCGAGCGGACCGGCACGGTGCGTGCCGCGCAATGCTCCTACCCCTTCAGGCGCGCCTACATGTACCCGCCGGGCAGCGCGCCCGGCGGGCATTCGCCAGGCAGCGCGGCGCATCAAGACCCCGACGCTCCGTAGGCGGGACGGAGCCTGGGGTTCGTGCATGATCGTCCCGCGAAGGAGAACAACATGGCTGTCGTGAAATGGGACCCCTGGCAGGAGATCGAGGACATGTTCGACCGCTACACCCGTGCCGTGGGCTGGCCGCGGCGCGGCGCGGTCACCGTCGAGGCCGGCGCCAAGGCCGACTGGTCGCCGCGCGTGGACATCGCCGAAAGCGACGGGGAGTTCACCATCAAGGCCGAAATCCCCGAGGTGAACAAGGACGACGTGAAGATCACCATCGACAACGGCGTGGTCACGCTGCAGGGCGAGCGCAAGCAGGAAAGCGAGCAAAAGGGCAAGACCTTCCACCGCGTCGAGCGCTACTACGGCAGTTTCAGCCGCAGTTTCTCGCTGCCCGACAACATCGACGACGCGGGCGCCCGGGCCACCTTCAAGGATGGCGTGCTGACCTTGCACATCCCGAAGCGGGAACGCGCTCAGCCCAAGGGCGTCGAGGTCAAGGTGGATTGAAATGTGCGCATCCCCGCGGCCCGGCTGCGGGGAGTGGAATCCCTCAACAGGCGAACACGGGAGCGAACCCATGTACCGCAACATCCTGGTCGCCGTCGACGGCAGCGACGCGGCCGACGACGCGCTTCGGCACGCGCTGCGCCTGGCCGCCGAGCAGCACGCGCGCCTGCACCTGGTGCACGTGATCGACATCGGCGCGCTGCCGGTGGCGCAGGACATCGACATCGGCGACGCGGACATGCCCACGCTGATGCGCCGGCAGGGCCAGGCGCTGCTCGACCGTGCGCTGCGCGAGGTGCAGCTGACCGACGTGCAAGCCAGTTCGCGCCTGCTCGAAGGCGAGGTATTCGGCAAGCGGGTGAGCGAACTGCTGGCCGACGAGGCGCGCGCCAGCGCCGCCGACCTGGTGGTCGTGGGCAGCCATGGCTGGCGCGGCTTCACGCGCCTGTTCCTGGGCAGCGTGGCCGAAGGCGTGGCACGCCTGTGCCCGATGCCGGTGCTGATCGTGCATGCACAGGCACGCGCAACGGCCTGAGGCCGCCCGCCGGGTCGAGGGTTCGCCAGCGCCGGTTCAGTGCTTGGCCACCCAGCGCTGCCCGTCCTTGCGGTAGCTTCGCTTGACCGCGGCCCACGCGACCTTGAACGCGAGCTTCTCGCGCTGTTCGCCGCCACGGCCGTCGTATTCGTCCATCGCGGAATTGAAGGCTTCGCGGAAGATGTCTTGCGCGTGGGCGGGCAGATGGTCGCGCACGGCGGCGGGAAGTTCCAGGTTGCTGGCGTAAGGCATCGCTTTCTCCGACGAATGATGCAACATCGTGTAACCATGCTACGGGCCTGGGGCGCCCGGCACCAGGCAAGGCCATGGCTGCGTCGAGGGCAAGCCGACAAGAGCTGCTGCGCCAGGTCGAGGCGCCCGCACTTTCGGCGGAGCGCGACTTGCTCGCGGCTATGATGAACAGGTTGGTGCTTGCACGAGCCGCCCGCGGCGCGTGCAGTCAAACGGGAAACAGGGAGGGCGCCTCGTTCCAGGTGCCCGGGCCTGTGCTGCCCCCGCAACGGTCAACGGCATGGCGCGTCGCCTGAAGGCGCGCGCCATCAGCCGGACGAACATGCCACTGGGCCCGTCAAGGGCCTGGGAAGGCCGTCCGGATCGCCGCCAGCCCGGATACCGGCCAACACGCTGGGAACAGGCCTTCCGGGAGGGGACGGCATGTTCGGCGGTCCGCGTCCGCGGTCCGCCCTGGACCCGTCACGACCCGTTGTCGTGCCGGTGGTTTCCGGCGTTGTCTGAGTCCCGTGCGGGGTGTCACGGTTCGCTTCTCAGCCGCTGGAAACCAACATGTTCCGAACCAGAATGTCGCGTCTCGCCGCCCTCGTGGGCGGTGCCTGCTGTCTGCATGCCCGGGCGCAGGCCCAGGAGTCCGCAACCCAGGTCCTGCCACCCGTCGTGGTGTCGGCATCGACCTTCGCCCAGCCTCTGTCGCAGGCGCTGCCCAGCACCAGCGTGATCACCCACGAACAGATCGTGCAGTCGGGCGCGCGCAACCTGACCACGCTGCTGCAGCGCGTGGCGGGCGTGCAACTGACTTTCAACGGCGGCCCCGGCCAGACCTCCACCACCTTCGTGCGCGGCTTCGGCAGCACCGACATGGGCGTGCTGGTGCTGCTCGACGGCGTTCCGCTTGGCGCGCAGGACGATTCCGGCAGCACCGGCTACCTGCAGAACCTGAGCACCGACCAGATCCAGCGCATCGAGATCGTGCGCGGCAACGTGTCGGCGATCTACGGCTCGGGCGCCATCGGCGGCGTGATCCTGATCACCACGCGCGAAGGCAGCAGCAAGCCGCGCGCATCGGTGTCGGCGATGGCCGGCAGCCAGGACACGACGGCGCTGTCGGCCGACGCCAGCGGCCAAATCGGGCGCACGCGCGTGCAGGCCGGCTGGAGCCGCTATGTCACGCAGGGGATGCCGTCGCTGAGCCCGCCGCTGGCTGCGGCCTACGGCGCCGGCAGCGGCACCGACGGCTATCGCAACGACACGCGCAACGCGTCGATCGTGCAGCAGCTCGCCGCCGGACACAGCGTCGGGCTGAGGGCCTTTCGCAGCGACGGTGTCTACGACTACTCCAACGGCAGCGGCAGCGGCCAGACCCTGCAGCAGCTGGTGCAGCTGTTCAGCGACGACCGCATCGCGAAGCACTGGAGCTCGCGCCTGAGCCTTTCGCAGCAAAGCGTGGACAACAGCAACTGGTCGTCGGGCAGCTACAGCGGAGCCGCGCGCACCCGGGTGCAGATGGTCCAGTGGCGCAACGTGGTGCGTCTCGACACGCACTGGACCCTCACCGGCGGCGCCGACTGGCAGCACCAGTCCATCGAGACCGACGGCCCCGGCGCCTTCCCGAACGTCACGCGCAACGCCCGCGCGGTGTTCGCCGGAATCAACGGGCTGTTCGGCGCCAACCAGCTGCAATTCAACCTGCGCCACGACAGCGTGGACGGGCTGAGCGGCCAGGACACCGGATACCTCGGCGCATCGCACGCGCTGGGCGGCGGCTTCAAGGTGCTGGCCAGCTACTCCACGGCGTTCAACGCGCCGCCGCTGGGCTACCTGTACTCGGACGTCCCGAACTACTACATCGAGGCCAACCCGGCGCTGCGCCCGGAGAAGGCGCATTCGAGCGAAGCCGGTCTGCAATGGCAACGCGGCGCCACGCTGCTGCGGGCGACGCTGTTCGATACCCGCATGACCGATGAATGGGTGTTCGGCAGCGATCCGGTCACCGGCATGTCGCAGTTCCAGAACATCGCCAGTTCGCGCACGCGCGGCGTGGAGCTGACCGGCAGCACGGCGTGGCAGGGCTGGCAGCTCGACGGCAACCTGACCCTGCAGCAGCCGGTCGACCTGAGCCAGCCCGGGCACCCCACCTTGCAGCGCCGCGCGCGCAGCATGGCCAACCTGCAGCTCAGCCACGACTGGCACGGCGTGCTGCTGGGCGCAAGCGTGCACTACAGCGGACCGCGCCCGGACCTGGACTACGCGAACTACCCGGCCACGCCGGTGGTGCTGGGCTCCTACACCACGGTCGACCTCAGCGCCGGCGGACGCCTGGCCCCGCAGTGGCACTGGAACGTGCATGTGCGCAACCTGTTCGACAAGGCCTACCAGACCGCCTACGGCTACAACCGAGCGCCCTTCGGCGTGTTCGTCGGCCTGAGCTGGCACCCGCCGGGCTGGTGACGGTCGCGCGCTGCCGTGCTCGACGACATATCGCGCCAGCAAGATGCGTTCTCGTACCATGCAGGGCTGTTCCCCGCATCTACAAAAGCACCGTGACAGCCGCGCCCATCCCCGAGCATTCCGCCGTTCCCGTATCGCCTTCGCTGGAGCCCCTCGTGCGCACCGGGCACATCGGCAGCGATCCGGGGGGCGTGAGCCGGCGCAGCCTGTACGTGCTGTTGCTGGCGACGCTGATCGGCCTGGCCGCGGTGCCCATCGCCGAGGTGCTGATGGCGCTGATCGGCCTGATCACCCACCTGTGCTTCCAGGGCCGATGGGTCTGGAGCCTGGGCAACCCGGGGGACAACCACCTGGGCGCGCTGGTCATCGCGGTGCCTGTGCTCGGCTCGGTGGTGGTCGGGCTGATGGCTCGCTACGGCTCGCCGGCGATTCGCGGCCACGGCATCCCGGAGGCGATGGAGCAGATCCTCACCAATCGCAGCCGAATCCCGGCTCGCGTGCTGTGGCTCAAGCCGCTGTCGGCGGCGATTTCCATCGGCACCGGCGGGCCGTTCGGCGCCGAGGGCCCGATCATCGCCACCGGCGGCGCGCTGGGCTCGCTGGTCGGGCAGTGGCTGCACATCACTCCCGACGAGCGCAAGACCCTGCTCGGCGCCGGCGCCGCTGCGGGCATGACCGCGGTGTTCGGCACGCCGGTCTCCGCGGTGCTGCTGGCGGTCGAGCTGCTGCTGTTCGAATTCCGCCCGGCGTCGCTGCTGCCGGTGGTCGGCGCCTGCGCGGCGGCGGCCGCCGGGCATATCGCGCTGCACGGCAACCAGCCGTTCTTCGCCATGCCGGCGCTGGCCTGGCCGCACCCCGCCGCGCTGGTCGGCAGCGCCCTGCTGGGCGCAGTCGTCGGCCTGGTCGCGGTCATCATCACGCGCGCGCTGTACGCGATCGAGGACGGCTTCGAACGCCTGCCGGTGCACTGGATGTGGTGGCCCGCGCTGGGCGCCATCGTCGTCGGCGTGGTCGGCTGGTGGCAGCCGCGCACGCTGGGCGTGGGCTACGCCAACATCACCGACGCGCTCGCCGGCACGCTGGCCACCCGCGCGCTGCTGGTGCTGGGCGCGGCCAAGCTGGTGTCATGGGCCATCGCGCTGGGCAGCGGCACCTCGGGCGGCACGCTGGCTCCGCTGATGACCATCGGCGCCTGCCTGGGCGCGGTGCTGGGGCACGCCGTGGCGGTCGCCATGCCCTGGCTCGGGCTCGACCCGCGGCTGGCCGCGCTGATCGGCATGGCGGCGATTTTCGCCGGAGCGTCGCGCGCGCTGTTCGCGTCGGTCGTGTTCGCGCTGGAGGCGACCTGGCAGACGCCGGCGCTGCTGGCGCTGATGATCGGTTGCGCCTGCGCCTACCTGGTCTCGGGGCTGCTGATGCGCGAGACCATCATGACCGAGAAGATCGCGCGCCGAGGCGTGCATGTTCCCAACGCCTACCAGGCGGACCCGTTCATGCAGGAGCGCGTGGCCGCGCATGCCAGCATGCAGCCGGTCAGCCTGCAGGCGCAACGACTCGCCGGCGACGCCATCGCCTGGCTGGACAGCGAGCCGCAGGCCTGCCACCAGGGCTACCCGGTGGTCGATGCCCAGGGCTGCGTGCTCGGAGTGCTCACGCGCAGGGACCTGCAGCGCGCCAGCGCCGGCGACGCGACGCTGCAGCAGCTGCTGCAACGCGCGCCGGTGGTGGTGCGAGCCGACGACACGCTGCACGACGCGCTGAACCTGATGGTGCTGCACGACATCGGCCGCCTGCCCGTGGTGGGCGACGACGGCCGCACCCTGCGCGGCATGCTCACCCGCAGCGATGTGCTGGGCGCGTGGCGCCGGCGCACGCTGGACGCCACGCGCCGCGGCCACTGACCCGCGCCCCGCGCTCAGCGCGCGGCCTGCCCGGGGCGCCAGGACTGGCCGCCGGCGGCGGCCTCGAGTTCGAGCAGCGCGCGCTTGCGCTCGAGCCCGCCGGCATAGCCGCGCAGCGCGCCGTCGCTACCCACCACGCGATGGCAGGCGACGACCACCAGCAGCGAATTCGCGCCGACTGCGCGCGCCACCGCGCGGGCGTGGCCCGCGCCCAGGCCGAGTTCCACGGCGAGGGCCGCGTAGCTGGTGCGCCTGCCGTAGCCGATGCCGGCCAGCGCCTGCCACACGCTGCGCTCGAAGGCGCTGCCCTCGGCATGCAGCGGCAGCTCGAAGACACGGCGCCGTGCGCCCAGGTATTCGTCGAGCTGGCGCGCGGCCTCGCGCAGCACAGCGGGCGCGGTGGCGTCGAGCTGTGGCGTGTCGAACGCGGCGGACGCGGCAGACTCGGCAAAAGCGACCTCGAAGCGCAGGCCCGACAAGGCCTCGCCGCGCGCGCGCAGCAGCACCGGCCCGAGCCGGCTGGGGCAACGCCACCACGTGCTCATGGCTGTCCGCCCCGGGCCGCGCGGCGCGCCAGGTGCATCGCCGCGTAGGCGCGCCACGGGCGCCAGCGCTCGGCCTGTTCGAGCAGGCCTGGATCGGCGCTGGCGAAGGCATCGGGCCAGCCCAGCGCCTGCATGGCCACTCGCTGCACCGTCGGCTCGTCCATGCCCGGCGCCGCGCGCAACGCGCCCAGCGTGGTCTCCAGCGCCGACCAGGGCTGCAACTCCAGGCGCGCGGCACAAAGTTCGCGCGCGCAGTGCAGCAGGGCTGCGGCATCGTCGGCGGGCACGCCGATGCGCTGCAGCTGCGGCTCGTCGCGCGCGGCCAGTTCCTCGGCCGATGGAAAGCAGCGGCTCAGCGCCACCGGGGCCGCCGCCATGGCCTCGGGCAACGGCGGCGCCGCGAAGGCGTCGACCATGCGGGCCAGCAGCGGCACGGCGCGCTCGCCGCGGCGCAGCAGCAGCGAGCGCGCGAGGGTCTCGAATCCGTCCGGGTGGCCCGGCACGCGAATCCCCGGTGCGCCGGCGGCGAGATCTCCCAGGCGCGCATCCACCGCCTGCGGGCTGGCACCGAGGTCGAACATGCGCCGCAGCCTGGCCAGCAGCTGGGGCATCGCCGCCGCCAGCGACGCGCTGGCGCGCACCCGCAGCGTGCAGCGCGCCGCATCGTTCCAGGCCAGCATCCATCCCTCGCAGACAGCGTCGCGTCCGCGCAGTCGCACGGTGCGTGCGTAGCGCCCGGCGTCGACATGCTCGATGCCGGGAACAGCCTGCGCCGCGGCCTGCTCCAGCCAGGCCTGCCAGGCCAGCGGCGGACGGTAGGCGAGCGCCAGCTCGAGGGTGTCGGGCCCGGCCGACGAGGCTCCGCGGCGGATCTGCTGCGCGCGCAAGCCCCAGCGCTGGCGCAGCAAGGCGTGGAAGCGGCGCTGGCTGCCGAAGCCGCAGGCCATCGCGATATGCGACACCGGCAGCGTGGTCTGGGTCAGGCACTGCTTGGCCAGCAGCAGGCGCTGGGTCTGCGCCAGCTCGAGCATGGACACGCCGAACTCGGCGCGAAACAGGCGCCGCAGATGGCGCGCGCTGACTCCCACTCGCGCGGCGAGCTGCTCAGTGCCGGCGTGGTCGAGAAAACCCTGTTCGATCAGCGCAGCGGCGGCCTGCGCCAGGCGACCCGCGATGTCGGGCAGGCCCCAGCCGGGCGCCAGCTCGGGGCGGCAGCGCAGGCAGGGCCGGAATCCCGCCTTCTCGGCCGCCGCGGCGCTGGGAAAGAAATGGCAGTTCTCGCGCCGCGGCGTGCGCACCGCGCAGACCGGGCGGCAATAGATGCCGGTGCTCGACACGCCGACGAAAAAGCGTCCGTCGAAGCGTCGGTCGCGCGCGCGCAGGGCGTCGAAGCATTGGTCGGCATCGAGTTGCATGCCTGAACTGTAGGCCCGGCACTCGCCGTGCGCGTGCCGGATCCGGACCTTCGATCCGCGGCGGGGCCCGCCCGCCCCGCGGACGCCCGCTCAGCCCGAGTAGCCGCCGATGCGCCCTTCGCGGAAGTCCCGCACGGCCTCGAAGATTTCCTGCTGCGAGTTCATCACGAAGGGGCCGTACTGCACGATGGGCTCGCGCAACGGGCGCCCGGCGATGAGCAGCGCGCGGGTCTCGGGGCCGGCCTGCAGCACCACGCCGTCGGCTTGCGGGTCGTTGGCCAGGATGGCCATTCGCTGCGCCGGCACGGCCTGCTCGCCGATCCGCAGTTCGCCGCGATAGACGTAGACGAAGGCGTTGTGCGCGGCGTCGAGCGCCTGCTCGAAGCGGACCCCCGCGGGCAGGTGCAGGTCGAGATACAGCGGCTCGGTGGTGTCGCGCGTGACCGCGCCCGCCACGCCGCCGCTGTGCCCCGCCAGCACGCACACGTCGACTCCCGCGGCGGTGCGCAGGCGCGGAATGTCGGCTGCCTGCACGTCGCGGTACCAGGGCTGGCGCATCTTGTCGCGCGCCGCCAGGTTCAGCCACAGCTGGAAGCCTTCCATGACCCCGCTTTCCTGCTGGGGAATCTCGGAGTGTACGACTCCGCGGCCGGCCGTCATCCATTGCATTCCGCCGTTCTGCAGCAGGCCTTCGTGGCCCGCGCTGTCGCGATGCAGCATGCGCCCGGCGATCATGTAGGTGATGGTCTCGAAACCACGGTGCGGGTGATCGGGGAATCCGGCGATGTAGTCGTCCGGGTTGTCGCTGCCGAACGCGTCGAGCATGAGGAAGGGGTCGAGGCGACGCTGCAGGTCCTGCGTCAGCACCCGGGTCAGGCGCACGCCGGCGCCGTCGGACGTGGCCTGGCCGCGCACCAGGCGCTCGACCTGGCGCGCTCGGCGCACGACCGGCTCGGCGCCGGCCTGGGGACGAAGGGACGCATCGGCGTGGGTCATGGCATGCAACTCCTGCAATGGGCCGGCGCGCCGCGCGCGCCGGCGTGGATCGGACGAGACCGGGCCGGCATCAGCCGAGCGCGGCCTCGAGGTCGGCGCGCGCCTGCTCCATGGCCTGCTCGGCGGCCTGCGGCCCCATCGCGAAACCCTCGGCGTAGATCGGGCGCACGTCGGTCATGCCCAGGAAGCCCAGCACGGTCTTCAGGTACGGCACCTGGGCGTCCGTGGGGGTGTCGCGGTAGCGACCTCCGCGGGCCAGCGCCAGGTACACGGTCTTGCCGGTCAGCAGCCCCTGCGGGCCCTGCTCGGTGTAGCGGAAGGTCACGCCGGCGCGGGCGATGGCGTCGATCCAGTTCTTCAGCTGTGCCGGCACACCGAAGTTGTACATCGGGACTCCCAGCACCAGCACGTCGTGCGCGCGAACCTCGGCGATCAGCGCGTCGTCCAGCGCCACGCGTGCGGCCTGCTCCGGGTTGCGCTGCTCGGCGGGCGTGAACAGCGCGCCCAGCGCGGCTTCGTCGAGCATCGGGTGAGGGTTGCGCGCCAGGTCGCGCAACTTCACGCTGGCCTGCGGGTGGCGCTGCAGCAGTCGCTGCGTGACCAGATCGGCGACGCGGGTGGAGTTGGCGCCTTCGCGCCTGGCGCTTCCGTTGACTTGCAGGATGTTCATTGTGTTTTCCCGGATATTGTTCGTGGAATGCGGGTGCGGCATTGTGTTCGCCCCCGATGCATCACAATTTATTCGTTGCAGCAGGCTTTTATAAGTGCCCGTTCTGGATAACAATGTTCCATCCATGGAACAATCCAGTCGACCCGGCGAGATCGAGCCCAACGACCTGCTGCTGTTCGCCCGCGTGGCCGAGCTGGGCAGCCTGAGTCGAGCGGCCGAACGCCTGGGCTGGCCCAAGTCGACCGTGTCGCGCCGCCTGAGCCTGCTCGAGCGGCGCCTCGGCGAGCGCCTGCTGCTGCGCACCACGCGACGCCAGACCCTGACCGATTTCGGGCGCGTGCTGCTCGAGCATGCACGCCTGGTGGCGGCCGAGGTGGACGCCGTCACCGCGCTGGGCGAACAGCGTCGCGCAGAGCCCTCCGGGCGACTGCGCGTGTCGATGCCCAGCGATTTCGCCAACCTGCTGCTGGCCGACAGCCTGGCCGCGTTCGTCGCGCTGCACCCGCGCATCGAGCTCGAGATCGACTTGTCGCCGCGGCGCGTGGACCTGCTGGCCGAAGGCTTCGACCTCGCGGTGCGCATGGGCGAACTGCCCGACGACGCCTATCTCGCCGCGCGCGCGGTGGCGCAGCTGTCCAACGGCCTGTACGCATCGCCCGACTATCTGGCCAGCCGCGGCGAGCCGCGACACCCGGACGAGCTCGCGGGCCACGCCGGCCTGCAGTTGCTGGCCCGCAACGGACAGGGCATGCCCTGGGTGCTGCGCCTGGGCGAGCAGATGTGGCAGGGCCTGCCCGGCGGCCAGCTGCGCGCGAACTCTCCCGAGCTGCTGCTGCGCATGGCGCGTGCCGGCAGCGGGATCGCTGCCTTGCCCGACGCCTTCGCGCAGCCCAGCGTGCAGCGCGGGGCGCTGCGGCGCGTGCTCGCGCCGTGGACCTTGCCGTTGCAGACGGCGTGGGCGGTGTTTCCCGGGCGCAACCCGCTGCCGGCGCGCACACGTGCCTTCGTCGACATGCTGCGCACGGCCCTCGGACCGGTACACGCCAGGAGCGTGGGCGGCAGAGGGTGAGCCCGCTGCACGTCGTCAGGGACGGTTCATTCCGGCGTCGATTCGTCGCCCATAGTGACCACTACGGACTCCTCACCACCGCGCACAGGCCGGCGCCCGACCCGAGTCAACCCAGCAGCCAGCGCCAGCCGAGGTAGACGACCATGCCGGCGCCGATCGCCGGCAGCAGGCTGCGCGCGCGCAGCGACACCGCCGCCGTGACCAGCATGCCTGCCAGCCAGGGGTTGCGCCAGCTCAGATCCCAGTGCCTTCCGTCCGGCAGCAGCACCAGAGGCACGGTGATGGCGGTCAGCACGGCCACCGGCACATGGCTCAGCGCGCGGCGGACACGGGACGGGAATCGAACCCGCTCGCCGAGCGCGAACAGCGCGAAACGCACCCCGAAGGTGACCGCCGCCATGCCGCCGATGGTCAACGCGAGCGACAGGCTGCTCATCGGTGCTCCCCTTCGGCGCCCGACGATTCATCGACCAGCACGCCGGCGACCACGCCGCCGAGCGCTGCCAGCATCAATCCGAGCTTGTAAGGCAGGCCGCGCGCCAGCAGCGCGATGGCCGCGGAACACAGCGCCGCCGCCAGCGCCGGACGCCGGCGCAGCAGCGGCGCGACCATCGCGGTGAAGGTGGCCACCATCGCGAACTCCAGCCCCCAGCGACCCAGCCAGGGCCATCCGTGCCCGGCCCATACGCCGAGCGCGGTCCACGCCAGCCAGTTCAGGTACATGGCCAGGCACGACCCCAGGAAATACCAGTGCGCCCCCGTCGTCGGCAGCCCCTGCCGGGCATGCGCTCCGTAGCGCCGGTGCACGACGGCGAAGGTCTCGTCGGTGAGCCAGAAGGCCAGCAGCACGCGCCAGCGCAGCGGCAGCCGCGCGACCATCGGCAGCAGCGTGGCCGCGTACAGCACATGCCGCAGGTTGACCACCAGCGTGGTGAGCACGATCACCGGCACGGCCGCCTGCGCGGCCAGCAGGGTCAGCGCGATGAACTGCGCCGAGCCGGCGAACACCAGCGCCGACATGGCCAGCGCGCCGGACGCGGGCAGGCCGTCGGGCGCGGCCAGCGCGCCGAAGATCAGCCCGAAAGGAGCCGCTCCCAGAAGCAGCGGCAAGGTATCGAACATGCCGCGCAGCATTTCGCTGCCGCGCGGCGCGCCGGTGCCGGGGTCGGCCAGGCGCCGCCCCGGCGCCGCGGCCAACGAACAGGAATTCGAATCACTCATGCGCACGAAGCGTAAGCGAAAGGACCAAGGAGGGCCTGGTTTGCGTCAGCACAAACAGCGGCCGATTCACCCGCTGCTGGCGCTCCATGCGCGATACGCTGGGCGGGTCGAGCGCGAAATGGAGCCCTGGCAGCCATGACCGACACCGCCAACACCCGAGCCTTGCCGCCGGCACCCGACGCCGGCGCCGAAACCCCCGAGCAACTGCTGGCCCGCCTGCAGTGCGACCGCAACGGCCTGTCCACCGACGAGGCGAACCGTCGCCTGCAGCGAGTGGGCCCGAACGCGCTGCCGCAGGCCCGCCAGAGCCTGCTGGCCAGGCTGCTGCGTTACTTCTGGGGCCCGATCGCCTGGATGATCGAAGCCGCAGCGCTGTTGTCGGCCCTGGTGCGCCACTGGCCCGACTTCGGCATCATCGTCGCGCTGCTGCTGTTCAACGCCGCGGTGGGCTTCTGGCAGGAGTACAAGGCCTCGAGCGCGCTGGATGCCCTCAGGAAGCAACTGGCGCTGCGCTGCCGCGCGCTGCGCGACGCCCGCTGGAGCGAGCTCGACCCGGCCGCGCTGGTGCCGGGGGACATCGTGCGCGTGCGCCTGGGCGACGTCGTTCCAGCCGACATGCGCCTGCTCGACGGCGACTTCCTGAGCGTCGACCAGTCGGCGCTGACCGGCGAATCCCTGCCGGTCGAGCGCCGTGCCGGCGACGCGATCTATTCCGGCTCGATCGTCAAGCAAGGCGAGATGGTCGGCGTGGTCTACGCCACCGGAACGGGCACGTACCTGGGGCGCACCGCCGAGCTGGTCGGCAAGGCCGGCGCCGCGTCGCATTTCCAGAAGGCGGTGCTCGACATCGGCGACTACCTGGTCTACATCAGCCTGGGACTGGTGGCGCTGCTGGTGCTGGTCGAACTGCAGCGCGGACTGCCTTGGATCGAGCTGCTGCAGTTCGCGCTGATCCTGACGGTGGCGTCGATCCCGGTGGCGATGCCCGCCGTGCTGTCGGTGACCATGGCGCTGGGAGCTCTGGCCTTGTCGAAGGAAAAGGCCATCGTCGCGCGCCTGGAGTCCATCGAGGAAATGGCGGCGGTCGACATCCTGTGCTCGGACAAGACCGGCACGCTGACCCTCAACCGGCTCAGCCTGGGCGAGCCGCTGCTGCTGCACGGAATCGACCCGGCACGGCTGACCCTGCACGCCTTGCTGGCCAGCCAGGCCGACGACGGCGACGCCATCGACGACGCCATCCACGCCGGCGGCGTGTCGATCCCGGAGGGCTGGACACTGACCCACTTCATGCCCTTCGACCCGGTCGGCAAGCGCAGCGAAGCAAGCTGGGACGACGGGCAGGGCACGCACTGGCGCTTCAGCAAGGGCGCGCCGCAGGTCATGCTGGCGCTTGCCGCTCCCGACGAGGCGACGCGAGCGAGCGCGCAGCAATGGATCGACGCGCAGGCCGCGCGCGGCCTGCGCACCCTGGGGGTGGCCAGCCGCCGCGGCGACGACGCGTGGCGCCTGGACGGCGTGCTGGCACTGTACGACCCGCCTCGCCCGGACTCGCTTCAGACCATCGCCGATGCGCGTGCCCACGGCATCAGCGTGAAGATGGTCACGGGAGACAACCTGGCCATCGCGCGGGAGATCGGCGGCCAGCTGGGCATCGGGCGCAACATCGTGGCCGCCGAACAGGTGTTCGGCGACTCGGGCGCGAACGGCGTCGCGCTGGCCGCGCGCGTGACCGCCGCCGACGGCTTCGCGCAGGTATTCCCCGAGCACAAGTTCGGCATCGTCAAGGCGCTGCAGGACGCCGGTCACCGCGTTGCGATGACCGGCGACGGTGTCAACGACGCGCCCGCGCTCAAGCAGGCCGACGTGGGCATCGCGGTATCCGGCGCCACCGACGCGGCGCGTGCCGCGGCCGCGCTGATCCTGACCGAGCCGGGACTTTCGACCATCATCAAGGCCGTGGAAGAGGCGCGGCGAATTTTCGAGCGCATGAACAGCTACGCGGTGTACCGGATCACCGAAACCATCCGCATCATGATCTTCGTCGTGCTGGCGATGCTGGTCTACAACTTCTACCCGATCACTGCGGTGATGATCATCCTGCTGGCATTCTTCAACGACGTGCCCATCATGACCATCGCCTACGACCGCACCGCGGTCGACACGGCACCGGTGCGCTGGCAGATGCGCCGCGTGCTCACCGTGTCGACGGTGATGGGCCTGACCGGCACCGCGGGCAGCTTCCTGATGCTGTGGCTTGCGCTGGACTGGCTGCACCTGCCGCTGCCGAAAGTGCAGACCTACATCTTTCTCAAGATGGCGGTCGCCGGGCACCTCACGCTGTTCGTGTCGCGAACCCGGGGAGCCTACTGGCGCAAGCCCTACCCCGCGCCGGCGATGATCTGGTCGGCGCTGCTGACCAAGCTGGCCGCCACGCTGCTGTGCGCCTGGGGCCTGGGCCTCGTGACCCCGATCAGCTGGGCGGAGATCGCGCTGGTGTGGGGCTATTCGATCGCGTGGTCGCTGC
The DNA here is from genome assembly GCA_021841865.1 of Pseudomonadota bacterium. Taxonomy (GTDB): domain Bacteria; phylum Pseudomonadota; class Gammaproteobacteria; order Burkholderiales; family Burkholderiaceae_C; genus Thiomonas_A. The sequence continues at coordinate 24,349 of JAKCDM010000006.1, forward strand.
TGACCGACGGCGCCAAGCGCGCGGTGTACCGTCACCTCGAGCATGCCTCGCCCAGGCACCAGCATTTCCTGCGCCTGCTCAAGAAACGCACCGTCGGGCACGGCCGCTGACCCGGCCGCCGGGGCGGCGGTCCCATTCCGCTTCGAAAGCTTTCAGCATGTTACGTGGGAATGCGGTGAAAATAGGCAGTTTGCGAACCCTGGGGCCACGAGCCCGCGGCAACGGCCGTGGCCGGCTTGACGCGCCCTCGCATTCCCGCACCCCCATGGCGATGACCCAGACCTCCTCGACGAACCCGTCCTCCTCGAAGCCCAGGCGCGAGCCGATGAGCGCGCAGGAGCGTCGCTCCAGCATGACCCTGGCGTCGATCTACGGCCTGCGCATGCTCGGGCTGTTCCTGATCCTGCCGGTGTTCGCGATCTACGCCCACGGACTGCCCGGCGGCGGCAATCGCTTCCTGGTCGGCCTCGCGCTGGGCATCTACGGCCTGACCCAGGCCGCGCTGCAGATTCCCTTCGGTCTTGCCAGCGACCGCTTCGGCCGCAAGCCGGTGATGATGCTGGGCATGCTGATCTTCGCGGTCGGCTCGTTCATGGCCGGCGTGGCGCACGGCATCGACGGCATCATCGTCGGGCGCGCGGTCCAGGGCGCCGGCGCGATCTCGGCGGCGATCTCGGCGATGATCGCCGACTCGACCCGCGACCACAATCGCACCAAGGCCATGGCGATGGTCGGCATGACCATCGGAATGAGCTTCCTGGTCTCGCTGATCGCCGGCCCGGTGCTCTACCACTGGATCGGTGTGCCCGGCATGTTCGTGCTCACCGGCGTGCTGGCGCTGGTGGCCATCGCGGTGATCAAGTGGGTGGTGCCCGATGCGCCGATGAGCGCGCCGGCCGAGGAACTCGGCACCGGGGCTTCACGCGAGTCGGTGCTGACGCCGGCGTTGCTGCGACTGCACTTCAGCATTTTCGTGGTCAACTTCGCGCAGGTGGCGATGTTCGTGGTCGTTCCGGTGGCACTGGTGCATCACGCCGGGATCCCGCTGAAGCACCACTGGATGGTCTACCTGCCGGTGACCATGGGCTCCTTCGTGCTGGCGATTCCCGGCATCGTCTGGGCCGAAAGCCGCGGCCACATGCGCGCGGTGCTGCGCGGCGGAGTCGCGCTGATGGGACTGAGCATGCTCGCGCTGGCCTTCGGCTATCGCAGCACCGTGCCGCTGATCGCCGAACTGTTCCTGTTCTTCGTCGCCTTCAACCTGATGGAGGCGCTGCTGCCGTCGCTGGTGTCGCGCGTGGCGCCGGCCGCGCGCAAGGGGCTGGCGATGGGTGTCTACAACACCGCGCAGTCGCTGGGGCTGTTCGCCGGCGGCGCCGTCGGCGGCCTGCTGGCCAGGATGTGGTCGGCCGAAGGCGTGTTCCTCGCCTGCGCCGCGCTGTGCGCGGTGTGGCTGGTGGTGGCCTGGTTTGTGCAGCAGCCCCCGCGGCGCGGCCATTGAGCCCGGCGCCCGGCCGGGCCCGGCCCGGCTACCATGGAGCCGGCGCAGCTGGCCCCCGGGTATTGCGCTGCCGCGCGAATCCGCTGCTCCGTCGGGCGCGGCCGGCAGCGGCCTGCTGCCCCGACTGGTTTTCATCCCATGGGATCGACGTTTCGTGTCTGAACCGAATTCCGAGCCATCATCGTCGCCGGCTGGCGCCGGCTCCAGCCGGCGTCGCCCGGGCACGCCGCGCGACCTGCTGCGCACCGCGCGCTCGCGAGGTCGCCGGCTGTTCCTGCAATTCGGCCTGCCGTGGGGCGGCGCGCTGCTGGTCGGGCTGGTCGCCGTGCTGTACGCCCAATGGAGCGAGGATGCGTACGAGCTGTTCCTGCACTGGATCTCAGGGCGCAGCTGGCTGGCCTTCCTGATCACGCCATCGATCACGGTGCTGTGCGTGTTCCTGACCCGCCGCTGGTTCTCGGGCAGCGAGGGCAGCGGCATCCCGCAGGTCATCGCGGCGCTGCACGCGCCGCCCGACGACACGCTGATGAAGCGCCTGTTCGGGCTGCGGGTCATCGTCGGCAAGCTGGGCATTTCGCTGCTCGGATTTCTCGGCGGCATGACCATCGGGCGCGAAGGCCCGACGGTGCACCTGGGCGCGGCCATCATGGCCGAGACCCGGCGCCTGTATCCGCACCAGGGCAAGCGACTGGAGCGCTCGCTGCTGCTTGCCGGCGCCGCAGCCGGGCTGTCGGGCGCGTTCAACACCCCGCTGGCCGGGGTGATCTTCGCCATCGAGGAACTCGCGCGCGACTTCGAGAGCCGAACCAACGGGGTGATGATCACCGCCGTCGTGTTCTCCGGCCTGACCTCGCTGGCGCTGGCGGGCAACTACCTGTACTTCGGCCAGATCAACGTTCCGCAGAACTTCGGCATCGGCTTCTTCCTGCCGGTGGTCGTGATCGCGCTGCTGTGCGGACTGGCCGGCGCGGCGTTCAACCTGGCGCTGTTGCGCCCCGATGCCTGGATGCCCCGGCCGCTGCGCGAATGGCGCAGCGCCAAGCCCCTGCTGTACGCGCTGGTCATCGGACTGCTCATCGCCGCGCTGGGCGTGGCCACCCACGGCCAGACCTGGGGCAGCGGCTACGACCAGGCACGCCACCTGCTGGACGGCAGCGCGTCGGTGAGCCCGCTGTACGCGCTGACCAAGTGGGCGGCGATGGTCATCAGCTACATGGCCGGCATCCCCGGCGGCCTGTTCTCGCCGTCGCTGTCGATCGGCGCCGGACTGGCGCAGTGGGTGCATGCGCTGTTCGCGTCGGCGCCGATGCCGGCGCTGATCGCGCTGTGCATGGCAGGCTACCTGGCCGCGGTGACGCAGTCGCCGCTGACCTCCTTTGTCATTGTCATGGAAATGACCAACGGCACCGGTATGGTGATCCCGATGATGGCGGTCGCGCTGGTCGCCACGCGCATCTCCAACCTGTTCACGCCGCCGCTGTACGAGGCGCTGGCGGAGAAGAACTACTTCGGAAAGACCGCACAGGAGCACAAGGCGGCCTGAACCTGGCCGCGCGGTGCTTGCGGTTTTCGGCGATGATGGATGAGTCCGGGGCCTGGAGGAATCGGCGATGAAGCGTTTGGACGGCGTGGAGATCGGGGCGCTGATCGTGCTGATGGCCGCCATCGTGCTGGCGCTGCTGCACTGGGAAAGCGTGCAGCGCATGCTGGGCTACGTGCTGCACGATCACCAGCATTCGCCGGTGGCGACGACCGCCTCCGTCGCCCCCGGAGTGAGCGCGCCGATTGCGTCGGCGCCTGCTTCGGCACCGACGCAATTGCAGTTGCCCGCCGCATCCCGGCCGCTGCCGTCGCTTGCGCAAAGCGATCGGGAGTTCGGCTCCGCGGTGTCGTCGCTGGTGGGGCGCAAGGCCTTCGCCGAATGGTGGGTGCCCGACCACCTGATCCTGCACCTGGTGTCGACCATCGACAACCTGGCGCGAGCGCAGGCTCCCGTCGCGGCGTGGCCGGTGCGCCCGGCGCCGGGCCGCCTGCAGGTGCGCGCCGACGGCAAGGCCTGGGTGATCGACCCGGCCAACGACGCACGCTACGCGCCGTACATGGCCGCGGTGCGCATGATCGACCCGGCCCGCGTGGTGTCCGTCTACCTCGACTTCTATCCGTTGTTCCAGCAGGCATGGCGCGAACTCGGCTATCCGAAGGGACAGTTCAACGACCGCCTGCTGCAGGTGATCGACAATCTGCTGGCCGCTCCCGAGCCGGACAGCCCGCCGCGCCTGGTGCAACCCCACGTGCTGTTCCGCTATGCCGACCCCGGACTGGAATCGGCGTCCGCGGGACAGAAGATCCTCATGCGCATCGGCCCGGCCGACGAGCGTGAGGTCAAGGCCAAGCTGCGCGCGCTGCGCGCCGAGCTGCTGCGGCACATGCGGGCGGCGGCCTCGGCCTCGACCCCGATGCAACAACCTTGAATCGACCGCTTTCCCGAGACACCACCCATGCCCGCCTCCCCTTCCCTGCGCCTGCTCGGCACCGTTGCGCTCGCGCTGGCCCCGCTCCTGAGCCTGCCCGCGGCGCGCGCCGCGACGACCCCATCCCCGGCGGCCAGCGGCGCGCAGCCCTCGCCGGCGCTGCGCGTGGCCTTCGTCGATACCGCTCGCATCCTGCGCGACTCGGCCATGGCCAAGGCCGCATCGCAAAAGCTCGAACAGCGCTTCGAACCCCGCAGGCGCAAGCTGGCCGCGCTCAGCCAGCGCATCGACGCGCTGCGCACCAGGCTGCAGGACAACTCGGTGGTGATGTCCGATGACCAGCGCATGCAGGCACAGCAGCAGCTGGCCGACCTGAGCCGTCAGTTCCGCGACGACCAGCAGGCCTTCGCCGAGGACCTGAATTCGCAGCGCAACGCCGATGTCAGCCGCATCCTGGACAAGGCCAACGCGGTGGTCGACCAGGTGGCTCGCCGCATGGGCTGCGACATCGTGTTCCAGAACGCGGTCTACGTGAATCCGCACATCGACATCACCAACGCGGTGATCCACGCCCTCGACGCGGAAAAGCCCTCGCGCTGAGCGCACCCCGGGGCCGGGCCCGGCCCTGCCGCGCGCATCGCGTCAGGCCTCGGGATGGTGGGTCTTGACGTCGCCGCGCTCGATGCGCGCGAGATCCTCCACGCGGCGCTCCATCGCGTCGAAGGCGTCGCGCACGGCGACGAATGCGTCCTCGTGCTGCTGGTTCGCCGCCGGCTCGCGGTTGACCACCAGTTCATGCCCCGGAGCCGTGACGTCGACTCGCACTTGAAAGTGGTGCCCCTGACGCTGATGCAGCCTGTGGGGCTCGACCGTGACCCGACAGCTCATGAGATGGGGATGCAGGTGCTGCAGGTGCTCGATGCGCTGCTCGATGCGCTCGCGCAGCGCGGCGCTGGGCTCCATGCCCCTGAAAACGATCCTGGGTTCGGCTTGCATGCCCACGCTCCTTCTGCTCGTGACTCGGAGCTTCAGTGTCGCGCGGGTGGGCGCGGCATGCCTTGATGCAACGCAGCCAGCACGCTTCAAGGCCGGGCGTGGCAAGAGGCCTGCCATTGCGCGAAGATCGCGGCCAGCGCGTGCACTCCGTCGCTCAAGGCAGCGGGGCCGGGCTGCAGGATCAGCGGCGACTTGATTTCGTGCAGCTGACCGTCGCGGACCGCCGGGATGTCCTGCCAGCCCGGGCGTGCGGCGACCCGCGCCGGCTGGAACTTCTTGCCGCACCATGAGCCGACGATGATCTCGGGAGCTCGGCGCGGCACCTCGCCGGAATCATGGATGATTCGCTGCGCCCCCAGCGCCCCTTCGGCGAGCTCGGCGAACACATCGTCGCCGCCGGCCAGCGCGATGAGTTCGCTGACCCAGCGGATGCCGCAGATCATCGGCTGATCCCATTCCTCGAAGTACACCCGCGGGCGCCTGGGCCAGGCCGCGGCCTGGCGCCGCAAGCGCTCGAATCCGGCCTGCCATTGCGCCACGAGGCGCTGCGCGCGCCGCGGCGCGCCGACCATGGCGCCCAGGCGCAGCACGTAGCCGAGGATCTCCGCGACGCTGCGCTGGTTGCTGATCCACACCTCGATGCCACGGCCGATCAGCTCGCGAGCGATGTCGGCCTGCAGGTCCGAGAAGCCGAGCACGAGGTCGGGACGCAGCGCGACGATGCGCTCGATGTTGGCGCTCGTGAACGCGCTGACCCGGGGCTTTTCGCGACGCGCCTGCGGCGGACGCACGGTGAAGCCCGAGATGCCGACGATGCGCCGCTGCTCGCCCAGCAGATAGAGGGTCTCGGTCGACTCCTCGGTCAGGCAGACGATTCGCTCGGGCAGGCGAGGCGCCGGCTCGCAGGCTTGGCGGGGGCTCGGGACAGGGTTCACGGTGGGGGTTCCGGGGACGACGGGCGCGGTCCGCGGCGGACCATGATAAACACTCGCTGACGCGCACCGACCACCCAGGCCGCGTCTGGCATGTGAATTGCTACCGACGGATCTCGAGATGACAGATTGCTGCTTTGTCCTGTTCGATCCCGTCGACGCTCCGGCGCGCCTGCTGCAGGCGCCGTGCGAGCACTGGCTGGCCGACGACGACGAGCGGGCCCGGCACATGCCGCGCTGGCTCGAGGAGCAACTGCGCGCGGGCCGCGAGGTCGCGCTGTTCGCCGGCTTCGGCGCGGCCGCCGCGCTGGCCGACCTGGAGGTGCGCCAGCACCCCGGCTCGCCGCGCCTGGAAGCGCTGAGCTTCGACGAGGCACGCCCACTGCCCGACGACGCGGCCGTCGACGCGTGGCTGCGCGAACGCGTGCGCGAAAGCGGCCCCGAGGCCCCGGCGGGCCTTGCCGCATGGCGCGCGCAGTCGAGCCGCGGCGAATACGAGCAGGCGCTGCAATCCATCCTGCAACGCATCGCGGCCGGCGAGACCTACCAGGTCAACCATACCTTCACGCTGAGCGCGCGCGCCTTCGGACACCCGATCGCGCTGTACCTTGCGCTGCGGCGCGCGCAGCCCACCGCCTACCGGGCGCTTGCCCGGCTGCGCGGGCGCTGGGTGCTGAGCCTGTCGCCCGAGCGCTTTTTTCGCCTCGACCGCCAAGGGTGGATCGAGGTACGCCCGATGAAGGGCACGGCGCCGCGCCATGACGATGCGCGCAGCGACGCCGAATCGGCCGCCTGGCTTCGCAACGACCCCAAGAACCGCGCCGAGAACCTGATGATCCTCGACCTGCTGCGCAACGACCTCGGGCGCCTGGCGCGCCCCGGCAGCGTGCAGGTTCCGCGGCGCTTCGTGACCGAGCCTTATGCCACGGTCTGGCAGATGACCTCCACGGTGCGCGCGCGCCTGCGCGACGACGTCGACTGGGCGCAGTTGTGGCATGCGCTGTTTCCCTGCGGCTCGGTGGTCGGCGCACCCAAGCACCGCACCATGCGCATCATCCGGGAACTCGAGCCGCGGGCGCGCGGGCTCTACACCGGAGCCATCGGCTGGCTGCGGCCGGCTCCCGGCGGCGACGCCCCGGGAACTCCATGCGCGACACTGGGCGACTTCTCGGTGGCCATCCGCACGCTGGAGATCGACGCCGCGAAGCGCGGGCTGACGCGCGCCGCGCGCCTGGGGGTAGGCGGTGGCGTGGTCGCCGACTCGACCCCTCGCGGGGAGTGGGACGAATGCTGGCTCAAGGCACGCTTCGCCACCAGCCTGGACCCCGGTTTCGGGCTGATCGAGACCTTCGCCGCGCACTTCCCGACCCAGCGCGCGCGAATCGACGCGCATCTGCGCCGACTCGGCCGCTCCGCGCGCCATTTCGGCTTCGCCTTCGATCGCCACGCGCTGCTGCGCGCGCTGGCCGACGCGCACGCGGCGTGGCCGGGCGAGGCCGCCGGCGCGGGCGCCTGGCACCGGCGCACGCGCATCGAATTGCGCCACGACGGCAGCTTCGACCTTCGTTGCGTGCCGCTGCCGGCGACGCCTGCGCGGGTCGACGTACTGCTGGCCGACGACGTGGTGCCCGACCCGGTGCTCGACTCCAACGACCCGCTGCTGCGTCACAAGACCACCCACCGCGAGCGCTACGACCGTGCCTTGCAGGCCTGCGAGCGCCTGGGCGCCTTCGATGCCCTGTTCTTCAACCAGCGCGGCGAGCTGTGCGAAGGCGCGCGCAGCAATGTGTTCGTGCGCCTGGACGGCCGCTGGTGGACCCCGCCTCTGCGCTGCGGGCTGCTGCCCGGCGTGGCGCGCGCGGCCCTGCTCGCCGACCCCGCGCTGGGCGCCGGCGAACGGGTGCTGCGACGCCAGGACCTGCTGCGGGCCCAGGCGCTGATGCTGAGCAACGGCGTGCGCGCGACGCTGGCCGCGACGCTGCGCGCCGCGCACGCAGGCGCAACGGGTCAGAACGGCGCCGGGCGCCCGATTCCGTAGCCCTGCACGTAGTCGACGCCGATCGCCCCCAGGCTGCGGCGCGCATCGTCGTGCTCGACAAACTCGGCCACGGTGCGAATGCCCATCACCTGCCCGATGTGGTGGATCGCCTCGACCATCGCGAAGGCCACCGGGTCGTGCAGCATGTCCTTGACGAAGGACCCGTCGATCTTGAGGAAATCCACCGGCAGGCGCTTCAGGTAGGCGAACGAGGACATGCCGGTGCCGAAGTCGTCCAGCGCGAAACGAAAGCCCTGCTCGCGCAGCAGCTCGATGCAGCGCAGCGCCTTGTGGAACTGCGACATCACCGCAGTCTCGGTGATCTCGAAGCACACCCTCGAGGCCTGCACGCCAAGTCGCTCGCGCTCGCCCAGCACGAACTCGGCGAAGCGCTCGTCGCACAGGCTGGCCGCCGACAGATTGATGCAGCACAGCGCCGGCGCATGCGGCGCAGCGCGCGCCAGGCGCTCGAACGCTGCACCGACCACCCAGCGGTCGATCGGGGTCATCATGCCGAAGCGCTCGGCCGCCGGCAGGAACTGCGCGGGAGAAAGGATTCGTCCCTGGTCGTCGAGCATTCGCAGCAGCAATTCCACATGCCTGGAATCGTCGCTGCCCGGCTGCGCCGGCGCGATGGGCTGCGCATACAGGCAAAGACGCCCCTGGTCGAGCGCCTCCTGGATGCGCGCCACCCACTGCAGCAGGCCGTCGCGCAATGCCAGTTCGGCGTCGCCGGGACGATGCAGCTGCGTGCGGTTGCGCCCATGCTCCTTGGCCAGCCCGCAGGCCGCCTCCGCGGCGTCCAGCGCGGCCGACGCCGCGCGCCAACCCGCGCCCAGCTCGACCACTCCGATGCTGGCGGCCATCGCGAAAGCGCGTGAACCGTGAACGAAGCGGCTCGACGCCAGTTCGACGCGAAGCTGGTCCGCGACGCGAAGCGCCTCGCCGGCCGGACACTCGGCAAGCAGCACGGCGAACTCATCGGCACCCAGGCGGGCCACCAGGTCTGCCTCCCGCAGGGACTGCTGCAACAGCGCGGCGACGCGGCGCAACATGGCATCGCCCGCGTCGTGCCCGCAGGTCTGGTTGATCACGCGAAACTGATCGATGTCGGCGAACAGCAAGGCATGCGCCGGGCGCCCGAGGCAGCGCGTGAGGCGTTGCTCGAATTCGGCGCGATTGAGCAGCCCGGTGAGCGCATCGTGGCTTTGCTGCCAGCCCAGGCGCGCGGCCGTCTCGTGCGCGGTGCGCAGGTTGCGCACGATGCCGAGCGCGCCGCACGCCAGCACCAGCCACTCGCCGGCCTCGAGCCCCGGCCAGCTTGCGGCAAGACCCAGTCGCGGCATCCGCAGCGCTGCCAGCGCCGCCGCAACGCACAGCGCCCAGGGCCAGCTGTCGCGCAGCAAGCTGGCCGCCGCGGCCCGACGGGCATGTACGCGTTGCTCCAAGGATCGCCTCCGGTGAGTTCCGAGGGCGACCTTCCGACGGCATGGGCAGCCCGGAGGGCTGCGCGCACCCGCCTGCCGCACACGCCGGCAGCCCCGCTACCCTGGCGCCGCGCGCTGTAGGCCGGAAGCTTTGCGTCCCCGTCTTTCGACGGGTTTGCCCTCGAGTGTGAAACCGCTCACAGCCCCGTTCCCCAGGGGCGTGCACCAAGCGCCGGGTGCCGCGCACGCGCAAGGGCCGTGACAACCGGCTTGCTTATGGGCACGACGAACTCGGCGCGATCGGCAGCATACATGCCGCCTCGCGCCAGATCAATGCATGCGCCAGCCGAAGCGCGCCGCGAAATGCCGCGCAGATGCTGCGCAGATGCTGCTCTCAAGGAATCGCAGGGCCGCCCCAAGATTCCTTGACCCCCGCGGGGGGAGGCCGGGCAACGCCCGGCCCTGGGGGCAGTCTCACCGAATCGCAGGGCCGCCCCAAGATTCCTTGACCCCCGTGGGGGTGATCAGAACGGCCGACCCAGGCGGCGCGACTCCTGCGGGTTGCGAAACACCAGCGGCTGCTCCACGGCGCCGCCGGCCTGGGCCTTGAGCACCGCTTGCTGGACCCGCGCGTGCTGCGGCGACTTGTCGCACACGGGGTCGGCGGCCTCGGCGTCGCCGGCCAGCATGTAGGCCTGGCAGCGGCAGCCGCCGAGGTCCTGGTGCTTTTCGTCGCAGGAACGGCAGGGTTCCTTCATCCACGCCGTGCCACGGTAGCGCGCGAAGGCCGGCGACTCGTACCAGGCATGCTGCAGCGAGGCCTGCCGCACGTCGGGAAACTCCAGCCCGGGCAGCATGCGCGCGGTGTGGCAGGGAAGCGCCAGGCCGTCGGGGGTGACCGTGAGGAACACGTTGCCCCAGCCGTTCATGCACTTCTTCGGGCGCGTCTCGTAATAGTCCGGCACCACGTAGAAGATGCGCATCGAGTCGCCCAGGCGCTCGCGCCACTGGCGCGTGCACTCCTCGGCGCGCTCGAGCTGCTCGCGCGATGGCAGCAGGTGGTCGCGATTCACGTGCGCCCACGAGTAGTACTGCGAGTTCGCCAGCTCCAGGTACTCGGCGCCGAGCTCGGCGGCCATGCCGATGATGCGGTCGATGTGGTCGATGTTCATGCGGTGCACGACCACGTTCATGACCATCGGCCAGCCATTGGCCTTGATCATGCGCGCCACGCGCTGCTTGAGCTCGAAGGTCCGGGTGTGGGAGAGAAAATCGTTGAGCTCCGCGGTCGAGTCCTGGAAGGACAGCTGCACATGGTCCAGCCCGGCCGCGCGCAGCGCCGCCGCACGCTGCTCGGTGAGCCCCACTCCGGAAGTCAGCAGGTTGGTGTAGAAGCCCAGGCGGTGGGCCTCGGCCACCAGCAGCTCGAGATCGTCGCGCATCAGCGGCTCGCCACCGGAGAAGCCGCACTGCACGGCTCCCAGCTCGCGCGCCTCGCGCAATACCCGCAGCCAGTCCTCGGTGCCCAGTTCCTCGCCAGCCTGCTCGTAGTCCACCGGGTTGAAGCAGAACACGCAATGCAGCGGGCAGCGGTAGGTGAGCTCGGCCAGCAGCCACAGCGGCGGTCCCGGCCGCGGCGACGCATCGTCGGGCCCGTCGGTCGCATGCATCGCCGATTCGCCGCCGGGGATCACACCCACTCCAGCCAGCTCTGGCGAGTGGCGATCTGCAGGAAATCGCGCACGTCGCCGCCGAGATCGTCGACCCCGAAGGTGTGTTCGAGCTCGTCGATGATCTGCTGCACCGACCGGACCCCGTCGCAACGCTTCATGATCTCGCCCGCGCTCTGGTTGAGCTTGACCATGCCTTCCGGGTACAGCAGCACCCAGGACTGCTGGGCCTGCTCCCATTGCAGGCGGAAGCGGGGCTGCACCCGCGGCAGTCGGCTGTCTTCGGGTTCGGCGTGCGCGTTCATGGGTTGACTCCGTATTTCAAGGCCATGGCGTCGTTCATCTGCCACAGCACGTCGAGCTTGAATTGCAGGATCTGCAAGGCACGCTGCTGCAGCTCCCGGGTGTTGAAATACTCCAGGGTCACGGCCAGGCCCTGCTCGACGTCGCGCCGGGCCTGCGTGGTGCGGTTGCGGAAATACTGCAGGCCCTCGCTGTCGATCCACGGGTAGTGCTGCGGCCAGTTCGCGAGGCGTTCCTTGTGGATCTTCGGCGCGAAGAGTTCGGTCAGCGACGCGCAAACCGATTCCTGCCACGGACGCTGGCGGCAGAAGTTCACGTAGGCGTCGACTGCGAAACGCGTGCCGGGAAGCACGTGGCGCAGGTCCTCGATCTCGTCGCGCTGCAGCCCCACGGCCAGGCCCAGGCGCACCCAGGCCTCGATGCCGCCGGCGTCGTCGCCGTGCCCGTCGTGGTCGAGAATGCGCTGGATCCACTGCCGGCGCACCTCGCGGTCGGGGCAGTTGGACAGCACCGCGGCGTCCTTGATCGGGATCGAGATCTGGTAGTAGTAGCGATTGGCCACCCATCCGCGGATCTGCTCGGGCGTTGCGCGACCCCCGTTGAGCATGACGTTGAACGGGTGATGGATGTGATACGCGGCGCCGCGCTCGCGCAGCCGGGCCTCGAATTCCTCGCGCCCCCAGGGGGCCTGGGGTGCCGTATCTTGGGACAAGTCGATCTCCTGCGAAGCGCCGTCACAGCGCGATGTCGAGCCCGTCGTGGCAGACCTCGATGCCATGCGCGGCGAGCTCGGCGCGCTCGGCGCTGTCCTCGCGCAGGATCGGGTTGGTGTTGTTGATGTGGATGAGCAGCTTGCGCGTCGTCGCCGGCAGGCGGTCGAGCTGCTCGATCATGCCGCCGGGGCCCGATTGCGGCAGGTGCCCCAGCGCGCGGGCGCTCTTGCCGGTCACTCCCACGCTTTGCATTTCGTCGTCGGTCCAGAAGGTGCCGTCGACCAGCACGCAGTCGACCTGGTGCATGGCTTCGCGCACATGGTCCTCGATGGCCCCCAGGCCGGGGGCGTAGAACAGGCTGCGCCCGCTGTGCGGGTCGCGCAGCACCACGCCGATGTTGTCGCCCGGCACGGGAGCGTGGCGATGCGGGGAATACGGCGGCGCCTTGCTGCTCAGCGCCAGCGCGCGCACGCGCAGCCCGCCGGCCGCCGCGATCTCGACCTCGCTGCCGTCGACCGCCAGTTCCTGCCACTGCACGCCGCAGAAATGCTCGAGCACGCGCAGGATCGGGTTGCCGGTGCTGAGGTCCTCGCGCACCGGCGCGGTGCCCCAGACCTGCAGCGGACGCCGGCTTTCGCGCAGCATGTACAGGCCGGTGGTGTGGTCGACCTGCGCGTCCATCAGCAGCACCGCGCCGATCCCGGTGTCGCGCAGCGCGCGTGCCGGCTGCAGCGCGTCGAAGCCCTGGATCTGCTGCAACACGTCGGGCGAGGCATTGAACAGCAGCCAGTCGCCGTCTGCGGCGCGCGCCGCGATCGACGACTGCGTGCGCCTGCGTGCGCGGATGCTGCCCTTGCGCACCCCATCACAGTTGGCGCAGTTGCAGTTCCACTGCGGGAAACCGCCGCCGGCGGCCGAACCCAGGATGCGGATGTGCATGTTCGAGAGTCGCTTGGAGCAGCCTGCCGCGGGGACCGCATGCACGGCGGTCGCGCCTGTCGCGCGCAAGCCCGGCGCACACCGGCGCCGCGGCATGCCGCAGCAGACCATTCGGGAATTCGGGAACGACCGGGCGCGGCAGCGCCCGGTCAAGGCCGGTCGGCATGCTGCCGGCCCGGCCAGGTACTCGCGCCGATATCAGCGGTTGGCGATATACATCGTGATTTCAAAACCGAAACGCATTTCGGTGAAAGCCGGCGTGGTCCATTTCATCGGATGTCTCCTGAGCAATAGAGTTGAGTGCAACGAACAGGGCGCGATTTGCGTCCCCGATATATCCTAAGCAAATCCCATGCCGTCTGCCAGCCACTCGCATACCCGAATTCACCTGCAAGCGCTGCAGGTCGGCCAGGGCCATCGCGTCGCGCTGGCCACCGCGGGCGACCCGCGACTGCCCGCGGTGCTGATCGTGCACGGAGGCCCGGGCGGCGGCTCGCGTCTGCGCGAGCCGCTGCTGTTCGACACGCGGCGCAATCACCTGGTGTGGGTGGACCAGCGCGGCTGCGCGCGCTCGCGCCCGCGCGGCTCGACCCGGCGCAACAACACCGGACTGCTGGTGCGCGACCTCGAGCGGGTACGCGAGCACCTCGGGCTGAGCAGCTGGAGCGTGTACGGCGGCTCGTGGGGAGCTGCGCTGGCGCTGGCCTACGCCGCCGCGCATCCGACACGAGTTCGCGCACTGCTGCTGCGCGGCAGCTACCTCACGTCGCGACGCGACACCGCGCGCTTCATGCTGGTCGGGCGCCGGCGCGCGCCACGCGCCTGGCATGCCCTGCTGCGCGCGGCCGGCGCCACCAGGGCGGACAAAGTGTTGCAGTGTTGCGCAACAGTGTCGCGCGATGGAACAGTCGCGCAAAGGCGCAGATTCGGGTTGATCTGGAGTCGATTCGAAAACGCGATGCTGTTCGGCGACACTCGACGGCAAAAGAGAATGTCGTCCCGCCGGGTTCGGGATCTACAAAACCACAACCGGATTCAGTGGCATTATCTGAGCCATGCCTGCTGGCTCGGTCGCCAGCATTTGCGGCGTTGCGTGCAGGCCCTGCGCGATGCGCCGTGGCCGGCGCTGGCCGTGCACGGCAGAAAGGACTCGATGTGCCCGCCCGGCAACCTGCGTGTGCTGCGGCAATGGCTGCCGCGCCTGCGCACGCGCCTGGTCGCTTGCGGGCACCTGGAGACCGAGCCGGCGATGCTGCGCGCGCTGCGCGCCGGGCTCGCCGAACTGAGCGACGAGGCCTGACGCGCGCAGCGACGTCAGGCCATCGCCTGGTCGAGGAACTCCAGCCAGTGCTGCACCGGAGTGGCGGTGCCTGCCTGCAGGTGCGAGATGCAGCCGATATTGGCCGACAGCACGCGCTCGGGCTGCAGTTGCCGCAGCCTCTCCAGCTTGTTGTCGCGCAGCTGGTGCGACAGTTCGGGCTGCAGCACCGAATAGGTGCCGGCCGAACCGCAGCACAGGTGGCTTTGCTCGGGCAGCGCGAGCTCGAAGCCGAGCTCGCGCATCAGCGCCTCCACGCGCCCGCCCAGGCGCTGCCCGTGCTGCAGCGTGCATGGCGGGTGCCAGGCCAGTCGCTCGGCCGGGCGCTTGCGCAGGCGCTGTCGCAGCGCATCGGACTGGTCGGCGAGGAACTCGACCGGGTCGCGGGCCAGCTCGGCCACGCGCCGGGCCTTGTCGGCGTAGGCGGGGTCGCCCGCCAGTTCGCGCCCGTAGTCCTTGACCATGACGCCGCAACCGGACGCGTTGACCACGATGGCCTCGACCTCGCCGCGCTCCACGTGCGGCCACCAGGCGTCGATGTTTCGCCGCATGTCGCGCTGCGCACCGGCATGGTCCCCGGAGTGCTGGCGCAGGGCCCCGCAGCAGCCGCCGCCGGGCACCAGCGCCTGCACGCCGATGGCGTCGAGCACGCGCGCCGTGGCCGCATCGATGTTCGGGGCCATCGCCGGCTGCGCGCAGCCCACCGGCAGGATCACCTTGCGCGCGTGCTGGCGCGACGGCCACACGCCCGGGTCTTGCGGCTCGCCGAGCTTGTCGCGCAAACCCTCGGGCACCAGCGCGCGCAGCGCACGCCCGGCGCGCATCGCGGGCCCGAACAGCGGCGACGTGACGCCCTCGCGCAGCAGCGCGCGCTTGACGCGCTCGCCGGCCGGACGCGGCACGCGCTCGTCGACCACGCGCCGCCCGATGTCGAGCAGGCGGCCGTAGGTCACGCCAGACGGGCAGGTGGTCTCGCAGGAGCGGCAGGTCAGGCAGCGGTCCAGGTGCAGCTGCGTGCTGCGCGTGGGCTCGGCGCCCTCGAGCACCTGCTTGATCTGGTAGATGCGCCCGCGCGGGCCGTCGAGCTCGTCGCCCAGCAGCTGGTACGTGGGGCAGGTCGCGGTGCAGAAGCCGCAGTGCACGCAGGCGCGCAGGATGGCCTCGGCCTCGCGCCCCTCGGGGGTGTCGGCGAACTCGGGAGAAAGACGGGTTTGCATGATGGGGCGGCTGGCGGGTCAGGCGGCGCCGAAGCAATCGGGGAACACGCCATGGGGGTCGAAGGCGAGCTTGACCTGGCGCTGGATACGCTCCAGCGGGGCCTGCGGCGGCGTGAACACCGGCACGCCGGGGTCGCCGCCGCGAAAGCGCGTGGCGTGGCCGCCGACGCGCGCCGCGGCGTCGCGCACCGCGGAGGCATCGGCGTCGCTGCGCAGCCAGCGCAGCGAACCGCCCCACTCCACCAGCGTCTGCCCGGGCAGGTCCAGCACCGGCGCGGTCTGCGGCACGGCGATGCGCCACAGGGTCTGCGCCGGCGCAGGCTGCCAGGTCGGAGCGAACCAGTCCAGGGTCTGATCGCGCAAGGACTCCCACAGCGCATCGGCCTGCGCGTCGTCGACGCGCTCGCCGCCCAGGCGCGAGCAGGCGGCGTCGACCGCGGCGCGCGCGCCGCGCAGGCGCAGGTACAGGCGCGCGCGCCCGTCGGCGTCGACCCACCAGGCGCTGGCCGAGATCGGCAGCGGCTGGCCGCCCCAGCGATTGAGCTGCTCGGTGGCCTGCTGCTGCGGCATCTCGAAGGCCAGCGTGGCCTGCGCGCGCGGCAGCGGAAGCACCTTCAGCGAGACCTCGAGGATCACTCCCAGCGAGCCCATCGAGCCGGCCAGCAGGCGCGAGACGTCGTAGCCGGCGACGTTCTTCATGACCTGGCCGCCGAAGTGCAGCACCTCGCCGCGGCCGTTGAGCAGGCTGGCGCCGAGCACGTAGTCGCGCACCGCGCCGGCGCCCAGGCGCCCGGGCCCCGACAGCCCGGCGGCCACCATGCCGCCCACCGTCGCGCCGGCGCCGCCGTCGCGCACGAAGCGCGGCGGATCGCAAGGCAGGCACTGGCCCTGCCGCGCCAGCATCGCCTCCAGCTCGACCAGCGCAGTGCCGGCACGCGCGGTCACGTACAGCTCGCTGGGTTCGTAGGCCAGTACTCCGGCATGCGCGCGCATGTCGAGCACGCGCGCCTCGTGCCCGGGTCGGGGATCGAGCCATTGCTTGCTCGCGCCGCCACGCGGCCGCAGGCGCGTGCCGTCGGCGGCGGCCTGCTGCACCTGCTCGCGCAGCGCGCGCACGGTATCGGGTAGGGATTCCATCGGGGCGGAGGTCGGTCGGGGTCGGTCGAAGCGCGGCGCCGCTCGCGGCGCCGCGACAGGGTCGGGATCAGAAACGCGGCAGCTCGGCGAACGGCAGCTGGCCGCCGCGCACATGCATCTTGCCGTACTCGGCGCAACGCGCGTGGCTGGGAATGTTCTTGCCCGGGTTGAGCTTCTCGCCGGGGTCGAAGGCGCGGCGCAGCGCGAAGAACTGCTCGAGTTCCTCGGGCGAGAACTGCACGCACATGGAGTTGATCTTCTCGACGCCGACGCCGTGCTCGCCGGTGATCGAGCCGCCCATCTCGACGCAGGTCTCGAGGATCTTCGCGCCGAACTCCTCGGCGCGCTGCATCTGGTCGGCCTGGTTGGCGTCGAACAGGATCAGCGGGTGCAGGTTGCCGTCGCCGGCGTGGAACACGTTGACGCAGCGCAGGTCGAACTCGCGCTCCATGTCCTGGATGGCCAGCAGCATGTCGGCGATGCGCTTGCGCGGAATCGTGCCGTCCATGCAGTAGTAGTCGGGGGAAATGCGCCCGGACGCAGGGAACGCGTTCTTGCGCCCGCTCCAGAAGCGAAGCCGCTCGGCCTCGTCGCGGCTGACGGCGATCGCGGTGGCGCCGCAGCCCTGCAGCACCGCGGTCATGTGCTCGATCTCCTCGGCCACTTCCTCGGGAGTGCCGTCGGATTCGCACAGCAGGATGGCCGCCGCGTCGCAGTCGTAGCCGGCGTGCACGAAGGCCTCGGCTGCGATGGTCATCGGCTTGTCCATCATTTCCAGCCCCGCCGGGATGATGCCCGCGGCGATCAGCCCGGCCACCGCGTCGCCGGCCTTGCGCAGGTCGTCGAAGCTGGCCATGATGCAGCGCGCAAGCTGCGGGCGCGGGATCAGGCGCACCACCACCTCGGTGACCACCATCAGCATGCCCTCGCTGCCGATCACCGCCGCCAGCAGGTCGGGGCCGGCGCTGTCGCCGGCCAGGTTGCCCACGGTGATGGGCTCGCCGTCGACCGTGAAACCGCGCACCTGCAGCACGTTGTGCACGGTCAGCCCGTACTTCAGGCAATGCACGCCACCCGAGTTCTCGGCCACGTTGCCGCCGATGGAGCAGGCGATCTGGCTCGACGGATCCGGCGCGTAGTACAGGCCATGGCGTGCCGCGGCCTCCGAGATCGCGAGGTTGCGAACCCCGCTCTGCACCACCGCCGTGCGCGCCAGCGGGTCGATGGACACGATGCGGTTCAGGCGCGCCAGCGACAGCGTCACGCCGCCGGCCAGCGGCAGCGCGCCACCCGACAGCCCGGTGCCGGCGCCGCGCGGAACCACCGGCAGTCCCAGCCGGTGGCAGGCGCGCAGCACCGCGGCGACCTGCGCCTCGGTCTCGGGCAGGCACACCGCCAGCGGGCGCTGGCGGTAGGCGGCGAGGCCGTCGCACTCGTAGGGAGTGGTCTCGTCGTCGCGAACCAGCAGCGCATGCGACGGCAGCATGCCGGCCAGCGCCGCCACCAGCGCCGCCTGCGCGGCGGCGGGGGACACGGATGAGGACGCGGCCGTGGACGGCGCGTGGACTTGGGCTGTGCTGGAAGACATCACGGGAACTCCGGGTCGAACGGGATCAATGCGGCGGCAGGCTCGGAATCATCCACGACAACACATGCTGCTGCAACACCACCAGCACGCCCAGCAGCAGGGTCAGCAGCACGCTGTGCCAGAAGGTGCGCGCGAACACCACGCCTTCCTGCCCCTTGAGCTCGGTCGTCGACACCCCGGTGGCGATGTTCTGGGGCGAGATCATCTTGCCCATCACGCCGCCGGAGGAGTTGGTGGCCGCCATCAGCACCGGGTCGAGGTGCAGCTGGCGCGCGGCCACGACCTGCAGGTTGCCGAACAGCGCGTTGCCCGACGTGTCGCTGCCCGACAGGAACACGGCGACCCAGCCGAGGAAGGCCGACACCAGCGCGAACAGCGAACCGGCGGCGGCGACGCCGCGGCCCAGCGTGTAGCTCATCCCCGAGTAGTTCAGCAGGTAGGCCAGGCCGACGATCATCATGACCGTCACGATGGCCACCCAGGCCTGCTTCCAGGTGCGCGCCACGCAGGCGAGGAAATCGCCGACCCCGGTGCGCGTGAGCAGCGCGGTGATGATCGCCGCCAGCAGGATCGCGGTGCCGGTGCCGAAGGGCTGGAAGTCCCAGATCGCGGCATAGGGCTTGCCGTACAGGCTGATGAACACCTGGTCGTGCAGCCCCGGCCACTGGATTTTCATTTCGCCGATCGAGAACAGCTTCAGGTTGATCCACACGATGACGATCACCGACACGACCAGCCACGGCATCCAGCCGCCGTAGCCCACGCGCTGCGCGCCGCGGCGGGCGCCACCGGCACCGCCCGAGATGGCGAAGGCGGGGTCGGGCTCGGGCTTCCACACCTTGAGGAAGCCGACGGTGATGATCAGCGACGCCAGCGAGGCCAGCACGTCGGTGAGCTGGTAGCTGATGAAGTTGGAGGTGACGAACTGGGTGACTGCGAAACTCCCTCCGGACACCACCAGCGCCGGCCACAGCTTGGCCAGCGAGCGCAGGCCGCCGTACATGGCGATGACGTAGAACGGCAGCGCGAAGGCGAAGAACGGCAACTGGCGCCCGACCATCGCGCCCAGCGTGCCGGCGTGCAGGTCGGTGACCGCGCCGAGCACGGTGATGGGCACGCCGAGGGCTCCGAAGGCCACCGGCGCGGTGTTGAAGATCAGCGTGTAGGTCAGCGCCTCGACGGCCGGGAATCCCAGCGCGATGAGCAGCGCGCTGGTGATGGCCACCGGGGTGCCGAAACCGGAGATTCCCTCGAGCAGGCAGCCGAAGGAGAACGACACCACCAGCAGCACCAGGCGGCGATCGTCGGGAAGGTGGTCGAGCATCCACTGGCGGAACATCTCGAAACGCCCCGATTTCACCGCCACGTTGTACAGCAGCAGCGCATTGAACACGATCCACATCACCGGCACCAGCGCCAGGGCCATGCCGGCGGCCACCGAGTTGAACGCCAGCCCGGCCGGCATGCCCCACAGCCCGATGGCGATCGCCAGGCCGACCGCCAGGCCGGCCAGCGCGGCCTGCCAGGCAGGGCGGCGCAGCACTCCGAGCATGAGCAGCGCGATCGCGATGGGCAGCGCGGCGAACAGGAACGACAACAACAGCGAATGGCCGACGGGGGTCAGCGGCTGGACGAACGCGATCCCGGCCGGGATCGCTGGCGACGGACTCATCATGTCTGCGGAGCGGAAAAGCAAGAAGGGTGGGGGCTGCGGCGGGCTCGTGGGCCTGGCTCCCGGGGCCTGCGCCTGCCTTGACGCAGCGCAAGACGCCAATGTAACCAAAGCCCCGGGGCCTCGCCGGGAGTGCATTGTTGCAGCGCAACCAAGATATTGTGCCGCAGGCGCCAGCGCCCGCAACGGTTTCACGCGTCGCTCACTGCGCCGGCCGCTTCAGCGCACGTCGTTCCACCACTGCGGGCCGAACTTGCCCTGGAGCCAGTCGACGAACTGTCGAACCTTCGCCGGCACCAGGTTGGGCGACGGGTACACGGCGTGGATTTCCTGCGCCGGCAGCGACCACTGCGGCAGCAGCGCCACCAGCCGGCCCTTGCGCACATCGGCGCTGGCCACGTACCACGGCAGGATGGCCACGCCCATGCCCTCGCGCGCGGCCGCCGACAGCGTGGAGAGGTTGTTCGAGCGCAGCCTGCCGCGCACGGCGACGGTCGCCGCCTGGTGCTCGGGGCCGGCGAAATGCCAGCGCGCATCGCCCTGTACCGAGCTGTACACCAGGGCCTCGTGCCTCGCCAGCTCGTCGGGATGCTGCACGCCGCCGTGACGCTCCAGGTACTCGGGCGAGGCCACCGCGGCCCACGGATTGATTCCGAGGTAGCGCGCGCCCAGCGACGAGTCGGCCAGGCGGCCCATGCGGATGGCGACGTCGACCCCCTGCTCGACGAGGTCGACGTAGCGGTCGTCGACCGACAGGTCGACCTGCAGCTGCGGGTTGATCTGCATGAACTGCATGAGCAGAGGCGCCAGCACCCGGCGCCCGAATCCCACCGAGGTGCTCACGCGCAAGCCCCCCTGCACCTGCGACTGCAGCAGCGCGGCGACGCTGCGCGCCTCCTCCGCGTGGTGCGCGATGAGCTTGCACTTCTCGTAGTACAGCAGGCCGATCTCGGTCGGCGACACGCCGTGCGTGGAGCGGTGCAGCAGGCGCGCGCCCAGGCGACGCTCCATCTGCGCGATCTGCTTGGTCGCCGCCGGCTGCCCGATGCCCAGCTCGGCGGCGGCGCGGCTGAACGAGCCGAGGTCGACCACGCGTATGAACAGCCGGACGTCCTGCATGCGTTCCATCGGCGTGAGTAGGCCACAGGCTCGCCGGCCTGTCCATTCCTTCCGGGAATAAAGCATATGCCCCGACGAAGACTTCCGCGCCCCGGCGCGAGCCACAAGAATGACTCGCAAGCCGCACACCATGCCGGTGCCGCGCATCGCATCGCATCGCATCCAGGAGACAAGACATGGCAAGAATGAAGGCCGCCGAGGCCGCCGTACTGGTGATGGAGAGGGAGGGCGTGAGCCAGGCCTTCGGGGTTCCGGGCGCGGCCATCAACCCGCTGTACGCGGCGCTGCGCGCGCGCCAGTCGATCGCCCATGTGCTGGCACGCCACGTCGAGGCCGCGTCGCACATGGCCGAGGGCTACACGCGGGCGCGCGCCGGAAACATCGGCGTGTGCATCGGCACCTCGGGGCCGGCCGGCACCGACATGATCACCGGGCTGTACTCGGCAGGTGCCGACAGCATCCCGATTCTGTGCATCACCGGACAGGCGCCGCGCGCACGCCTGTACAAGGAGGATTTCCAGGCGGTGGACATCGAGTCCATCGCCAAGCCGGTGACCAAGTGGGCGGTCACGGTTCGCGAGCCGGCGCAGGTTCCACGGGTATTCCAGCAGGCATTCCACCTGATGCGCTCCGGGCGTCCGGGCCCGGTGCTCATCGACCTGCCCTTCGACGTGCAGATGGCCGAGATCGAGTTCGACATCGAGACCTACGAGCCGCTTCCGGTGTACAAGCCGGCGGCGTCCAGGCGCCAGGTCGACAAGGCGCTGGACATGCTGATGCAGGCCGACAAGCCGGTGATCGTCGCCGGCGGCGGCATCATCAACGCCGACGCGTCGGATCTGCTGGTCGAGTTCGCCGAACTCACCGGCGTACCGGTGATCCCCACGCTGATGGGCTGGGGCACGATCGCCGACGACCACCCGCTGATGGCCGGCATGTGCGGACTGCAGACCAGCCATCGCTACGGCAACGCGACCATGCTGGCCAGCGATTTCGTGCTCGGAATCGGCAACCGCTGGGCCAACCGCCATACCGGCTCGGTGGACGTCTACACGCGCGGCCGGCGCTTCGTGCACGTGGACATCGAGCCCACGCAGATCGGCCGGGTGTTCATGCCCGACTACGGCATCGTCAGCGACGCGCGCGCGGCGCTGGAGCTGTTCGTGCAGGCAGCGCGCGAGCGCAAGGCCGCGGGCACCTTGAGGGACTTCGGCGCCTGGGCCGCGCGCTGCGCCGAGCGCAAGCGCCTGATGCTGCGCAAGTCGGACCACGACGACAAGCCGATCAAGCCCATGCGCGTGTACCAGGAGATGAACCAGGCCTTCGGGCGCGACACCATCTACGTGTCGACCATCGGGCTGTCGCAGATCGCCGGCGCCCAGTTCCTGCATGTGTACGGTCCGCGCCAGTGGATCAACTGCGGGCAGGCCGGGCCGCTGGGCTGGACCATCCCGGCCGCGCTGGGCGTGGTCGCGGCCGATCCGACCCGCGACGTGGTCGCGCTGTCGGGCGACTACGATTTCCAGTTCCTGATCGAGGAGCTCGCGGTGGGAGCGCAGTTCCGCCTGCCCTACGTGCATGTGCTGGTCAACAACAGCTACCTGGGGCTGATCCGGCAGGCGCAGCGCAACTTCGACATGGACTACTGCGTGCAGCTGGGCTTCGACAACCAGAACATGCCGGCCGACGACGCCGGGCTGCGCGGCTACGGAGTCGACCACGTCGCCGTGGTGCAGGGCCTGGGCTGCAAGGCGCTGCGCGTGACCGACCCGCAGGCCATCGGCCCGGCGCTGCGCCAGGCGCGGCAGATGGCGCGCGAGCACAGTGTGCCGGTGGTGGTGGAGGTCATCCTGGAACGCGTGACCAACATCGCGATGGGCACCGAGATCGACAACGTGATGGAGTTCGAATCCATCGACTGCCGTCACCCCGAAGGGCAACCCGGCCTGGCACAGGCCGGGTTGCTGGAATGACACGACAAGGAGAGCCTGCAATGCCGCGATTCGCCGCCAACCTCAGCATGCTGTTCACCGAGGTTGCCTTCCTCGAGCGCTTCGAGCGCGCCGCCGCCGCCGGCTTCCAGGCGGTGGAATTCCTGTTCCCGTACGCCTGGCCGGCCGCGCAGATCCGCGAGCTGCTCGACCGCCACGGCCTGCAGCTGGTGCTGCACAACCTGCCGGCCGGCGACTGGGACGCCGGCGAGCGCGGCATCGCCTGCCTGCCCGATCGCGTGCAGGAATTCCGCACCGGAGTCGCCACCGCGCTGCAATACGCCGAAGTGCTCGGCGTGGGCCAGCTCAATTGCCTGGCCGGCAAGGCCCCGGCCGGGGCCGACCCCGCGCTGCTGCGCGCCACGCTGGTCGACAACCTGCGCTTCGCCGCAGCCGAACTCGGCAAGGCGGGCCTGAAACTGCTGGTCGAGCCCATCAACACCTTCGACATTCCCGGCTTTTTCGTCAACCGCACGCAGCAGGCGCTGGACATCCTCGACGAGGTCGGCGCGGCCAACGCCTTCGTGCAATACGACATCTACCACGCCCAGCGCATGGAAGGCGAGCTGGCCTCGACGCTGCAAAAGCACCTGGCGCGCATCGCCCACGTGCAACTGGCCGACAACCCCGGGCGCAACGAACCCGGCACCGGGGAGATCTGCTACCCCTTCCTGTTCGAACACCTGGATCGCATCGGCTACCAGGGCTGGATCGGCTGCGAGTACAAGCCGGCCGCCGGCACCGAGGCCGGCCTGGGCTGGCTGAACACCCAGACCGCCGCGCGCGCCTGACAAGAACCATCCACGGAGACCTTTCCCAATGAGCACTGCCAGCACCTCCCCGCAAAAACTCGGTTTCATCGGCCTGGGAATCATGGGCGCGCCGATGGCCGGCCACCTGATCGCCGCCGGGCACCAGGTGTTCGTGCACACGCTGCACAAGTACCCCGAGGCCATCGCCGCGAGCTCCGCGGTGCGCTGCGACAGCGCCGCCGACGTGGCGCGCCGGGCCGACATCGTGTTCGTCATGGTGCCCGACACGCCTGACGTGGAAGCCGTGCTGTTCACCGCCGGCGGCGTGGCCGAGGGCCTGAGCGCGGGCAAGGTGGTGGTCGACATGAGCTCGATCTCCCCCATCGCCACCAAGAGCTTCGCCGCGCGCATCAACCAGCTCGGCTGCGAGTACCTGGACGCGCCGGTGTCGGGCGGCGAGGTCGGCGCGAAGAACGCCACGCTGTCGATCATGGTCGGCGGCGCGCAGGCGACCTTCGACCGCGTCAAGCCCCTGTTCGACCTGATGGGCAAGAACATCACGCTGGTCGGCGGCAACGGCGACGGCCAGACCGCGAAGGTGGCCAACCAGATCATCGTCGCGCTGAACATCGAGGCCGTCTCGGAGG
This sequence comes from Pseudomonadota bacterium, assembly GCA_021841865.1. GTDB lineage: Bacteria > Pseudomonadota > Gammaproteobacteria > Burkholderiales > Burkholderiaceae_C > Thiomonas_A. Next base: position 48,780 of record JAKCDM010000006.1, read on the forward strand.
CGCTGCTGTTCGCCGCGCGCGCCGGCGCCGACCCGGCGCGGGTGCGCGCGGCGCTGATGGGCGGCTTCGCGTCGTCGAAGATCCTCGAAGTGCACGGCGAGCGAATGATCAAGCGCAGCTTCGACCCGGGCTTTCGCATCGAACTGCACCAGAAGGACCTGAACCTGGCGCTGTCCAGCGCGCGCGCGCTGGGCGTGTCGCTGCCCAACACCGCCACCGCGCAGGAGCTGTTCAACGCCTGCGCCGCGCATGGCGGCAAGGCGTGGGATCATTCGGCCATGGTGCGCGCGCTGGAAAAGCTGGCCAACTTCGAGATCGGCCAGACTCCGCCCGCGAAGGCTTGAGCCTTGCGCCGCACGTTCACGACCGAAGACAACCGATGACCGCTGATCGCTCGCCGCACGCCGGCGATGACCCCGCCGCGCTGCTGCGCCGCATGTTCGACGCCGCCGTGGCCAGCGCGCAGCCCGCGCTGTGCCTGCCGCCGCACCTGCCGGCGCCGCCGCGCGGGCGCCTGCTGGTCATCGGCGCAGGCAAGGCCTCGGCGGCGATGGCGCAGGCGGTGGAGCAGCACTGGCCCGGCGAGCTGCAAGGCCTGGTGGTCACGCGCTACGGCTACGCCGCGCCCTGCCGGCGCATCGAGATCGTCGAGGCCGCGCACCCGGTGCCCGACGAGGCCGGGGAACGAGCGGCGCAGCGCATGCTCGACATGGTGCGCGGACTCGGGCCCGACGACCTCGTGCTGTGCCTGATCTCCGGCGGCGGCTCGGCGCTGCTGCCGCTGCCGCTGCCCGGGCTGAGCCTGGCCGACAAGCAGGCGGTGAACCGCGAGCTGCTGCGCTGCGGCGCCAGCATCGACGAGATCAACTGCGTGCGCCGCCACCTGTCGGCGATCAAGGGCGGGCGCCTGGCCGCCGCCTGCCATCCGGCGCGCGTGCTGACCCTGGCGATTTCCGACGTGCCCGGCGACGGGCCCGGGGACATCGCGTCGGGCCCCACGGTGGGCGACCCGACGACCTGTTCGGACGCACTGGACATCGTGCGGCGCTACGGCGTGCAGTTGCCGCCAGCGGCGCTGGAACTGCTGCAAAGCGGGCGCGGCGAATCGGTCAAGCCCGACGATTCGCGACTGGCCCACGCCGAATTCCGACTCGTGGCCACGCCGCGCATGGCGCTGCAGGCCGCGGCGAAAGTCGCGCGCGACGCCGGCTACGCGGTGCACCTGCTGGGAGACTCGCTCGAAGGCGAGGCGCGCGACGTGGGCAAGCTGATGGCAGGCATGGCGCAATACGTGGCGCGCCACGGCGAGCCCTTCGCGGCGCCGTGCGTGCTGCTGTCGGGAGGCGAGACCACGGTGACCGTGCGCGGCCACGGGCGCGGCGGGCGCAACGTCGAGTTCCTGCTGTCCCTGGGGCTGGCCTTGCGCGGCGAGCCCGGGGTGTGGGCGCTGGCCGGCGACACCGACGGCGTCGACGGCGCCGAGGACATCGCCGGCGCGCTGCTGACGCCCGACACCCTCGAGCGCGCGCGCGCCGCCGGCATCCGCGCCGCCGACCGCCTGGACGACAACGATGGCCATGGCTTTTTCGGCGCCCTCGGCGACTCGGTGGTCACCGGACCGACGATGACCAACGTGAACGACTTCCGCGCCGTGCTGGTCCAGGCACGCCACAGGCGCCCGCCCCCCGCGACGGAGGGGGCCCCACCCGCCGGCACGCCACAGTAAGATCGTTCGCATGGACGCCGAACGACTTCGTGCCCTGCAGGCACCGATCAAGCAGCGCTACCGGGAGCAGCCCGACAGCGCGCGCATCACCTTGCATGCCGAAGGCCGCATCGGCGAAGGCGTGAGCTGCAGCGTCGACACCGCGCGCGCCATGGTGCAGGCGGGCCTGCACCCCGGAACCGGCGGCGACGGCCTGGCCGTGTGCTCGGGCGACATGCTGCTGCAGGCCCTGGTGGCCTGCGCCGGCGTCACGCTGGCGGCGGTGGCCACGGCGCTGGGAATCGAGCTGCGCGATGCGCGCGTGCATGCCGAAGGCGACGTGGACTTCCGCGGCACGCTGGGCGTGGACAAGCAGGCCCCGGTCGGCGTCGAGGCGATCCGGCTGCGCTTCGACCTCGACACCGACGCCGACGACGAGCAGGTGGCCACGCTGCTGCGCCTGACCGAGCGCTACTGCGTGGTCTGGCAGACCCTGGCCGGAACGCCGAAACTGAGCAGCAGCACGCGACGCATCTGAGCGTGGCGTCGCACGCCGCTGGCGTGGACGTCTGCAGGGCGGCGCACCCGGCTGCACAATGGAAGGCTTCGCCACGCGCCGTTCGCCGCCATGGATTCCCGCCTTCCCATCGACTCCCGCGCCACCGCGCTGATGACCCTGCTGTGCCTGATCTGGGGGCTGCAGCAGGTGGCGCTCAAGGCTTTCGGTGGAGATATCTCGCCACTGCTGCAGATCGGCCTGCGTTCGGGCGTCGCTGCGCTGCTGGTGGCTCTGCTCATGCTGTGGCGACGCCAGGCCTTCGTCTGGGGACAGTGGCGCGTCGGGCTGCTGGCGGGCGCGCTGTTCGCGGTCGAATACCTGCTGGTGGGACAGGCACTGCGCTACACCAGCGCCGCGCACACCGTGGTGTTTCTCTACACGGCGCCGATCTTCGCCGCGCTCGGGCTGCACCTGCGCCTGCCGGCCGAGCGCCTGTCGCGCATGCAGTGGACGGGCGTGGCGATGGCCTTCGGTGGAGTCGCGGTGGCTTTTCTCGCACCCGACGCGGGCTCCGGCGCGAACCCGGCGAGCCTGGCCGGCGACGCGATGGCCCTGGCCGGCGGCGCCTGCTGGGGCGCCACCACGGTGACCATCCGCCTGAGCGCGCTTTCCACCACCCCGCCGACCATGACCCTGCTGTGGCAGTTGCTCAGCGCGTTCGCGCTGCTGGTGCCGGCATCGTGGCTGCTCGGCGAGGCGTCGATCCGGCCGACCACGCAGGCCTGGCTTGCGCTGGGCTTCCAGGCCGTGATCGTTTCCTTCGCCAGTTTCCTGACCTGGTTCTGGCTGCTGCGCACCTACCTGGCGTCGCGCCTGGGCATTTTCTCGTTCATGACCCCGGTATTCGGCGTGCTGTTCGGCGCGCTGCTGCTGCACGAGCCGCTGAGCCCGCGTTTCCTGGCGGGGACGGCGCTGATGTTCGCCGGCATCCTGGTGGTCAGCCTGCACCGCATGCTGGCGAGCCTGGGCGGGCGGGTGCTGCGTGCCTGAGCCGTGCCGGCGCGACGCGTCGGGCAGGCTTGACCCAGGTCAACTCGCCGGGCGCTGCGCGGGCGTCTCATGGGCCTGGAGGCTCATGATGACCGAATCACCCCTGCGGCGGTTTCCGCTGCACCCGGCGCACCCCGAACGCATCTGCTGGGGCTGCCACCGCTACTGCCCGGCCGACGCGATGCGCTGCGGTAACGGCTCCGAGCGCACCCAGCACCCGGCCGAACTGCTGGGCGACGACTGGATGGACTTCGGCCTCGACGCCCGGGCCGACACCGCGCTCACAGATCCAGCACCAGCAGGCCTGCCGTCGGCCGCGACACGCACGGCGTGAAGTGGGTGCGCTGCTCGTCGGCGCCGAGAATGCAGTCCTGGTGCTCGACCTCGCCCTGCAGGTAGCCGGTCTTGCAGGTGGCGCACAGCCCGGCCTCGCACGACGTGGCGATGTCGATGCCGGCCTCGCGCAGAACCTCGATGATGCCGCGTCCCGGCGGCACCTGCAGGCGCCGGCCGCTGCTGGCGATCTGCAGCGTGAAGCCCTCGCCCGGGGCCGCGTCGGCGAGCGGCTTGTCGGGTGCCTTGAAATGCTCGAAATGCACGCTGTCGGCCGCCCAGTCGGAGCTGGCGTCGGCGCAGGCCTTCATGAACCCGGCCGGCCCGCAGTAATACAGGTGGGTGCCGTCGCCGCGCTCGCGCGCCAGCAGCGCGGCGATGTCGAGCCCGCGCGACGGATCGCCGCCGTCCAGGTGCAGGTGCACCCGCGCGGGATCGAGCTCGCCGCGCAACTCGTCGGCGAAGGCCACGCAATCGGCGTCGCGCGCGCAGTAGTGCAACTCGTAGTCGGCACCCTGCGCGTGCAGGCGATGCGCCATCGACTTCAGCGGAGTCAGGCCGATGCCGCCGGCCAGCAGCAGCGATCGGCGAGCCCCGGGCTGCAGCGCGAACAGGTTGCGCGGCTCGCTCACCCGTACCCGCTGGCCGACTCGCCAGCTCTGGTGCAGCGTGCTCGATCCCCCGCGCCCCGAGTCGTCGCGCAGCACGCCGATGACGTAGCGGTGACGCTCATGCGGCGGGTTGCTCAGCGAGTACTGGCGCAGCAGGCCGTCGGCCACCTGCACGTCGATATGCGCTCCAGGCTCGAAACCCGGCAGCGCCTCGCCCAGCGGGTGCACCAGCTCGTAGGAGTGGATGTTGCGCGCCTCCAGGCGGATCTGGCGCACCAGCAGTTCGAGCTCAGGCATCGCCGCGCACCTCACGTTCGAGCTCGTCCATTCGCCGGCGCACGAACTCGGTGCGCTCGTCGCCGTGGAGGTGCTCGCTTTCGACCAGGATGTTGACCACGCCGCGCGAGATCTTTCGCCGCCGCGCGATCTCCTCGTCGGTGCTGGCGGCGCGGGGCAGGTCGAACACATTGCCCGAGCAGAAGCTGTTGGGCGCGCCGCCGATGTCGCGCAGCCACTGCGCGAAGTTCTGCGGGCTGGCAGCCGGGTTGGCGCCGCGCACCGCGTCGCGCAGCATCTTGCGGAACAGGTACAGGCCGGCGTCGAGCTTGGTCGGATTCTCCAGCTTGTGCACGGCGATCGGGCGCTGGCTGATGATGGCCTCGTAGTCGCCCGGCGCGTACTGCGCCTGCTTGTAGCTCGCCCGCTCGCGATGGTTGGCGGGAATCGGCGGCATGTCGTCGATGGTGTAGTCGCCGAAGCGCTCCGGGCGGCGCAGCGCCACCTGGCCCTCGAGGAAGTCGATGGACTCGTAGCCCACCCACTCCTTCCTGCCCACGCCACGGGTGTCGATGCCGGGGCCCATGACCCGCCAGCCGATCATCTTGCTGTTCTCGTTGTCCACCGGAACCGTCCAGCGGATGATGTGAAAGCGGCTGAACAGCTTGCGCTCCTTGCCGTCCTCGGAGGTGTAGGCATGCAGGCTCAGGTTGGGCAGCACCTGGTGCTGCACGCGCACGAACATGTGCCCGTCGTCCGCGCGGCGGGCGCCCGCGCAGGCCAGGCTGCGTCCCTGCTGCACCGGGATGAACTGCATGTCCGGGGCGACTTCCATCGACGCCGCGCCGACCTCGTCGAAGGTGGTGCCCTGGAAGTTGCCGCCCACGACGTTCTTCGCCGCGTGCAGCGCGGCGGTGTGGAAGTTGTCGGCCGCGTTGTCCTGCACCTGCAGCCAGTTGCAATGCTGGAAGTTGCTGAACGGCACCAGCTCGTCGCCAGGCATCACCGTGAAATTGCCTTCCCACTCCGGGAACGGCGGCTCTTCCTCGGGCGGGCCCATGTAGGCGAACACCAGGCCGTTGCGCTCGAAGGCCTTGTAGGCGCCTTGACGAATCGAGCAGGCGTACTTCTCGGCCTCTGCCTCCTCGCCCTTCGGGAACGGCACGTGCAGACAGGTGCCGTCGACGTCGAACACCATGCCGTGGTAGCAGCACTGGATGCCGCGCTCCTGGATGGCGCCGTACTCCAGCGACGCGCCGCGGTGCACGCAATGCGCGTGCAGCAGGCCCACGCGCCCGCTGCCGTCGCGAAAGGCCACCAGTTCCTCGCCCAGGATTTTCAGGAAACGCGGCGTGTCGGTGAGCTCCATGGACATGCACACCGGGTGCCAGAAGCGGCGCATGTACTCGCCCAGCGGCGTGCCGGGGTCGGTCTCGGTGATCTCCGGGTCGTGTCCGGGGGTCTTGTTGGTGTAGTAACCGCCGAAGGGAATCAGCTTCTTCGGCACGGCGGGCGCGTTGCCCGGCGTCGCCGCCTGTTGTGCCTTCTCGTTGGGTTCCAACACACTGCTCATGACTGGCGACTCCTGGTGGGGGTGGGCCGCACGCCATGCGGCCCGGATGCGCGGAGCCGGATCCGGCGCTTGCGCTTCGGATTCCGACGACTGTATTCTGTATCCAAAGAATATTCGAGCTTTGAGATATTCGCCCATGCGGGTAAACCCCTACCCGCAAGCCGGCACAATGTGGGCCGTGACAGCGCGTTGACCGATGGCGCGCGCCTCGTAGCCTTTGCCCTGCCACCGCCCCCGCCGAGCCATGAGCCTTGCACTCACCCGCATCCAGTCCCGCACCGACTACGTCGACGAGGTGTACCGCGTGCTGCTCGACGCGATCAGCGACGGCACGCTGGCACCTGGCACCCGCCTGACCCAGGAGGAGATCGCCGAACAGTTGTCGGTGTCGCGATCGCCGGTGCTGCAGGCCTTGCGGCTGCTGAAAAAGGACGGGCTGGTGCGCGATGCCCCCGGGCGCGGCGTGCTGGTCGCGCCGCTCGAGCTGGAGTCGATCGGCCATGTCTACGAGGTGCGCGGCGCGCTGGAAGCCCTGGCGGCGCGCCTGGCGGCGCGGCGCAACGCGCGCATCGACCCGGCGCTGATCGCCGCCGGCAGGCAGGCCTCGCGCGGCAGCGACGTCAAGGCCATGCTGGAGGCCGACATGGCTTTCCACAACGCGCTGTACGAGGCTTCCGGCAACCCGCTGATCGGGCAGAGCGCGCACACCCACTGGGTGCACCTGCGCCGCGTCATGGGCGCGGTGCTGCAGGCCTCGGGCCTGCGCGACGCCATCTGGGACGAACACCAGGCGATCGCCGACGCCATCGCCGCCGGCAACGCCGAACACGCCGGCACACTGGTCGAGCGCCACACCGAGCGCGCCCGCGCCAACCTGATGGCGCGCCTGGGCGAGGTGCTCGCCGAGCACGCGAGCTGAGAAGGTGTGAACACATCCCCCACGCTGCGCAGTGGGGTCATGGTTCCCGCGCGACCACGCGGGAAATTCGCAAGCCCTAGGCTGTGCTGGATGGTGGCGCGCTGGCGCTGAGCCCTTGGAGCCTGCCCGCGCGCAGTCCGGCGCCATTCGCATCGAAGCCGTGGCCAAGAGCTCGCCGGCAAGCTGTACGACCGATTTGTGCCGGATCCGTAGACCTCGCGATGACAGACACGACCTTGGCGCTGGCGCTGTTCGCCGTCAGCTGCGCACTGGGGCTGCTGTGCCTGCTGCTGGTGGCGTGGGTCAGCTGCACGACGGTGCGGCGCCTGCGCGCGAACCCGCGAACCGCGGAACGTCTCGGCGTCGAGTGGACCCATGGCTGGGCCGCGCTGAACGTGGCCATGGCCCTTGCGTGGCCGAGGCGCCTGATGCTTCGCCTGGACCATGATGCACAAGCCGCGCTGCACGCGCCCCGCGACCTGCTCCAGGCGCACACGACGCGCCTGGACCGCCTGCTGGCGCGCGCCTGCTACGCGGCGCAGCTGTTCACGTGCCTGAGCTTCGTGCTGTGGCTGTGCAGCTGGTGGGGCTCCTGAGCCCCCAGGGCCGCGCTGCGCCCAGCCCGTTCCACCTCGCGGCGCCGGATTCGGCCGGCGCCGTGGGGTCAGGGCCGCGGAGCCAGCGGGCGCACGCTGCGAAAGAACAGGCCGACCTGCGCCGCCTCCACCAGCAGGCTGGCGGGCTCGTCGGCCGTCTGCGTGGCCAGTCGCAGGTAGCGCTCGCGAATCCAGTGGCCCAGCGGCGTTCCCGCGTCGAGCATGTCCTTCCAGCGGGAGTCCTGCAGGTTGCCCATCAGGCGCCAGATCATCTCCTGGAACACGACCTGCTTTTCGGCGGACAAGGTGGGGGGCATGGGGCGCTACGGGATCGGCTACTGCAGCAGTCTAGACCCCGCGCCGGGGCCCCGTGTTGCCGGATGTTGCCATGCAGCATCACCACCCCGCGATGCCGCCGGTCCCAGCCATGGGCGGCCCGGCCCGCCACGCCCTCGCCCGGGAATTCAATCGAACATGTCGGGCTGGGTGGCCTTGAGTTGTTCCCAGATGGGCTGGAAGTGCAGCCAGCCGATGTAGTCGCTGCCCACGTGCTCGCGGCTGTAGCGCGCGCGCTCCGCCGGCACCAGGCGCGGGGTGTGGCCGCTGGCGTCGACCATCAGCTCCTGCTGGCAGCAGCGTTCCAGCGCGATGAACCAGAAGGCAGCCGACTCGATGCTGTGGCGGCTGGCCGTGAGCAGCCCGTGGTTCTGGTGGATCGCCGCCTTCACGCCCTTGAAGGCATGCGCCACCTTGTGCCCGGCCTTGACCTCCACCGCCACCTGCCCGGCCTCGTCGCCGATGACCACGTGGTCCTCGTAGAACGCGCAGGCGTCCTGGGTGATCGGGCGCAGCGGGCGGCCCAGCGACGCGAACGCGGTGCCGTACACGGTGTGCGCATGGCACATGGCGACGATGTCGGGGTGCATCTCGTGCACCGCGGCGTGCAGCACGAAGCCGGCACGGTTGATGGCGTGCCGCCCCTCGACCACCTTGCCCTCGTGATCGGCCAGGATCAGGTTGGACATGCGCACCTGCGAGAAGTGCACGGCCATCGGGTTGGTCCAGTACAGCTGCGGATGCTCGGGGTCGCGAATGGTCAGGTGCCCGGCGAAGCCATAGTCGAAGCCCTGCAGCGCGAAGGCACGACAGGCGGCGACCAGGCGCTGCTTGAGGTGCTCGCGATGCGCGGCGTGGTTGTCGAAGCTGGGGATCTCCGGAAAGATCAGCCCTTCCTGCTCGGGTTGGTAGATCGACGTGCGCCCCTTGAGGTCGACGCCCTGGGGGGACGCTTGCAGCACTGCGGCCATCTCGGTTCCTTGATACGAGGTGCGAATGGCCTGCATGGTCGCGCCGCCGCCGTGCGTTGACAAACGATGCTTGTTCATGAAAGCATGAATGCAATTCATCCATCCCGCATATCCGTCAGGCCGCCGACATGAGGCGCATGCCCAATTTCGTGCTGCTGCGGGCTTTCGAGGCGGCTGCGCGCCTGGAGAGCTTCGCGCTGGCGGCGCAGGAACTGCATCGCACGCCGTCGGCGATCAGCCACCAGATCCGCGAGCTCGAGGAGTACTTCGGGCGCGCGCTGTTCCTGCGCGCCAATCGCCGTGTCGAGCCCACGCCCGAGGCGCGACGCCTGCTCGACAGCCTCAGCCGCGTGTTCGACGTGGTCGAGGCCGCCTGCCAGGAAGTGGCGCTGGTACCCGAGGCGCAGGTGCTGGCGGTGCACTGCGCGCCCAGCCTGGCCACGCAGTGGCTGGGGCCGCGCCTGGCCGATTTCGCGCGCGCGCATGCCGACGTGGTCATTCGCCTGTCCACCGGCGCGCAGCCGCTGGACCTGGCGCGGGTGCGCGAAGTCGACGTCGCCATCTCCTACGGCCACGCGCTCGAACGTGCCGAGCTGCAGACCTGGGCGCTCGGCCCCGAGCGCATCGCGCCGCTATGCGCCCCCGCGCTGCTCGGGCGCGGGCTGTCACCGGCCGACGCGGTGCAGGGCCTGCCGCTGATCGAGTCCCAGCTCAGCCCGCTGACCTGGAGCGAGTGGTTCGCCGCCTGCGCGCTGCGCCCGCGCGCCGGAACGCGCGCGTCCTTCGACCGCGCGGCGCTGGCCATTTCCGCGGCGGTGGACGGCATGGGCGTGGTGCTGGAAAGCACCCGCCTGGCCGAGCGCGAATTGCGCCGCGGCGACCTGGTCGAGCTCGCCGCCGCCGAGCTGCCCGTGTTCGAGCGCCCGCTGCACTTCCTGTCCTGCCGCCGCGGCGAGGCCGCGCAGCCGCGCATCGCCGCGTTTCGCGACTGGCTGCTGGCGCAGGCCGCGGCCCGCGACCCGCGCTGAACGCGCACGGCAGGGGCTTGCCCGCGACGCGCGATGGGGCTTGGCGCACGCGGGAAATGCGCCGCGCCCGCGACGCCTAGGCTGTCAGCGTGGCGATCGAGCTGTGGGAACGCTCGCCACACGCGTCTACGACAGAATGTCCGAGCGACCACCTGCCAAGCCATGACCTGCGGAACTTTTTGCGTCGTGCTGGGTTCGATCTGTCTGGCAAGCGGCGCGGCGTGGGGCGCATTCATGCTGGCATTCGGCGTGTTCACGGTGCGCCGCCTGCGCAGGCATCCCGACGCGGGTAGCCGGCTTGGCATCGCGCTCTATCCCGGTTGGGACATCATGTGCGTGGCCGCGGCGCTTTCCCTGCCCAGACGGATGGTGCGCCGCCGGGACAACGGGCCACTGGCCGCCTTTCGTGCCCACTCGGAAACCATGTACAGACACACATCGGCGCTCGATCAGTATCTCGCGCGGGCCTGCTACTGGTCGCACATGCTGTTTTGCGCGTTGATTCTCGTCGCCTGCGTGGTGTACGTGTGGCCGTGACAGGCGGGCATCGGCTGCATTCAGAGAATCGACAGATGCCCCGTCTCGACCTCGGCGCCCTTGCGCTTGCCGTGCAGCTTGATGGTCAGGCGCAGGTCGTTCATCGAATCGGCGTTGCGCAGCGCGTCCTCGTAGCCGATGCGCTCGGCCTCGAACAGGTCGAACAGCGCCTGGTCGAAGGTCTGCATGCCCAGCTCGCGGGACTTTTTCATCACGTCCTTGATGTCGCCCACCTCGCCATTGAGGACCTTCTCCGCGATCAGCGGCGAGTTGATCATCACTTCCACCGCGGCCACGCGGCCCTTGCCCTGCTCCAGGCGGATCAGGCGCTGCGAGACGATGGCCTTGAGGTTCAGCGACAGGTCCATCAGCAACTGCGCGCGGCGCTCCTCGGGGAAGAAATTGATGATGCGGTCGATGGCCTGGTTGGCGTTGTTGGCGTGCAGCGTGGCCAGCGCCAGGTGGCCGGTCTCGGCGAAGGCCACCGCCTGGTCCATGGTCTCGCGATCGCGGATCTCGCCCATCAGGATCACGTCGGGAGCCTGGCGCAACGTGTCCTTCAGCGCGTCGTCCCAGCCGATGGAGTCGATGCCCACCTCGCGCTGGTTGACGATGCAGTTCTTGTGCGGGTGCAGGAACT
>JAKCDM010000076.1 GCA_021841865.1 Pseudomonadota bacterium
GATGCTGCATCGCCGCATGGTCGAATGGGTGCACATGAGCCCGCGACAGCGAAGGCTGGCCCGCGAGAACTACCTGGCCACCGGGCGCGCTCCGCTGCAAAGCCGCCGCCAGGCCTGGGAACGCTACCAGAAGCTCACTCCCCAGCAGCGACGCGAATTCGAGCGCCAGGCGCACAAGCCGCCGCAGCGCGTGCACGTGGTGCGCTACGGCACCCCGGCACACCCGCCGCAGCGGCCGGCCCCCGCCGCGTCGCATGCGCCGGCCGCCAGGGCGGCGGCCTCGGCGCCGCACGTGGCGCCGGCGGCGTCCCGTCCGTCACGGCCATCGTCGACAGCCCGCCCGGCTTCGGCGCCGCGACCCGCAGCGGCAGTTGCGGCAGTTGCGGCATCGTCGCCTGCCGCGCAGCGAGCGGCCTCCAGCCCACCGCAACGCAGCGCATCGTCGCCGGCGGCTGCCGCCGCCCGCTCGGCCGCGCCGACCGCGGCCCCGGCCAGCTCCAGCGCGCCCGCGTCCACCCCGGCGCGACCCTGAAGCCGCCGGTCGCCCGATGTCGGGCGACCATGTCTGCGCTTCCCCGGCGCAGTGGAGTCATGTGTTGTCACGCGCGCGTCATGCGCGCGGGTTGCAATGCGGGCTCATGTGGTCCGCCCTAGCCTCCCAAGCCCTGCGCCGCTCCACCAGCGGCGCGGACACGGCCCCGTCCGCCACCTTGTCGGGCCAGCAGTCGCCGACCGACCGACAGTCGGCGGGCGAAGGCGCCGACGACGCCGAATCCCACCACTACCGGACCCTGTGGCTTTCCGACCTGCACCTGGGCACGCGTGACTGCAAGGCCGGCGCGCTGCTCGAACTGCTGCGGCATTGCCATGCGACGACCATCTACCTGGTCGGGGACATCATCGACGGCTGGCAGCTGCGCAAGGGCTGGTACTGGCCGCAAGCCCACAACGACGTGGTGCAGAAGCTGCTGCGCAAGGCCCGCAAGGGCAGCCGCGTGGTGTTCGTGCCGGGAAACCACGACGAGTTCGCGCGCCATTACGCCGGTCTGCACTTCGGCGGCATCGAGGTCGTCACCGACGCGGTGCACGTGACGGCGGGCGGCGCCCGCCTGTGGGTGGTGCACGGCGACTGGTTCGATGGCGTGGTCATGCATGCCAAATGGCTGGCGCACCTGGGCGACGCGCTCTACATCCTGACCCTCAAGCTCAACCGCTGGCTGAACCACGCCCGGCATCGCCTGGGATTTTCCTACTGGTCGCTGTCGCAGTACCTCAAGGGCAAGGTCAAGAACGCGGTGAGCTACATCTCCAATTTCGAGCAGCTGCTGGCCGAGGAGGCCGCGCGGCGCGGCTGCGAAGGCGTGGTGTGCGGCCACATCCACCGCGCCGAGCTGCGCCACATCCAGAGCATCGTCTACGCCAACTGCGGCGACTGGGTCGAAAGCCTGACCGCCGTGGCCGAGCTCGACGACGGCGCGTTGCAGCTGCTGCTGTGGAAACCCTCGTCGGCCACGCCCCAGGTGCTGGCGGAGCTGCGCCCGCACACGACGGCGTGACGCGCGCCCGAAACCTGCCATCGAACCCCGCCGCCGAGCCCTGGACATGCGCATCCTGATCGCCACCGACGCCTGGAGCCCGCAGGTCAACGGAGTGGTTCGCACCCTGGGCACCACCATCGAGCAGTTGCAGCAGCGCGGCGAGCAAGTCGAGGTGATCGAGCCCGGCGGCTTTCGCACCGTGCCGTGCCCCACCTACCCCGAGATCCGCCTGAGCTGGAGCCCCTACCGCCGCGTGCTGGCGCGCATCCGGCGCTTCGACCCCGACGTCGTGCACGTGGCCACCGAGGGACCGCTGGGGCTTGCCGCGCGACGCGCTGCGCTGCGCATGGGAATTCCGCTGACCAGCGCCTACCACACCCGTTTCCCGGAGTACGTCAAGGCGCGCTTCGGCATTCCGCTGTCGTGGACCTACGCCTACATGCGCTGGTTCCACGGCGCGGCACGCACCACGCTGGTGCCCACGCGCGTGGTGCGCGAGGACTTGCGCGCGCAGGGGCTGCGCAACCTGGAGATCTGGTCCCGCGGCGTCGACACCGCGGTGTTCCATCCACGCCCCGGGCAACGCCTCGACGGCAAGCCGCCGGTGTTCCTGTACGTGGGGCGCGTGGCGGTGGAGAAGAACATCGACGCCTTCCTGCGCCTCGACCTGCCCGGCACCAAGTGGGTGGTCGGCGAAGGCCCCGAGCTGGAGCGAATCCGGCGCGAGCACCCCGACGTGCGCTTTCTCGGCGTGCTCAGCCAGGACCGCCTGGCCGAGGTGTACTCGGGCGCCGACGTGTTCGTGTTCCCCAGCCGCACCGATACCTTCGGCCTGGTGCTCATCGAGGCCCTGGCCTGCGGCTGCCCGGTGGCCGCCTACCCGGTGACCGGGCCGCTGGACGTGATCGGCGACGCGCCGGCCGGCGTGCTCGACGAGGACCTGCACGCCGCCTGCGTGCAGGCCCTGCGCATTCCGCGGCACAACGCGGTGGCCCATGCGCGCCGCTTCACCTGGGAGCGGGCGACCGATCAGTTCCTCCAGCACCTGCGCTGGGCAGCCGACGCCGATGCGTCCGACGAGCCGGCCGCCGGGCGCTGAACCGGGGCTACCTGCCCGCCCCCGCCTTGAGCCCGCCTTCTCCGTACAAGTCCTCCGGCATGACCCGCGCGCTCGGCGCGCTGCGCAACTCGCTGCGCGGACTGCGGGCTGCCTGGCGCACCGAATCGGCGCTGCGCCAGGAGGGAGCGCTCGCCGCGCTGCTGCTGCCGCTGGGGCTGTGGCTGGGCCACGACGGCATCGAGCGCGCGCTGCTCGTCGGCTCGGTGCTGCTGGTGCCGATCGTCGAACTGCTCAACACCTCGCTCGAGTGCGCGGTGGACCGGATTTCGCTGGAACGAAATGACCTCAGCGGCCAGGCCAAGGACCTGGGCAGCGCCGCGGTGCTGCTAACCTTGTTGCTGTGCGCGGCGACCTGGGCGCTGGTGTTGCTGCCGCACTGGATCTGAATGTGCGCTGACCACGACGCGCAATTTCGCCGACTGGCGACCTGACGGTGTTTTCTTGCTCTCGACCATGCATTCCCTTTGTGTCTATTGCGGCTCTCGCATGGGCGCCGATCCGGTGTATGCGCAGGCCGCGACGCGCCTGGGCCAGGCCATCGCGGCCCGCGGCATGACCCTGGTGTACGGCGGAGGAAGTGTCGGTCTGATGAATACCACCGCCGACGCCGCGCTGGCTGCCGGAGCGCGCGTGGTCGGAGTGATCCCGGAGCTGCTGCGCAGCCGCGAGGTGATGCACGAAGGCCTGAGCGAAGTGCATGTGGTGCAGACCATGCACCAGCGCAAGAAGATGATGGCCGACTTCGCCGACGGGTTCATCGCGCTTCCCGGCGGCCTCGGCACGCTGGAGGAGTTGTTCGAGATCTGGACCTGGCGCCAGCTCGGCTACCACAACAAGCCGGTCGGCCTGCTCAACGTGCAGGGGTACTACGACGGCCTGCTCGACTTCCTGGCGCAAAGCCACGAGCAGCAGTTCGTCTCGCCCGAGGTGCTCGGGCTGTTGGTCATCGACGACGAGCCCGATCGGCTGATCGATCGCATGGGCAGCGCGCAGCCGGTGTCTGACGACCCGTGGTGGCGAATGCGCGAGGTGATCTGAGCCTGCGGGGCAGCGCCCGTGCCGCGACGCGGCGGTGGGCGCGGCCCGCCGTGGGCCTCAGACGGCGGCTTCGCCGGTCTCGCTGGTGCGGATGCGGATCACCTGCTCGACCGCGGTGACGAAGATCTTGCCGTCGCCGATCTTTCCCGTGCGAGCCGACTTCACGATGGCGTCGATCGACGGCTCGACCTGGTCGTCCTTGACCACCACCTCGATCTTCACCTTGGGCAGGAAGTCCACCACGTATTCGGCACCGCGATACAGCTCGGTGTGGCCCTTCTGGCGCCCGAAGCCCTTGACCTCGGTGACGGTCAGCCCGGTGACCCCGACCTCGGCCAGCGCCTCGCGCACTTCGTCGAGCTTGAAGGGTTTGATGATCGCGGTGATTTGTTTCATGGCTTGCCTTTCGGAATGCTCGCGCTGCGCAGCTCGTCCGGGTGCGCAGCTTTGTCTTGCACTGTAACCGATCCGACCGGATCAGATTGCGCCGGAAGTCGAGCCGGCAGCCGGCTCCTGCTCCTCGCGCCAGCGCGACGTGATGGGATAGCGCCAGTCCCGCCCGAACGCGCGGTGGGTGATGCGCACCCCGGGCGGCGCCTGGCGCCGCTTGTACTCGGCGATTCGCAGCAGGCGCAGCACTCGCTCGATGTCGGCCGCGCGCAGGCCCTGCGCGAGCATGTCGTCGACGCTGCGGTCGTTTTCCATGTAGGCCTCGAGGATCGCGTCCAGCACCTCGTAGGGCGGCAGGCTGTCCTGGTCGAGCTGGTCGGGGCGCAACTCGGCCGACGGCGGACGCTCGATGATGCGAGTCGGGATGGGCTGCACCAGCCCGGCGGCCTGCGCCTGCTCGTTGCGCCAGCGCGCGAGCTCCCAGACCAGGGTCTTGCGAACGTCCTTGATCACCGCGAAGCCGCCCGCCATGTCGCCGTACAGCGTGGCGTAGCCGGTGGCCATCTCGCTCTTGTTGCCGGTGGTCAGCACCATCGACCCGCTGTTGTTGGACAAGGCCATCAGCAGCACCCCGCGGATGCGCGACTGCAGGTTCTCCTCGGTGGTGTCGCCGTCGTGGCTGCGCAGCAGCGGGCGCAAGGTGGAGCGGAAGGACTCGAACATCGGCGCGATGTCGAGCTCGCTGTGCCGCACGCCCAGGCGATCGGCCATCTCCCGCGCATCCTCCAGCGAGATGCTCGCCGTGTACGGCGAAGGCATCATCACCGTGTGCACCTTGTCGGCGCCCAGCGCATCGACCGCGATGGCCAGCACCAGCGCCGAGTCGACGCCGCCGGACAATCCGATCAGCACGCCGGGAAAGCGGTTCTTGCGCACGTAGTCGCGCGTTCCGGTGACCAGCGCCGCCCAGGCCTGGGCATGCAGCGACATCGGTGGCGCGATGGCGCCGGGCAGCGCGCGCGGGCCGTCGAAGGACGCGAGCACCAGGCACTCCTCGAACTGCGGCGCACGCACGCAGGCCTCGCCGGCGCTGTCGAGCACGAAGGAGCCACCGTCGAACACCAGCTCGTCCTGCCCCCCCACGCCGTGCGCGAACACCAGCGCCATGCCGTTCTCGCGGCAGCGCAGGCGCATCACCGCCTCGCGCTCCGCGCTCTTGCCCAGATGGAACGGCGACGCGTTGAGCACCAGCAGCACCTGCGCGCCGGCAGCACGCGCGCGCCGGGGCGCCTCGGTGAACCAGGCGTCCTCGCACACGTTGATGCCGAAGCGCACCCCGGCAGCGTCGAACACCACGGGGTCTCCGCCGCGCGTGAAGTACCTGCGCTCGTCGAAGACCTGGTAGTTCGGCAGCTCCAGCTTGCCGTAGGTCGCCTCGACGCGCCCGTCGCGCAGCACCGAGGCCGCGTTCCAGCGAAGCGGACGCTGCGTCGATGGGGTACGCTCGTCGGCGACCGCGCCCGGCACGTGGGGATGGCCGACGACCAGCGCCAGCCCGGGCAGGCGGCGCAGGCGCCCGGCCAGCTCGCGCAGGGTCTGCTCGACCGCGCCCATGAAGGCCGGGCGCAGCAGCAGGTCCTCCGGCGGATAGCCGGTAAGCGCCAGCTCGGGCGTCAGCAGCACCGACGCGCCGCGCGCGTGCGCCTGCTCGGCCAGCAGCTCGATGGCGCGGGCGTTGCCGGCGAGGTCGCCGACCGTGGGATTGAATTGGGCAATTGCGATGGACAGGGGCATGGACGGGGATTTTCGCATCGACATCACCGAAGGGGTGCACGGCGTGGATGCCGCGCAGTGGGATGCGCTGGTCGACGCCACGCCCGGAACCACGGTGTTCCAGCGCCACGCCTGGCTGCTCGCCCTGCAGGCCAGCGACTGCGCCGTGCCCGCGACCGGCTGGCAGGCGCTGGTGCTGCGCCTGTACGACGCGGCCGGCGGGCTCGCCGCCGGCTGCGTGGTCTACGCCAAGGGCCACTCGATGGGTGAGTACGTGTTCGACTGGGCCTGGGCCGACGCCCACGAGCGCGCCGGGCTCGACTACTACCCCAAGCTGCTGCTGGCCACTCCGTTCACCCCGGTCACCGGCGCACGCCTGCTGGCGCGCGACGACGCAGCGCGTGGCGCGCTGCTGCAGGCCCTGCTGCGCCTGGCGCGCGGCACCGGCGTGTCCTCGCTGCACCTGCTGTTCCTGACCCAGCCCGAGCGCGAGGCCTGCGAACAGGCGGGCCTGCTGTTGCGCACCACGGTGCAGTTCCACTGGCGCCAGGCAGCCGAGCCGTGGGCCGATTTCGACGCCTTCGTCGCTGCGATGAACCACGACAAGCGCAAGAAGATCCGGCAGGAGCGGCGCAAGGTGCAGCAATCCGGCGTGGTGCTTCGGCGCCTGCGCGGCACGGCCATCGACCGCGAGGCGTGGCGCCTGTTCGCGCGCTGCTACGAGCGAACCTATGCCGAGCATGGCTCGATGCCCTACCTGAACCTCGAGTTCTTCGAGCGCGTCGGCAGCGCGCTTGCCGAGCACCTGCTGCTGATCGTCGCCAGCCTCGACGGCGAGGACATCGCCTGCTCGCTGATCATGCTCGACCCGGCGCTGCGGCGCGCCTACGGACGCTACTGGGGCGCGCTGCGCCATGTGCCGCTGCTGCACTTCGAGCTGTGCTATTACCAGCCGCTGGAGTTCTGCCTGGAACAGGGCTACGAGCTGTTCGAGGGCGGCGCGCAGGGCAGCCACAAGATGGCGCGCGGGCTGCTGCCGGTGGCCTGCACGTCGGCCCATTGGGTGGCCGACGCGCGGCTGCGCGCGGCCATCGCCGCGCACCTGGGGCGCGAGAACCCGCTCATGGAACAGCATCTCGACGAGTTGCAGCGCCACGCGCCGATGCGCCAGCACGACGCGTCGGCACGCGCCGCGGCCAGCGAAGTGATGTAGCGCTGCCGCCGGCGCGCGCGCTTCAGCCCGGCGCGCGCGCCGACTCGCGACGCCGCAGCAGCAGTTCGGCCTGCACATGCCCGAGCAGCCCGGCGCACGCCAGGTCGAGCAGGTCGAGCACCCGCTCGAAGCTCTCGGGCCCGCCGTAATAGGGATCGGGCACGATATCGATGCCGGCTCGCGGCGCGAAGCTCATCACCAGGCGCAGCTTGTGCTCCATGCCGGGCGGGCAGGACTGGCGCAGCAGCTCCAGGTTGTCGTGATCCATTGCCACGATCAGGTCGAAGCGAGCGAAATCCTCGGCGGCCACCTGGCGTGCGCGCAAGCCCGCCAGGTCGAGCCCGCGGCGCAGCGCATGGCGCTGCGCGCGCGCATCGGGCGCCTCGCCCGCGTGGTAGCCATGGGTGCCGGCCGAATCGATCAGCAGTTCCGCGGCCATGCCCGACTGCTCAGCCGCCGCGCGGAACACCGCCTCCGCGGTGGGGGAGCGGCAGATATTGCCCATGCAGCAGAACAGCACGGCGTAGCGAGCAGCGGATTCGGACATGGCGGGGGAATGGAACAAGGCCAGCGCACACTGTAGCCCGGCGGCCCGGCTCAGGCGTTGCTGGCATCCAGGTCGTGGTCGAAACCGGCGCCGAACACGCGCCGGCGCAACTCGGCGAGCTGGTCCCGAACCCGCGCGGCCTGTTCGAATTCGAGATTGCGCGCGTGCTCGATCATGCTCTTTTCCAGGCGCCGGATCTCGCGCGCCACGTCCTTCTCGTCCAGGCTTTCCAGGCGCGCGTGCTCCTGGTCGGCGCGGGCGCGGGCACGCGTGGTGGCAGCCGACGCGTCGAACACGCCGTCGATCAGCTCGCGCACCTCCTTGACGATGCCGCGCGGCGTGATGCCGTGCTGCTGGTTGAATTCCAGCTGGCGAGCGCGCCGCCGCTCGGTCTCGCCGATCGCCGCGCGCATCGAGTCGGTCATCGCATCCGCGTACAGGATGGCCTTGCCGTGCACGTTGCGCGCGGCGCGCCCGATGGTCTGGATCAACGAGCGCTCCGAGCGCAGGAAGCCTTCCTTGTCGGCGTCGAGGATCGCCACCAGCGAGACCTCGGGAATGTCCAGTCCCTCGCGCAGCAGGTTGATGCCGACCAGCACGTCGAACTGGCCCAGGCGCAGGTCGCGGATGATCTCGACGCGCTCGACGGTGTCGATGTCGGAATGCAGGTAACGCACCTTGACCCCGTTGTCGGACAGGTACTCGGTGAGCTGCTCGGCCATGCGCTTGGTCAGCGTGGTCACCAGCACGCGCTCGCCGGCGTCGACGCGCAGGCGGATCTGGCCCAGCAGGTCGTCGACCTGGCTGGAGGCCGGACGCACCTCGATCTCCGGGTCGACCAGCCCGGTCGGGCGCACCAGCTGCTCGACCACCTCGTCGGCATGCTCCTGCTCGTATTTCGCCGGAGTGGCCGAGACGAACACCACCTGGCGCATCTTGGTCTCGAACTCGTCGAACTTCAGCGGCCGGTTGTCCAGCGCCGAAGGCAGCCGGAAGCCGTAGTCCACCAGGGTCTGCTTGCGCGCGCGGTCGCCGTTGAACATGCCGTTGAGCTGGCCGATCAGCACATGGCTTTCGTCGAGGAACATCACCGCGTCGCGCGGCAGGTAGTCGACCAGGGTCGGAGGCGGATCGCCGGGCGCGGCCCCCGACAGATGGCGCGTGTAGTTCTCGATGCCCTTGCAATGCCCGATCTCGGAAAGCATCTCGAGGTCGAAGCGCGTGCGCTGCTCCAGGCGCTGCGCCTCGACCAGCTTGCCCAGCGAGCGCAGTTCGCGCAGGCGCTGCTGCAACTCCACCTCGATGGTCTTGACCGCCTCGAGCACGCGCTCGCGCGGCGTGACGTAGTGGCTGCTGGGGTAGACCGTGAAGCGGGGAATCTTCTGGCGCACCACTCCGGTCAGCGGATCGAACAGGCTGAGCGACTCGAGCTCGTCGTCGAACAGCTCGACGCGCACAGCGAGCTCGGCGTGTTCGGCCGGGAAGATGTCGATCTGGTCCCCGCGCACGCGGAAACAGCCGCGCGCGAACTCGACGTCGTTGCGCTTGTACTGCATGCGTACCAGCTGCGCGATCAGGTCACGCTGGCCGAGGCGGTCGCCCGCGCGCATGGTCAGGATCATCGCGTGGTAGTCGGCCGGGTTGCCGATGCCGTAGATGGCGCTGACACTGGCCACGATCAGCACGTCGCGACGCTCGAGCAGGCTCTTGGTCGCCGACAGGCGCATCTGCTCGATGTGCTCGTTGATGGCGCTGTCCTTCTCGATGAACAGGTCGCGCTGGGGAACGTAGGCCTCGGGCTGGTAGTAGTCGTAGTAGCTGACGAAGTACTCCACCGCGTTGCGCGGGAAGAACTCGCGGAACTCGCTGTACAGCTGCGCCGCCAGGGTCTTGTTCGGCGCGAACACGATGGCCGGGCGCCCGAGGCGGGCGATCACGTTGGCCATCGTGTAGGTCTTGCCCGAACCGGTCACGCCCAGCAGGGTCTGGAAGCTCAGGCCGTCGTGCAGGCCCTGCACCAGCGCGTCGATCGCCGCCGGCTGATCTCCCGCCGGCGGGTAGGGCTGATGCAGCTGGAACGGGGAGCCGTCGAAGCGCAGCAAAGGGGGGGCGGAGGACTCGGCAGCAACGAGACGGGGCATGGCGACGGACGGATCGGCGGTCGGAGGCGGGCTGGAGGCGGGCTCCCGGGCGCCGCAGCCGCGCGCAACGCGCGAGACTCCGACACGACCCGGCGACAGCGAGCCTAAAATCAGCATTTTGCGGCAAACACGATTTCGTCGCCTCGGGCCGGCGTTGCTGTTAATCTGTGGTGTTTTCAGTGTCTGTCGCGGTGTCGAGCAGGGGACGACCGTCGCGTGTCCGGGTGTGCCGAAACCGGCGCGCCTGCGCGCCGCGGACTCGCAGCCTCGCGCCCGCGCCGGGACCTGGCATGCACCGGCCGTTCGTCCTGTGGCGGGAGCGCGAATCCCGCGCGAACCCGGGGCCCACGAGCCCCCTGGCGCCGAAACGCATCAACATCCCATTCGACCGAACATCCATGAGTGCTTCCCTGTTTACCGGCGTGGAGATGGCTCCGCGCGACCCCATCCTGGGGCTCAACGAGCAGTTCCAGGCTGACCCCAACCCGGCGAAAGTCAATCTCGGGGTCGGCGTGTACACCGACGAAAACGGTAAATTGCCGCTGCTGGCCTGCGTCAAGGAGGCGGAAAACCTCATCGCCGAAAGCCCCAAGCCGCGCGGCTACCTGCCGATCGACGGCATCGCGGCCTACGACCAGGCGGTGCAGTCGCTGGTGTTCGGCGCGGAGTCCGACGCGGTCAGGACCGGTCGCGTGGTCACCGCGCAGGCGCTGGGCGGCACCGGTGCGCTGAAGATCGGCGCCGACTTCCTCAAGCGCCTGCAGCCCGGCTCGCGCGTGCTGATCTCCGACCCGAGCTGGGAAAACCACCGCGCGCTGTTCGAGGCCGCCGGCTTCGAAGTCGGCACCTACCCGTATTACGACGCCGCCGCCCGCGGCGTCGCGCTGCCCGCCATGCTCGATGCGCTGCGCGCCGCGCCGTCGGGCACGATCGTGGTGCTGCACGCGTGCTGCCACAACCCCACCGGCTACGACCTCGACGCCGCGCAGTGGCAGCAAGTCATCGACGTCATCAGGAGCGGCGCCCTGGTGCCCTTCCTGGACATGGCCTACCAGGGCTTCGCCGAGGGCATCGCCGAGGACGGCGCGGTCATCGGCCAGTTTCTCGACGCCGGGCTGAACTTCTTCGTCTCGACGTCGTTCTCCAAGAGCTTCTCGCTGTACGGCGAGCGCGTCGGCGCGTTGAGCATCGTGTGCGCCAGCCGCGACGAGGCGCTGCGCGTGCAGTCGCAGCTCAAGCGGGTGATCCGCACCAACTACTCCAACCCGCCGACCCACGGTGCGCAGATCGTCACCATGGTGCTGTCGACCCCCGCGTTGCGCGCGCAATGGGAGCAGGAGCTGGGCAAGATGCGCGAACGCATCCGCAGCATGCGCTCGGCGCTGGTCGAACGCATGCAGGCGCATGGCGTGCGCGGCGACCTGGGCTTCATCACCACCCAGCGCGGCATGTTCAGCTATTCCGGGCTGAACGCCGGGCAGATGGAACGCCTGCGCAGCGAATTCGGCATCTACGGAGTGAGCACCGGACGCATCTGCGTGGCCGCGCTGAACCCTGGCAACATCGACTACGTGGCCAAGTCCATGGCCGCCGTGATGCAGCAGTGAACTGAGCGTATCGGCAACGATTGCCTGGGGACATCGCGCCCCCGGGTGGCTCCGGATGCCCCGCGGCCCTCGAGCGACTACAATTGCTGCAGTGCATCAAGGGGCCTTCCGATGATCTACGACTGGTATGAGTCGCAACGCGCGATCCTGAGTCCGCTGGCGGACTTCGCGCAGGCTGCGTCGAAGTTCTACACCAATCCCCTGTGGCCGCTGTCGCAGTCGCCCAGCATGCAGCGCGTGTCGGCCAGCTACGAGCTGATGCACCGGCTGCTCAAGAGCTACGAGAAGCCGCAGTTCGGGATTTCCTCGGTGCGCATCGGCGAGCGCGAAGTCGCGGTGCAGGAACAGATCGCGCTGGACATGCCGTTCTGCCGCCTGCTGCGTTTCAAGCGCTTCAGCGACGACCACGACGTGCTGCAGCAACTGAAATCGCACCCCACCGTGCTGATCGTTGCGCCGCTATCTGGGCATCACGCAACGCTGTTGCGCGATACCGTTCGCACGCTGCTGCGCGACCACAAGGTCTACATCACCGACTGGGTGGATGCGCGCATGGTGCCGACCGAGCAAGGCACCTTCTCCCTCGACGACTACGTGGCCTATGTGCAGGAATTCATCCGCCACATCGGGCCCCACGTGAACGTGATCTCCGTGTGCCAGCCGACGGTGCCGGTGCTGGCGGCGATCTCGCTGCTGGCCTCCTCCGGAGAGCCCACGCCGCGCACCATGGTCATGATGGGCGGGCCGATCGACGCCCGCCGTTCCCCGACCGCGGTGAACAACCTGGCGACCAACAAAAGCCTGGAGTGGTTCGAATCGAACGTGATCTATCGCGTACCGGTGAACTATCCCGGCGCCGGGCGTCGCGTCTACCCCGGCTTCCTGCAGCACACCGGGTTCATGGCCATGAACCCGGATCGGCACATGCAGTCGCACTACGACTTCTTCCTGCACCTGGTGCGTGGAGACGATGACGACGCCGACGCGCATCGGCGCTTCTACGACGAGTACAACGCCGTGCTGGACATGGATGCCGACTATTACCTGGACACCATCCGCACGGTGTTCCAGGACTTCGCGCTGGTGCATGGCACCTGGCGCGTGCGCGGCAACCCGGTGCGCCCGCAGGACATCCGCGGCACCGCGCTGCTGACCGTGGAAGGCGAGCTGGACGACATCTCGGGCGCCGGGCAGACCCAGGCCGCGCACGACCTGTGCACCGCGATCCCGGCCGACCGGCGCGAGCACTACACGGTGCCCGGCGCCGGACACTACGGCATCTTCTCGGGACGACGCTGGCGCGAACTGGTGCACCCACGAGTCGGCGCCTTCATTTCCCGCCATGGCGAGGCCGCCGCGGCGTCGCCCGCGGCAGACGCCGACGCCGCGCCCACGGCACGCCGCAGGCGCAGCGCCTGAGCCAGCGCAGCTGTCGCCGATGTCCGCGCCCGAGCTGGTCGAGCAGATCGACGACGCGCTGCCGCAGACCCAGTGCAGGCGCTGCGGCTACGCCGACTGCCGGGCCTACGCCCAAGCCGTGGCCGACGGCGAGCAGATCAACCGCTGCCCGCCGGGTGGCGTCGAAGGCGTGCGGCGCCTGGCGGACATCACCGGCCGCGAGCTGATCGCGCTGGATGCCAGCTGTGGCGTCGAGAGCGCGCGCCGAGTCGCCGTCATCGACGAGGCTGCCTGCATCGGCTGCACGCTGTGCATGCAGGCCTGCCCGGTCGACGCCATCGCGGGGGCGCCCAAGCGCATGCATTCGGTGCTCGCCGACTGGTGCACCGGTTGCGAGCTGTGCCTGCCGCCCTGCCCGACCGACTGCATCGACATGCAGGCGCTGCCCACGCACGCCGACGCCACCGGCTGGCAGGCGTGGAGCCCCGAGCAGGCCGCGCTGGCGCGCAGGCGCTACCGACAGCGCGGCGAGCGCGTTGCCGAGCAGGCGAGAGGCAGCGCGCCGCTTGCCGCGGGCGGCTCGCCAGGCGCTGGCGCCGCCGGGTCGGCGGCCGACGCGGCGCAGGCGCGCAAGCAGGCGCTGGTGCGCGCAGCGCTGGAGCGCGCGCAGGCGCGCCAGGCCAGCCGCCGTACCTGAGGGTCCGACATGAAGGCGGCCCAGGTCGAGATGCTGTTCGCCCGCCTGAAGGCGGCGAACCCCCAGCCGGTCAGCGATCTGCACTACCGCAACCCCTTCGAACTCCTGGTGGCCGTGGTGTTGTCGGCCCAGGCCACCGACGCCAGCGTGAACAAGGCGACGCCGGCGCTGTTCGCCGCCGCGCCGACCCCCGACGCGATGGCCCGGCTGAGCGAGGACGAGGTGGCCGGGCATATCCGGACCATCGGGCTGTACCGGACCAAGGCGCGCAACGTGGTGGCGTTGAGCCGCGCGCTGGTGCAGCAGCACGCGGGACAGGTGCCGGGCAGCCGCGAGGCACTGGAGGCATTGCCCGGCGTGGGCCGCAAGACCGCCAACGTGGTGCTCAACGTCGCCTTCGGCCAGCCGACGCTGGCGGTGGACACCCACGTGCTGCGCGTGTCCAACCGGCTCGGACTGGCCCGCGGCAGCACTCCACTGCAGGTGGAGACCCGCCTGATGAAGGTCGTGCCGCCGGAATACGCCCATGACGCGCACCACTGGCTGATCCTGCACGGACGCTATGTGTGCAAGGCGCGACGCCCGGAATGCTGGCGCTGCGCACTCGACGACCTGTGCCCGTACAAGCCCAAGACCCCGGCACCACGCTGAGCCGCTCGCGCCGGCGCCTGCTCTGGAGCGCGCCGGCCTGGCTGGCGGCGCCGGCCTGCGTGGCGAGCGCGGCGAACGCCGACGTGGCTGTGCATGACGACTCCGGCGCCACGCTGCGGCTGCGCGCACCGGCGCGACGCATCGTCGCGCTGTCGCCGCAGCTGGTGGAGCTTTGCTTCGCGGCCGGGGCCGGCTCGGCGCTGGTCGGCACGGTGCGCGGCGCCGACCGGCCGCCGGCGGCGCGTTCGCTGCCGCGTGTGGGCGACGCCTTCGGGCTCAACCTCGAGGCCATCGCGCTACTGCGCCCGCAACTCATCCTGGCCTGGCGCTCGGGGACTGCGCAGCGCCAGGTGGCGGCGCTGCAGCGCCTGGGCGTGCCGGTGTACTGGAGCGAGACCCGAGATCTGCGCGACGTCGCGCGCACCGTGCTGCGCATCGGCGAGATGGCCGGCACCGAGGAGGTCGCGCGAGCCTGGGCGCGGCACTACCAGCTCGGCCTGCATGCCCTGCGTGGCCGCACGCCTGCGGGCCCGCCGGTGCGCGTGTTCTACCAGGTCTGGCCGAGGCCGCTGATGACCATCGGCGCCGACCAGCTGATCGACCACGCGATCCGCCTGTGCGGAGGAGTCAATGTGTTCGGCGAGCTGCATGCGCCGGCCGCGCAGGTCAGCCGCGAGGCGGTGCTGGCCCGCGATCCGCAGCTCATCGTCGCGGCCACGCCGAGGCGCGACGCGCTGAACTCATGGCGTGGCTTCGCCGAGCTGTCGGCCGTGCGCCATGACCGCCTGGTGCTGCTCGACCCCGACGAGCTTCCGCGCATGGGCGCGCAGGTACTCGACGGGGTTCGACAGCTGTGCCACGCCATCGATGTGACGCGCGAGCGCCTGCGACGCGCCGGCTGACGGTGTGAACGCGCGCATGCGCGTCATTCCGACGCCACCCACAGGTCGCTGCGACCGGCCCGCTCGATGCGTTGCCACGCGCAACCGTACACGGACTCCAGCACCTCGGCGCGCAACACGCTCGACGTACTGCCGCCGATCCAGCCGGCGTCGGGCAGCAGCGCCAGCACGTGGGTGGCCAGCGCGGCCACCCAGTTCAGGTCGTGCGCGCTGAACACCAGCGCCGAGCCGGCGTCGGCGCGCACATGCTCGCGCAGCACCGAGGCCATCGCCGCGTGATGCCGCGGATCCTGGAAACTCACCGGCTCGTCGAGCAGCAGCAGGGTCGTGTCCTGCGCCAGCGCCTGCGCCAGCGCGACGCGCTGGCGCTCGCCGGCCGACAGGCTCAGC
>JAKCDM010000007.1:0-21615 GCA_021841865.1 Pseudomonadota bacterium
CCGGCGGGATCGAATCCTCGCGTACCCTTGGTGTTTTGCCCCGATCGCGCATGCACGCCCCGCCGTCCACCTCCCGCGACCCGCGCTCCCCGGCGCCGCCCGGCGACCCCGCAGCGGCGCTTCGCTTCCTGCAGGGCTTCGTTCCGGGCCTGCGCGGGCCGCTGCGCCAGGCGGTGGCGCTGGGCACCGTCTCGGGCGCGCTGGTGGTTGCGCAGGCGGCGTTGATCGCGCATGTCGGCGCCGGCGCATTGCAGGCCCACCCCACGCTGCGCCACGCGCTGCCGTGGCTGCTCGCCCTGCTTCCGGTGTTCGCGCTGCGCTTCGCGCTGGTTCGCGCGTCCGAGCGCGTGGCCTTTGGTGCCGGCGCCGCATTGCGCAGGCGCCTGCGCAACGAGCTGCTGTCGCAGCTGCAGCGCCTGGGGCCGCTGTGGCTGCGCGGCGCCGAGCGCGGCGACCTGCTCAACAGCCTGGTCAACGGCATCGAGGCGCTCGAGGCGTATTTCGCGCGTTACCTGCCGACCGCGCGCGTGACCGCGCTGGTGCCGGCGGCGATCCTGCTGGCGGTGTTCCCGGTGGACTGGGTGTCGGGCCTGGTGCTGTTGCTGACGGCGCCGCTGATTCCGCTGTTCATGTGGTTGATCGGGCGTGGCGCCGAGGACCTGAACCAGCAGCAGTGGCTGCGCCTGGCGCGCCTGTCGGCACGCTTTCTCGACACCCTGCAGGGCCTGGCCACGCTCAAGCTGCTGGGCGCCAGCCGGCGCGAGGCAGTGGTGGTCGAGCAGGTGTCGGAGGACTATCGCGCGGCGACCATGCGCGTGTTGCGCGTGGCCTTCCTGTCGTCGGTGGTGCTGGAGTTCCTGTCCACCGTCGGCATCGCGCTGGTGGCGGTGCTGGTGGGGTTCCGGCTGCTCGACGGGCGCATGCAGTTCGAGCAGGGCTTTTTCGTGCTGCTGCTGGCTCCCGAGTTCTACGCGCCGTTGCGCGCGCTGGGCGGCGTGTACCACTTGCGCATGGGGGCCATCGGCGCCGCGCAGCGCATTCGCCCGGTGCTCGAGCTGCCGCTTGCCGAGTCGCGTGCGGCAGGCGTGCTGCCGCCGACGGCGCCCGCCGAGATCGTGTTCGACGACGTGCGCTTCGCCTACGCCGACGGGCGCGAGGCCTTGCGTGGTTGCAGCCTGCGCCTTCCCGCCGGCCGGGTCACCGCGGTGGTCGGCGAGAGCGGGTCTGGCAAGTCCACGCTGATCGGCCTGCTGCTCGGCCTGGCCGCGCCGCAGCATGGAAGCATCCGCATCGACGGTGTCGAGCTGGGCGAATTCGACCAGCCGGCGTGGCTGCGCGGCGTGTCCGTGCTGCCGCAGCACCCGCACCTGTTCGCCGCCAGCGTCGCCGACAACCTGCGCCTGGCCGCGCCCGACGCCGACCTGTCCGCGCTGCGCCGCGCGGCGCGTGCCGCCTGCGCCGACGAGTTCATCGAGTCGCTCGCGCAGGGCTACGACACGGTGCTCGGCGAGCGCGGCGCCGGCTTGTCCGGCGGGCAGCAGCAGCGCCTGGCGCTGGCCCGCGCGCTGCTGCGCGACGCGCCGCTGATGCTGCTCGACGAGCCCACCGCGAGCCTCGACGGCCCGCTGCAGCAGCGCGTGCTGGATGGCTTGCGCGAGGCCCTGCGCGGGCGCACCGTGCTGATGGTGGCGCACCGCCTCGCCACGCTGGAGCTGGCCGACCACGTGCTGGTGCTCGAGCAGGGGCGCGTGGTCGAGCAGGGCACGCCGAGCCAGCTCGCCGCCGCCGGCGGCGCCTATGCCCGGCTGTGGCGGGCGCAGCGGGAGGATCCGCCAGGGCCGGCCCCTGCGGCCGGGGGTGTTCGATGAGCCGCGACGACTCCGCCGTGGCGCGCGCCGACCTGCTGCGCCTGTGGCGCCTGCTGGCGCCGCAGCGCGCCTGGATGCTCGGCGGTGCCGCGGTGGCGCTGCTGGCGCTGCTGGCCAACGTCGGCCTGCTGGCCGTGTCCGGCTGGTTCATCGCCGCGATGGCGCTGGCCGGCGTCGCGGGCAGCGCCATCAACTATTTCACTCCGGCGGCGCTGATCCGCGCGCTGGCCATCGCGCGCACCGGAGGGCGCTACGCCGAGCGCCTGCTCACGCACGAGGCGACCTTTCGCATCCTGGCGCGCCTGCGCGTGTGGCTGTACCTGGCCATCGAGCCGCTGGCCCCGGCCCGGCTCGACCTGCTGCGCAGCACCGACCTGCTGTCGCGCCTGCAGGCCGACATCGACACGCTGGACCAGGTCTACCTGCGCCTGCTGCTGCCGGCCGGCGTGGCCGCCGTCGGCGTGCTCGGCATGCTGGGTGCGATGGCGCTGTTCAGCCCGCGGGTCGCACTGCTCAGCGCCGGCTGGCTGCTGCTGGCCGGCGTCGGGCTGCCGTGGTGGGCCTGGCGTCGCGGCCGGGCCGCGGGGCGCGAGGCGCTTGAGTTGCGCAATGCCTTGCGCATCGAGGCCGGCGACGCGCTGGCCGGAGCGCTGGAACTGCGCGTGTACGGCGCCGAGGCGGCGTGGCTGCAGCGGGTCGACGCCGCCAGCGAACAGCTGCTGGCGCGCCAGCGCCGGCTCAGCGACCTGGCGGGCGCGTCGGGCGCGGCCACCGGCCTGTGCGCCAACCTGGCGCTGGCATCGGCGCTGGCGCTGGCGCTGCCGGCCGTGGCCGCGGCACGCCTGCCGGCGCAGGACCTGCCGATGCTCGCGCTGTTCGCGCTGGGAGCCTTCGAGGCGGTGGCGCCGCTGCCGCTGGCCTCGCAGTTGCTCGGCGAGATGCTGGCTGCCGCGCGCCGCGTGTTCGAACTGGCCGAGCTGCCGCCCGCGGTCGCCGAGCCGGCGCGGCCGGCGGCGCGCCCGACGGGCTGCGAGCTCAGCCTGCGCGGGCTGCGCATGCGCTATGCCGACGACGCGCCGTGGGTGCTCGATGGCGTGGATCTCGAGCTGCCGGCCGGCTCGCGCGTGGCGCTGGTCGGCGCCAGCGGCGCCGGCAAGAGCAGCCTGCTGCACGTGCTGACCCGCCTGCGCGAATACCAGCAGGGCAGCGTGCGCGTGGGCGGATGCGAACTGCGCGAGCTGCGCGGCGACGATGCGCGCGAGCTGTTCGCGGTGCTCGGGCAGCACGACTACCTGTTCCACGGCACGGTGCTCGACAACCTGCTGCTGGCGCGCCCCGATGCCACGCAGGCCGAGGTCGAGGCGGCCTGCCGAAGCGCCCGGCTGCACGACGTGATCCAGGCCTTCCCCGACGGCTACCTGACGCCCTTGGGCGAAGGCGGGGCCTTGCTGTCCGGGGGCCAGGCCAGGCGCCTGGGCATCGCGCGGGCGCTGCTCAAGGACGCGCCGATCTGGCTGCTCGACGAGCCGGACGAGGCGCTGGACCCGGCTACCCAGCGCGAGTTGTTCGAGGCCCTGGCCGACGCGGTGCGCGGGCGCACGCTGCTGCTGATCACCCACCGGCTGGGCGGCCTGGAGGCGCTGGTCGACCAGGTCGTGGTGTTGCGGGACGGGCGCATCGCGCGCCGCGATCAGGGTTTCGGCTCGGCTTCCTGAGTGTCCAGCCAGGCGCCGCCGGCGGCCGACACCAGCACCAGCATGACGGTGCCGACCAGCCATGCGAAATACCACGGCGCATAGTCGCCCAGGATCACGCCGAGCACGATCGCCAGCAGCGCGATCAGCAGGAACAGCAGGAACTGCACAAGGGTCTTCATGGCCGGCTCCGGGGGTCAGTACGCATGCTCGTCGTGCTCGAGTTCCTGCGCGTCGACCACGCCGCGCATGACCCAGAAGGCCCAGCTCGTGTACCACAGGATCAGCGGAACGAACACGGCGGCGAAGCCGGTCATCCACAGCAGCGTGGTGCGACTGGACACGGAGTTCCACACGGTCAGGCTCTGCGACGGGTCGGTGCTCGACGGCATCATGAACGGGAACAGCGCGACGCCCGCTGTGCCGACCACGCCGATCCAAGCCAGCGCGCCGCTCCACCACGCCAGCGTCGGCCGGCGCGCGCGCAGCGCCAGCAGCGCGAGCGCCATGCCCAGGTAGCCGAGCAAGGGCACCGCCCACAGCGCGGCATGGGCGCGGTAATTGCCCAGCCAGGCGCCGGCCTGCCGGCTCACCGTCTGCTGCAGCGGGGTCTGCGCGGCGGCTGCCCCGGGGCCGTGCTCGAGCACGTAGCCGTGCATCGACGCCACCCAGACGCCGCCGATGCTGAACAGCAGCAGCGCCAGCAGCAGCGCGCCGGAGCCGGCGCGGCGCGCGCGTTCGGCGATCACGCCGCCGGCGCGGCCCATCAGCATCGACGCCCCCATGTGCACCGAAAGCGCCAGCGACAGCAGCCCGCACAGCACGGCGAAGGGGTTGAGCAGCGAGATGAAGCTGCCG
Organism: Pseudomonadota bacterium; assembly: GCA_021841865.1. GTDB lineage: Bacteria > Pseudomonadota > Gammaproteobacteria > Burkholderiales > Burkholderiaceae_C > Thiomonas_A. The sequence continues at coordinate 4,421 of JAKCDM010000007.1, forward strand.
GTGTAGTAGGAGCGCAGGTCCCAGTCGAAGTGGTAGGGCACGCCCAGCAGCATGTTGCCCATGCCGGCGCCGTAGACGATCATCGGCACCGCGCCGCTGACCAGCAGTGCCCAGTCCCACACGTTGCGCCAAGCCGGCGACGCCAGCTTGCTGCGGTATTCGAACCCCAGCGGTCGCACGATCATGGTCCACAACAGCAGCAGCATGACGATGTACAGCCCGCTGAACGCGGTCGCGTAGATCAGCGGGAAGGCCGCGAAGATCGCCCCGCCGCCGAGAATGAACCAGACCTGGTTGCCGTCCCAGTGCGGCCCGATGGCGTTCAGGCACACGCGGCGCTCGGTGTCGCTGCGGCCGACGAAGCGCAGCAGCGTTCCCACGCCCATGTCCATTCCGACCATGATGGCCAGGCCCATGAGCAGCACGCCCAGCAGCAGCCACCACAGGACCTTCAGTGCCAGATAGAGTTCCATGGCTCAATCCCTCCGGGACATCATCGCGCCGGCTCCGGACAGCGCGGATCCGTAGCCGCCTGCCGCGGTGGCCAGGCGCGGGCCGCCGTGCGACGACGGACCCTGGCGAATGAAGCGCAGCATCAGGTACATCTCGACGGCGATGAACACCGAATACAGCGTGACGAAGCCGATCAGCGAGAACACCATGTAGCCCACGCTGTGGGTCGACGCGCTCATCCAGGTCGGCAGCAGTCCGTACACCGTCCACGGCTGGCGACCGACCTCGGCGGTGACCCAGCCCATTTCGCAGGCCACCCAGGGCACCGGGATCATCCACGGCGCCAGGCGCAGGAACCAGCGCCTGTGCTGCACCTGGTTGCGCAGGGTGTAGAGGGTCGACAGCACGAAAAAGCCCAGCATCAGCAGCCCGCAGGCCACCATCAGGCGAAAGGCCCAGAAGATCGCGAACACGTCGGGAATCGTGTCCCACGCCGCCTTCTGGATGTCCGCTTCAGTGGCCTTGGCGACGTTGCCGTCGGGGGCGTAGCGCTGCAGCAGGAAACCGTAGCCGAGGTCGGCGCGGTGGGCGTCGAAGCTGGCCAGTGCCTGCGGGTTGCCGGGGTCGGCGCTGAGTACATGCAGCGCCTCGACCGCGGGAATTCCCGAGCGAACCCGGGCGGCGTTGTCGGTGACGATCTGGTCGATGCCGGGGACCTGTTCGGTCATCGTGTGGGTCAGCAGCGGGGTCAGCAGGTACGGAACCTGCAACTCGAACAGGTTGCGGTGCTGCTGCTGCGACGGCCAGGCGACCACGTTGAACGCCGCCGGTGCCTTCTCGGTGGTCCACATGGCTTCCATCGCCGCCAGCTTGGACGGCTGGGCATGCGCGCCGATGAAGCCCAGCGCGTCTCCCAGCGTGATCACCCCGGCGGTGGACAGCACGCCGAACAGCGCGGCCACGCGAAACGAGCGCTTGGCGAGCTCCAGGTGCCGCCCGCGCGCCATGTACCAGGCGCTGATTCCGCACACGAAAATCGCCGCGGTGACGTAGCCGGCGATGCTGGTGTGCACGAACTTGGCCTGCGCGTCGGGGCTGAAGATCAGCGCCGGCAGGCTGGTCAGTTCCATGCGCATCGTGACCGGATTGAAATGCGCTCCCTGCGGGTCCTGCATGAAGCCGTTGGCCACCAGGATCCACAGCGCCGACAGGTTCGAGCCCAGCGCGACCAGGTAGGTCACGGCAAGGTGCTGTGCCTTGCTCAGGCGCTTCCAGCCGAACACCATCAGGCCGATGAACGTGGACTCCATGAAAAACGCCATGAGACCTTCGATGGCCAGCGGGGCCCCGAAGATGTCGCCGACAAAACCGGAATAAAACGACCAGTTGGTGCCGAACTCGAACTCCATGGTCAGCCCGGTGGCCACGCCGAGCGCGAAGTTGATCAGGAACAGCTTGCCCCAGAACTCCACCATCTGCTTGTAGATCGGCTTGCCCGTGGTGACGTAGATGGTCTCCATCGCCGCCAGCAGGAAGCTCATGCCGAGGGTCAGCGGGACGAACAGGAAGTGATAGAGCGCGGTGGCGGCGAACTGCCAGCGCGACAACTCCACGACGGTCGGGTTGATCATTGCGCACTCCCTTGGGTCGGGCGTCGCGCCGTTGCGCACGGCGCGATGCCCTGCGGGCGAGGCGCCGCCCGCGCAGCTTCAAGTATCAGTCCTGCACGATACGAAGTCTGCCCCTGGTCGACGTTGACCGGGCGCAATTTTCGGGATTCGCGAGCTGGACGCCGCGGGGCATTGGCAAGCAAGCCGCGATTGCAGGACAAAACGCGGACCAGGCCACGCGCGTTGCGGATTTGCCCCCTACAGTATCGGGCTGCTTCTCGAAATTCACCGGCGCCGCGGCGCCCCTGCAACCACGTCCGCCCAGAACCCCACTCCCGAGGAATTGCGCGATACCCTGCGACGTCAGGCGCAGGGCGCGATGAGCCTGAACGTCGCCTACATCGGCGTGGTCAACGGCCTGTTCCAGACCCTGCACGAGCTCGGCGCGCCAGCCCCGGGGAGCTGGCGCGCGCGGCCGCGATGGACCCCGGCTACGTGCTGCGCTGGTGCATGGCTTCGCCCAGGGGGCCGAGGCGGTGATCGTCGCGCGGTGCTGACTCGCCCGGGACCGCCGCGCGCGGGCACGCCTTGCCCAGCGCAGCCAAGCCTGACTACACTGCCCGCGGCAGGCCCACCGGCCGATGCGCCGGCGAAGCTCGCGGGCGCGCGGATCCGGTCCGGGTGCTGCGCATGCGCGACGCAACCACAAGAACCATGCACAAAGCCGGGAGAAGCCGACATGTCGGCGCAGCAGGGGCCTGGCGTTCCTACGGGGCGTACTGGCAATTCGTGAGGGAGTTCGTTCGCCACCCCCGGCAGATCGGCGCGGTGTGCCCGAGCTCGCCGGTGCTGGCGCGTCACATGGCCGGGCTGGTGCCGCCAGGGCGTGGCCTGGTGGTCGAGCTCGGCCCAGGCGGCGGCGCGGTCACCGCGGCCCTGCTGCACCGCGGCGTGGCGGCGCGCGACCTCGTGCTGGTCGAGCGTTCCGAGGCGCTGGCGCGCCAGCTGTCGCGGCGCTTCCCCGGGGTCTGCCTGATCCGCGGAGACGCCGCGTGCCTGTCCAGCTTCGACGCATTGCAGCGTCGAAACGTGCGCGCCATCGTGTCCAGCCTGCCGCTGCGCAGCCTGCCGGCCGACGATGTGCGCAGCATCCTGGACCAGATCTCGGCCATCTCGACTCCCGGCACCATGTTCATCCAGTTCAGCTACGCGCTGCGCCGCAGCTACGACGGCATGGCGCAGGGCTTCGCCCGCGAGCACGCCCAGGTGGTGTGGAGAAACATTCCCCCGGCGCGAATCGAGGCCTTCCGCTTCGGCGGCGACTATCCGCAGAGCCTGGCGGCCTGAAGCGCGTCGCCTGCCCGGCCCACGGCTGCCGGCCGGGCTTGCGGGTCAATTGGCGAACGCGGCGATTCCGGTGATGGCGCGCCCGAGGATCAGCGCGTGGATGTCGTGGGTGCCTTCGTAGGTGTTGACCACCTCGAGGTTGACCAGGTGGCGCGCGATGCCGAACTCGTCGGAGATGCCATTGCCTCCGAGCATGTCGCGCGCAGTGCGCGCGATGTCCAGCGCCTTGCCGCAGGAGTTGCGCTTGATGATCGACGTCAGCTCGGGCGCCGCCTCGCCGGCGTCCTTCATGCGCCCCACGCGCAGGCAGGCCTGCAGGCCGAGGGTGATCTCGCTGAGCATGTCGGCGAGCTTTTTCTGCACCAGCTGGTTGGCCGCCAGCGCACGCCCGAACTGCTCGCGCTCCAGCGTGTAGCGACGCGCCGTCTCGTAGCAGAACTCGGCCGCTCCCAGCGCGCCCCAGGCAATTCCGAAACGCGCGCTGTTGAGGCAGGTGAACGGGCCCTTGAGCCCGCGCACCCCGGGAAACACTCCGTCGTCGGGGCAGAACACCTCGTCGAGCACGATTTCCCCGGTGATCGACGTGCGCAGGCCGACCTTGCCGTGAATCGCCGGGGTCGACAGGCCGCGGGCGCCGCGCTCGAGCACGAAGCCGCGGATGTCGCCCTCGTCGTCCTTGGCCCACACCACGAACACGTCGGCGATCGGGCTGTTGCTGATCCAGGTCTTGGCGCCGCTGAGGGCGTAGCCGCCGGGCACCTTGCGCGCTCGCGTGACCATGCCGCCGGGGTCCGAGCCATGGCCCGGCTCGGTGAGCCCGAAGCATCCGACCCATTCGCCGCTGGCCAGGCGCGGCAGGTACTTGTGCTTTTGTTCCTCGGTGCCGAAGGTCTCGATGGGCAGCATGACCAGCGAGCTCTGCACGCTCATCATCGAACGGTAGCCCGAATCGACTCGCTCGACCTCGCGCGCCACCAGGCCGTAGCTGACGTAGTTCAGCCCGGCGCCGCCGTATTCGGGCGAGATCGTGGGCCCCAGCAGGCCCAGCGCACCCATTTCGCGGAAGATCTCGCGGTCGCTTCGTTCATGGCGAAAGGCCTCCAGCACGCGCGGGGCCAGGCGTTCCTGGCAGTAGCTGCGCGCGCTGTCGCGCACCATGCGCTCGGTGTCGCTGAGCTGCTGGTCCAGCAGCAGGGGGTCGTGGCAGTCGAAACGGGGTTGGCTCATCGGGGGCTCCGCGGAAACACGGCGCGGCACCGCGGTGCACGCGCGCGATTCGTGCATTGTTCACTAGTGTCCTGTCCCGTGAATACCTGGCATTTCGTTCGGGTGCCTGCGGGAGCGATCGGCGGCTGGGCGCAAGGGGTCCAGACTGGACGTCTGGCCCCGCACCCGCGCCTTGCCTGCGCCCCGATACGGCTCAGCGAAATGACAGGTATTCACGGGACAGGACACTAGCTTGGGTCATCGCGGCGCACAGGCGCGCGACGCCAGGCACTACGCTACGACCATGACTTCCGACCTGCTCGCGCTCGCCGCCATCGTGTTGTGGGGTTCGCTGGCCACGCTGGGCGTGGCGCTGGCCCGGGTTCCGCCTTTCCTGCTCACCGGATGCGGGCTGCTGATCGGCAGCCTGATCGCGCTGCCGCTGTCGGGTTTCGACCCTCGGCGCTGGCGCGTTCCCGCGCCCACGCTGGCGGTCGGCGTGGGCGGGCTGTTCGGCTACCACTTCCTGCTGTTCCTGGCCCTGCGCCTGGCTCCGCCTGTGCAGGCCAACCTGGTGAACTACCTGTGGCCGCTGGGAATGGTCGTGCTGGCGCCGCTGTTCCTGCCGGGCATGCGGGTGCGCGCCGGGCACATCGCCGCCGCGCTGCTGGGTTTCGCCGGTGCCGCCATCGCCATCGTCGGCCGCGACGCCGGCGCGTCGAGCTGGCATGGGGGCCTGCATTGGGGCTACCTGTTCGCGTTCGGCGCGGCGCTGATGTGGGCCGCCTATTCGCTGATGACCCGGCGCCTGCCGCGTTTCCCGACCGCGGCGGTCGGCGGCTTCGCGGCCATCGCCGGGCTGCTGGCCCTGCTGTGCCACGCGCTGCTCGAGCCTCCGACCCGCCTGTCCGCGGCGCAATGGGGCCTGGTCGCATTGCTCGGCCTGGGCCCGCTCGGCGGCGCCTTTTTCCTGTGGGACGCAGCGCTCAAGCGCGGAGACCCGCGGCGCATCGGGCTGCTGGCCTTCCTCACGCCGCTGTTGTCGACGGTGCTGTTGATGGCCGTGAACCACCAGCGCCCGAACGCCTCGATCGTCGCCGCCACGGTGATGATCATCGGCGCCGCGTTCTGGGGCAGCCGCATTCGCGCACAGGGCTGAGCGCCTGGCCCAGCGGCATACAGCTGGCAGTACCATCGAGGCCTTCGGGGCCGCGCCCTGCCCGGGCTGCATGGGCCCGACAACATCGAGGAATCGCGACGTGAGCCGCGACTTGAAACTGGCACCCGGCAAGACATGGCTCCGGTTCGTGCTCGCCGCGCAGGACGCCACGGCCACCGGCGACACCCGCAAGCCGCAGATGCTGCTCGGTCGCATGCTGCAGACCTGCGTGGCCTGCCACGCCAGCTACCGGCTGGGCTGATACCGGCTGGGCTGAGCGCGCCGGTTAGCGCCGCTACGCACGCAGGCCGCGCTCGCGCGGAGCGGACGCGCGCGCGTGCCTCAGGCTCCGGCGCGTTGCAAGCTGCCTTCGATATAACCACGAGACCCAGGCAGGAATTGGTCTTTAGACCATTTTGGAATTAAGGTTTCGGCGCGACCTCGTCCGGTGCTGCCGCAGCCGGGCGGGCCGTCGACCCCCTTGACCCCATTCGTGAACGGAGGAAAGCACGCATGCTCGTTGCGCGTCCCGGTATCGCCCGTCTCTTTCTCGCCCGTCCCTGTCTCGCGCTGTTGCTGGCCGCCGCGCTGAGCGGCCCCGCGCTCGCCGGCACCTCCGGCTCGAAACCCGCCGCCGATGGGTGGAGCGGCTCCGCCGAACTCGGCGGAGTGGCCACCACCGGCAACTCCCGCACTTCCAGCCTGGACGGCAAGTTCACGCTGGGCTACGCCGACGGCCCCTGGAGCAACCGCCTGCACCTGGAGGTGCTGCGCGCGTCGGCGTCGGGCACGACCACTGCGAACCGCCTGTTCGGCGAACTCGACACGCGGCGCACGCTGGACGACCGCGACTACGTGTTCGGCAACCTGCGTGGCACCCACGACACCTTCAGCGGCTATCGCTACCAGACCTCGGCCTCGGTCGGCCTGGGGCGCGAGTTGCTGCACACGCGGGCCATGGACCTGCGCGCCGAGATCGGCCCCGGCTATCGCCAGGCCGCGATCGACGGCGGACCGACGCAGCGCGACGCGATCGTTCGCGCCCACGGCGCCTTCGTCTATCACTTCACGTCGAAGGCGCATTTCGACCAGAGCCTGACCGCCATCGCCGGCAGCGACAACACCGAGCTGGAATCGGTGACCGCGTTGACCACCGCGATCACCGGCTCGCTGGCGCTGAAGCTTTCCTACACCGTGCTGCACAACACCACGGCGCCGCTGGGTCGCAAGAAGACCGACACCTACACCGCGATCAACCTGGTGTACTCGTTCTGAACCAGGCCCGCGTCAGGGCTTGCACACGCCATGCGCATCGGCGTGCGCGCCGGCTGGCGGATCGGGAAGCTGCATGGCGTCCAGCGCCGCGCTGTGGTGCTCGGGGAACGGCGTGCTGCCGGCCGTGTAGCAGTTCGATGCCAGCAGGTAGGCCATGACGTCGGCGTACTGCGTCGGGTTCAGCGAGCCGGGGTCGTTGAAGGGCATGTTCTCGGTGACGATGGTGCGAAGCACCCCGAGGCTCCACTTGTTCTTCTGCGCCGTGCTCACGAAGTCGTGCCCGGCGATGGCCGGAGCGGCGACGCCTTGCAGATGGTCGCCGTGGCAGCTCGCGCAGTGCTGCGCGTAGATCGGCTCGCCGGCGCTGGCCTGCGCCGCGGTGAACGGGGGCGTGGCGCCGGCCGCCAGCGCGACCTTCATCCAGCTGGCGGGCTGCTGCGCGGGGCGCCATACGGCGTCGCTGGCATGCGCCGCCAGCTGCGGCTGCCAGGACACGAGCCGCGCCCGCGCCGGGCCTTGCGCGGGCAGCCAGGAGGTCTGCCTGCGCGCCGCCGGCGCGGCCGCGTGGGCCACGCATTGCGCCTGCGCGAGCTGGGCCGCTGGGGTGTCGAAAATCAGCATGTTTCCTTTCCTGTGGATCGTGGTTCCGGCGTAGTTGCGCAGGGTCTGGTCGTTGCCGTCCAGGCGAACCGCGCGCCACAGCCAGTAGCCGGCGTGCACGCCGTAGCCGGGGTGCGTCGGGGGCGAGCAGGCGTCGAGCACGCGCGCGCCCGCGGGCACGCCCAGCTCGGTGCTGGCCATGGCGCCCAGCAGGCCGCCGAGCACGTCGGGCTCGTCGGGGCGTCCGAGCGCGACCTGCAGGTTGATCAGGGCCTTCGAAACGGCCACCTCGAAGGCGCCGAGGCCGCGTGCCTGCAGCGCGTCGTCCAGGCTGCCGACGGCGGCCCGCGTGTTGGCCTGCACGCCGTGGATGGCGTCGACCCACGGAGGCGAATCGGCGCGGTCGAGCAGGGTGTCGAGCCGGCCGAGCACGCCGGCGGCGTCGCCGCCGCTGCCGTCCTTGGCCACGAAGCCGTCGCCGTGCGCGCCGACCAGAGCGTTGAGCGCGCGCTGCGCGTCATGGCGGTATTCGGCGGGGCCGGTCGAGGTCGCGGTCTCGGCCGCCACGATGGCCGAAACGGCGGCGCGCAGGTCGTGCAGCGCCGCCGTCGCGAGAGCATTGGGATCGTCGGCGGCGCCCGGCGCGGCATGCGCGCCGGGCGCGAGGGCGAACACAGCGATCGCCCCCGCGCATGCCGCCCTTTTCCAGGGCTTGCGGATCATGACAATGCGAGGCCCTGTCAGCGCTTGAGCGCGAACATGGTCAGCACGGTCTCCTTGGCCTTGGGCTGGTCGGGCAACTGCTGGTTGCCGGCCGGGCCCGAAGCCACCGCGATCATCTCCTGCCCGTCCTGCTCGAAGGCCACCGGGGCGGCGATGATCGGCGCGCCGGTCTGGTAGGACCACAGCGACTTGCCGGTCTTGGCGTCCACCGCCTCGAACTGGCCGTCGAGCTTGCCGGTGAACACCAGGCCCGTCGAGGTCGCCAGCGCGCCGCCGGCCATCGGCAGCGCGTCGTGGTCACGCCAGGCGAACACGCCGGTGCCGACGTCGATGGCGTTGAGCTGCCCGGTGTTGGGGCCGACGAACTTCGGGAACGCTCCGCCGAGGTAGAACTGCCCCGCGATGTAGGTCACGTTGCGGGTCGAGCGCCAGAAGCCGCACTCGTTGCTCGTCGGCAGGTACAACATGTTGGTCCCGGGGTCGTACGCGCCGCCGTTGAACTCCACGCCGCCGTTGGTGTTCGGGCAGGCCACGTTGCCCTTGAGCGTCGGCGCGGTGTTCTGGCCGTACTGCATGCTCACGCGCAGGTGGTTGACCACCTTGCCGTTGTCGGCGTCGAGCAGCCAGAAGTTGCCGGCCTTGTCGCCGTCGGCGACCAGGTGCATGGTCTTGTCACCGACCTTGCCGTTGAACAGGATCGGCGGCATGACCGGGTCCCAGTCGTGCGTGTCGTTGCCGATGAACTGGTGGTACCAGAGCATCTTCGGCTTCGCGCCGTGGATGTCGATGGCCAGCAGGCTGTCGCTGTACAGGTTGGAGCCCTTGCGCACCGCGCCGTTGAAGTCGGGTTGCGGGTTGCCGGCGTTGGCGTACAGCACGCCATTCTTCACGTCCAGTGCCATCGGCGCCCAGACGGCGGCGCCGCCGCGCTTCCAGCTGTCGCCGCTCCAGGTGTCGTGACCGGGCTGGCCCGGGCCGGGGATGGTCTGAAACTTCCACAGGCGCTTGCCCGTCTCGGGGTCGAAGGCCGAGATGTTGCCGATGCCACCCCAGTCACCGTTGGACACGCCGAGCAGCAGCTCGGTCTTGCCCGTGGTGGGGTTGTGGTAGGGCATCGGGTCCATCGTGTAGAACGAATTGGCGGTGTCCGACACCTCCACCTTGTCCCACACGGTCTTGCCGGTGTTGGCGTCGAGCGCGATCAGGTGCCCGTCGAGGGTCGCCAGGTACACCTTGCCGTCGAGCAGGGCCACGCCGCGGTTGGCGGCGAAGGAGATCACGTGGGGGTTGTCCTTGAACTCCCACTTGAGCGCGCCGGTCTTCACGTCGACCGCGTACACGTGGTCGTGCGCCGACGTGATGTAGGCCGTGCCGTGCCAGATCACCGCGGGCGATTCGATCGGGCCGTTGTCGGAAATCTTGAAGCTCCACACCGGCTTGAGTTCGCCGACGTTGGACGCGGTGACCTGGTCCAGCTTCACGTAGCGCTGGTTGTCGTAGGTCTTCGCGGGCAGGATCCAGTTCTGGTTGTCCGAGCCGCTGGACGCGTAGTGCTGGATGGACGGGGTGGACGAGTCGGCGGCATTCGCCGAGACCTGCCAGCCCATCGCCAGCGCCGCGGCCATCGTCGTCAGGGCCAGGCGATAGGTTGCCGGTCTGTTCTTGTGCTGCATGGAGAGTCTCCTCGGGCAAGCGCATTCCAACCGGCGGTTTGCAAGCCGCCGGAGCCTTCCTGTGCGGGGGCTGTGTTGTTGGTGTTTCACCCCCGACAGGCCTGCGAAGTGTAGGCAGCTGTTTCGAAATCTTGCTGCAGGCATGCCCGAGCTCCCGCGGGGCGTCGGATCAGTAGTTTTCACGATGCCTCCCGGGGTTTGATTGATGTCAATTCTTTTTGAAATCGACAAAGAAGTGCTTTTGCCTGGACAGCATGCGAGTACTTACCCTGATTTCCGTTGCGGAGCTCAGGTAATCGCAGAACATGATTCTTGCGTCTGGTTACATCATCGGCCGTGCCACGGGCCATGCCCTGCGGCTTCGCTCACCTGGCGAGCGTGCCGCGTCCACGCCACGCCGGCTGCGACGTACCATGCCGGCCTGGGTTGCGCCCGACGGGCGCGTGCCCTCGCACGGGCGTCGGCCATGCCGGCGCCTTTTGTTTTCCGCTTTTCACCCCGAGGCGCGACATGGCATTGAAGGCGACCATCCACAAGGCCGAGCTGCAGCTGTCCGACATGGATCGCAACCATTACGCCGATCTCGCGCTGACCATCGCCCGCCATCCGTCGGAGACCGACGAGCGCATGATGCTGCGCGTGCTGTTGTACGCGCTGTACGCGCAGGAAGGCATCGCGCTGACCAAGGGCTTGTTCGATCCCGACGAACCCGAGATCTGGGTCAAGGACCTGACCGGCGCGATCAAGCTGTGGATCGACATCGGCCAGCCCGACGACGTGCGGCTGCGCAAGGCCTGCGGGCGCGCCGACCAGGTCGTGGTGGTCTGCCATTCCAGCAGCAGCGAGCTGTGGTGGAAGCAGATCCACGGCAGGCTGTCGCGACTGCGCAACCTGACCGTGCTGCGCCTGGCTGCCGACAAGGCGCAGGCGCTGGCGGCGCTCGCCGAGCGCACGATGCGCCTGCAGTGCCTGGTGCAGGACGGCGTGGTCACGCTCAGCAGCGATGCCGCTGCGGTCGAGCTGACGCTGCAGCAGCTGGTCGGCGCGGCGGCCTGACCCTCACGGTCGTGCGCCGCGGCGTCTTCACCAAGGGTCCCGCTGCACCTTGCCGCGGCGCGCCTTGCGCTCGGCGTGCTCGGCCTTGCTCGCGAGCCGGCGCAGGCGCGAAGCATGCGTGGGTTTCGTGGGGCGGCGCTTCCTGGGTGCGTGGGCGACGCTGTCCACCAGTTCCTGCAGGCGCAGCAGCGCCTCCGCGCGGTTCATGTCCTGGCTGCGGTGGGATTGCGCCTTGATGACCACCACGCCCTGCTCGGTGATGCGGTGATCGGGCAGCGCCAGCAGGCGCTGCTTGACGGCGTCGGGCAGCGACGACGCGGCGACGTCGAAGCGCAGCTGGATCGCGCTCGACAGCTTGTTGACGTTCTGCCCCCCCGGGCCCTGGGCGCGAATCGCCTTGAGCTCGATCTCGTCGGGTTCGATCGTGATGGTGGCCGGCATGATGCCGAAGTATGAACCCGGACCGCCGGGTCAGCCCGCGAACCACTGCTGCACCTGGGCGCGGCTCGGGACTCCTCCGGCGTGCACGACCTTGCCGTCGACCACCACGCCCGGCGTGCTCATCACGCCGTAACGCATGATCGACGCGATGTCCTCGACCTTCTCGACGCGCGCCTGCACCCCCTTGGCGGCCAGCACCTCCTCGACCAGTTTCTGCGTGGTCTTGCAGCTGGCGCAGCCGGTACCCAGGATCTTGACCTCGATCATCATGCAACTCCTCGTGGAACGAACGTTGGAAGGAATGCGGCCTTACATCACCGCGTTGAACACGTAGCCGACGGCCACGATGCCCGTGGCGACAACCGCGGCGAACAGCGCGATCAGGCGGGGCTTCATGACCTTTCTCAGGATCAGGAACTCGGGCGCCGACAACGCGGTCACCGACATCATGAAAGCCAGCGTGGTGCCCAGCGCCGCGCCCTTGCCGAGCAGCGCCTGAACCACCGGGATGATCCCGGCTGCGTTGGAATACATCGGCACGCCGATCAGCACGGCCAGCGGAACCGACCACCAGGCCCCCTTGCCCATCAGGTGGGCCATGAAGTCCTGCGGCACGTAGCCGTGGATCCACGCGCCCACGCCGACGCCGGCGACGATGTACGGCGCCACCTTGAGCACGATGTCGCGCACATGCCGGAAACCCTGCGCGAAGCGCGCCTGCCAGTCCACGCGCAGTTCGATGCCTTCGGTGGCCGGGATCTCGAACACCCACGGCTCGACCAGATGCACCGGATTCATGCGTCCGATCACCAGGCCCGCGGCGATCGCCACCAGCAGCCCCAGCCCCAGATACAGCAGCGCGATGCGCCATCCGAACATGCCGTACAGCAGCGCAAGCGCGACCTCGTTGACCATCGGCGCCGACACGAGGAACGAGAAGGTCACGCCCAGCGGAACCCCGGCGGTGAGAAAGCCGATGAACAGCGGAACCGCCGAGCAGGAGCAGAACGGCGTGACGATTCCCAGCGCCGCGGCCAGCACGTTGCCCGCGCCCTGGCGCCGGCCCGCGAGCAGCGCGCGGGTCTTCTCGGGCGTGAAGAAGCTCTGCAGCACGCCGACCGCGAACACGATCAGCGCCAGCAGCATCAACACCTTGGGCACCTCGAACACGAGGAAGGCGAGCGCCGAGTACAGGTGGCTTCCCGGCGCGATGTGCGCAACGCCCGCGAGCCAGCGCGTGAAGGCGCCTGTGGCGGGCTCCAGCGCCCAGTACAACGGGAACCAGGCGCCGACGTACAGCAGCGCCGGCAACCAGGCGCGCCAGACGGAGCTCGAGGGGCCGCGCGCGGGCCCACCGGCCAGGGGGCTGGGCGCAAGCTCGGGGGCGGGGGCAGCGGGTGTGTTCATCGTGGCCTCGGGACAGGAACTCTCTGTCCTGGGAGACGAAAAGACCCCGCAAAGGATGCACCCCCTTCCAAACCCACGGTCAGGGCACGGTAGACGTGCCGACGGGGTGCGGCCCGAAGGGCGCTGTCAGGCGCCGTTGCGCGGGGCGTGGCAGCACACGCTGCCGTCGGGGTCGAAGCGCACGCCGCAACGCTCGACCAGCGCGTCGCGCAGGCGCTTGCGCGCGCGCAGCAGCCGGGCCTTGGCCGCCGGCAGGCTCAGCCCGGCGGACTCCGCATAGTCGCGCACCGTCAGCCCGTCGAGGTCGCAGCGCTGCACGATGTCGCGGTCTTCGTCGCCGAGAAAGGGAAGGTTGCGCGCGATGCAGGCGTCGAGCGCGTCGACCGGAGCGCGCTCGTCGGCGGGCGGCGCGGCCAGCTCGTCGGGAAGTTCGACGCTGGGCCGTTGCATGCGCCCGGCATCGATCAGCGCGTTGCGCGCGACCTGGAACAGCCAGGCGCGCGGGTTGTCCAGCGTGCAGAAGCCCCGGCCCTGGCGCAGGGCCTTGACGAACACTTCCTGCAGCAGGTCCTGGGCGGAATCGGCGTCGCTCGCGTGATGCCTCAGGAACCCCAGCAGTTCGGCCTCGTGGGACTGCCACGCGCGCAGCACGCATTCGAATCCGGAGTCGACTCCGGACTGCCCGCGCGAGGCCTCGGGCTGGCGCATGGTCTTCAGCAGCAGCGGCCGGGCCTGGCTTGCGCTGCCGGCGTGCAGCAGGCGCTGCCGCGGGAATCCGGGTCGGGGGAGCCGCTGGCAGCGGCCTGCGCGTCCTGCTGCGGCGCGCAGCAGGACGCGGTGGTGGCAGCGGCGGCAGCGGCGGGGCTGCAGCAGGCCGCGGCCGATGCGTTCTGGGTCGCCTCGCGGAACACCGGGATGTCTCCCAGCGTGCGGTAATGCTCCCACGCGATTCCCTGCGGGTCGGTGACCCAGTGCTTGTCGCTGCGCGCGTAGCAGCAGGTGGTGGCGCCTTCGTCGAGCAAGCCGGCGTCGGCCGCCTGCGCGCGCTGCCTGAGCTCGGCCAGCTCTTCGTCGCTGTCGGCCTGGATTCCCAGGTGATCGATTCCGGCGCTGGTGCCGCGGGTGGAGATCGCGAAATTCAGGCGCGGGTCGTCGATCATCCACTTCGCGTAGTCGGACTCGACCCGCGTGGGCTCGGCGCCGAACAGCCGGGTGTAGAAGGCGATGCTCGCCTGCAGGTCGTCGACGTGCGCATGCACGTGAAAGCGCTTCATGCCGTTGCTCCTCGTTGCTCGTACCAGCCGCGAGTGGCGCCCACCAGGCGAACCACCAGCAGCATCACCGGGACCTCGATCAGCACGCCGACCACGGTGGCCAGCGCAGCTCCCGACTGGAATCCGAACAGGCTGATCGCCGCGGCCACCGCCAGTTCGAAGAAATTGCTGGCGCCGATCAGCGCCGAGGGGCAGGCGATCGCATGCTGCTCGCCGACCGCACGGTTCAGCAGGTAGGCCAGGCCCGAGTTGAACAGCACCTGGATCAGGATCGGCACGGCCAGCAGCGCGATGACCAGCGGCTGCGCCTCGATCGCCGGGCCCTGGAACGCGAACAGCAGCACCAGCGTGGCCAGCAGTGCCAGCATCGAAGCCGGGCCGATGCGCGCGAGCGCCGCGTCGAAGGCGGCCTGCCCGCGTCGCAGCAGCAGCGCGCGCCATCCTTGTGCCAGTGCCAGCGGGACCACGATGTACATCAGCACCGAGAACAGCAAGGTGGCCCACGGAACGTGGATCGCCGAGATTCCCAGCAGCAGCGCGACGATGGGGGCGAACGCGAACACCATGATGGAGTCGTTGAGCGCCACCTGCGACAGCGTGAACAGCGCGTCGCCTCCCGACAGCCGGCTCCACACGAACACCATCGCGGTGCAGGGCGCCGCGGCCAGCAGGATCAGGCCCGCGATGTAGGAGTCGAGCTGCGCAGCCGGCAGCCATGGCGCGAACAGGTGGCGGATGAACACCCAGCCCAGCAGCGCCATCGAGAACGGCTTGACCAGCCAGTTGACGAACAGCGTGACGCCGATGCCTCGAACATGGCGACGAACTTCATGCAGCGCGCCGAAATCCACCTTCATCAGCATGGGGATGATCATCACCCAGATCAGCAGCCCCACCGGCAGGTTGACCTGCGCGATCTGCAGCCCTCCCAGCCAGTGGAACGGCGCCGGGAAGGCCTGGCCGACGGCGATGCCGGCGACGATGCACAGGAACACCCACAGCGTGAGCCAGCGCTCGAACACGCTCATCGGCGCGCCGCCGGCCGCGCGCGCGACCACTTCGCATTGCGCGCTCATGGATTTGCCCTCCTCGCTACGCTCGACTCCCCGAGGGAGTTGAGCGCGCCTTCGGAACGGCCGTGCGGCGCGCTCATGGATTTGCCCTCCTCGCTACGCTCGACTCCCCGAGGGAGTTGAGCGCGCCTTCGGAACGGCCGTGCGGCGCGCTCATGGATTTGCCCTCCTCGCTACGCTCGACTCCCCGAGGGAGTTGAGCGCGCCTTCGGAACGGCCGTGCGGCGCGCTCATGGGCGGGCCCCCAGCCCGAGGGCCTCGCGCACCGCGGGCACCAGGCGCGCGCGGATGTCGTCGCGCACCCGCAGGAAACTCTCCAGCGGCTCGCCGTGCGGGTCGTGGAACGGCAGGTGCATGCTCGGCACCGGGCGCGGAAACACAGGGCAGGCTTCCTTCGCGTTGTCGCACACCGTGACCACCAGGTCGAAGGGCTGGTCGAGCAGGGTGTCGAGGTCCTTCGGATGCAGGCCGTCGGTGGGCAGGCCGGCCAGGCGCAGCGCCTCGATGGCGCCGTCGGCGACCCTGGGCTGCGGGCTGATTCCGGCCGAGCTGGCATGCACGCGGCCGGCGAGGTCGTGGTTGAGAAGCGCCTCGGCCATCTGCGAGCGGCAGGAATTGCCGGTGCAAAGCACCAGCACGTTGCGAATCGAGGTGCTCATGCGTGTTGCTCCTGTCTTGCCCGGTTGTCGCCGCCGGCGCAGGTGGCGCCGCCGCATGCGCCGGCCGTGGGCAGGCAGGGGTTGCCGCCGCAGCAGTTGGCGGTGAGAAAGCCCAGCAGCTGGTCCATCACCGGGTAGTCGGCGGCGTAGATCACGAAGCGTCCTTCCTGGCGCTTGCTCGCCAGACCCACGCGGTTCAGGTGCGCGAGATGAAAGGACAGGGTCGGCGCAGGCAGGGCCAGGCGCTCGCCGATCGCCCCGGCGGGCATGCCCTGCGGGCCCGCCTGCACCAGCAGGCGGTAGATCGACAGGCGGGAGTCGTGGCCGAGCGCGGCGAGCAGTTCGGCGGCGTTCAATGTTTCCATATTTCAATAATCGTGGAAATAAAGCTCGCTGTCAAACCCCGGCCGCAGCCGGCGCTCGCTGACCCGGAGCTTCCGCTGCGCTGCGCCGGCGCAGCGCAGCCTGAATCAGGCGTGGCGCAGCCCGGCGGCCTCGATGCCGGCCTTGACGATGTCCTCGTCCTCGTCGCTGGTGCCGCCGGAGGCCCCGGCGGCGCCGAGCACCTTGCCGTCGCCACCTACGATCAGCACCGCTCCCGTCTGCGGGATGAACTTGCGCCCGCTCGCCGTGGCGATGGTCGCGAAAAACGCCGGCAGCGTCGCCGCGCGCTCGGCCAGCGCGCGGCTGTTGGCGCCCATGCCGACGGCCGCGGCCGCCTTGCCGGTGGCGATGTCCAGGCGCAGCGCGCTGGCGCCATCCTCGCGCAGGAAGGCGATCAGGTCTCCGGCGGCGTCCACCACGGCCACCCCCATCGGCTTGTAGCCCTGGTGACGGGCGCGCTGCAACGCCCCGTCGACGATGGCGCGCGCGGCGCCCAGATGCAGACTGCTCATGTCGTTCCTTGTGTTTTGCCTCGCCCGGGCTCAGGCTCCGAGCGAGATCTCCGTGGTCATGCGCCAGACCGGGCGCAGCGCGACTTCCCGCTCGGGCGTCCACGACGCCGCTGCTCGGGGCCGTCGGCAGGGTGCCGCTCGGCAGCGCGCCGCCGATGATCCGGCGCGCGCTTCGCATCGGCTCGGTGAAGTGCCGCCGCAGCTGGCGCAGGCTGTGGATCGTAGCGGCGATGGTCCGGCATGGTCGGCCACCGCACACTTTCCACCACGGCGCTGCCGGCGACCGCGCGCCACTATCATGCGGCGGGCGCGCGGCTGCCATGCCGGCGACTCCCGCAACGCC
>JAKCDM010000007.1:21715-58730 GCA_021841865.1 Pseudomonadota bacterium
GGATCGTAGCGGCGATGGTCCGGCATGGTCGGCCACCGCACACTTTCCACCACGGCGCTGCCGGCGACCGCGCGCCACTATCATGCGGCGGGCGCGCGGCTGCCATGCCGGCGACTCCCGCAACGCCTGCAACGCCCGCAACGCCCGCAACGCCCGCAACGCCTGCCCGGACATGCCCACCCGAATCGCCGACCTGCACATCGCGGCCGAGGAACTGCTGCCGTCCCCGAGCGAGCTGCGCTTGGCCGTGCCGGCCGGCGAGGAGCAGGCGCAGTTCGTCGCGCGCTCGCGCGACGCGGTGCGAGACATCGTGCACGGCCGCGACGACCGCCTGATGGTGGTCACCGGCCCCTGTTCGATCCACGACACCGCCGCCGCGCTGGAATACGCGGCGCGCCTGCGCGACGCCACGGCCAGCGTGGGCGACGCGCTGCTGCCGGTGATGCGCGTGTACTTCGAGAAGCCTCGCACCCGGCTGGGTTGGAAGGGCATGATCTACGACCCCGACCTCGACGGCCGGGGCGACATCCACAAGGGCCTGCTGGGCGCCCGCAAGCTGCTGGTCGAGTGTGCGCGGCTGGGAGTTCCCGCGGCCTCCGAGATCCTGGACCTGGTCACTCCCCAGTACTACGCCGAACTGCTGTCGTGGGGGGCGATCGGCGCGCGCACCACCGAGAGCCCGCTGCATCGCCAGATGGCCTCGGCGCTGTCGGCGCCGCTGGGTTTCAAGAATCCGACCAGCGGCAAGTTGCAGACCGCGGTGGACGCCATCGTGGTGGCTGCCCAGTCGCATCGCTTTCCGTCGATTTCGCTGGAGGGCCGCGCCATCGTGGTCACCACCACCGGCAACCCGGACTGCCACCTGATCCTGCGAGGTGGCGAATCGGGGCCCAATCACGACGCGGCCAGCGTGGAGGCCGCGGCAGCCGCGCTGCGTTCCGCGCAGCTTCCGGCGCGCGTGATGATCGATTGCAGCCACGCCAACAGCGGCGGCGATTTCCGGCGCCAGCCGCAGGTCGCTGCGGACGTGGCCGCGCAGATCGCCAGCGGCAGCCGGCACATTCTGGGCGTGATGCTGGAAAGCCACCTGGTCGAGGGTCGGCAGACCCTCGCCGGCGACCCCGCGGCGCTGCGCTACGGCCAGAGCATCACCGATGGCTGCATCGGCTGGCAGGCCACCGTCGACTTGCTCGGGCAACTGGCCGACGCCGTGCGCGCCGGGCGCCGGGCCGCGGGTCTGGCGCGCCGGGGCGAGCCGGCGTAGCCCGGGTCCGCCGGGCGCGCGGATCGGCGCGCGGCCGCTGCGGGCCATGTTGCCGGCAGACCGCGGTGCGGTCACAATGAAAGGATTGCCGGCGCGATCGCGCCGCCCGTACTGTCGCTGCTGCCGCCGAACACCTTGACCAAGAAAAGCTCACCGTCCGCGAAGGTTTCGCTGGAATCGTTGGCGGGACACTACATTCGCCGCCTGCAGCAAATCGCGGTGGCGATTTTCCTGCAGGAGAACGAACAGCACGGACTCACGCCGGTGCAGTACGCCGCGCTGCAGGCGGTGCGCAACAGCCCCGGGCTGGACCAGCGAAGCCTCGCGCGATCCATCGGCTTCGACACGTCGACCATCGCGGGCGTCATCGATCGCCTCGAGTCGCGCGGCCTGGTGCGACGCAATTCCTCTGCCGACGACCGGCGCGTGCGCCTGCTGCAGGCCACCGCCGACGGCATCGAACTGCTCGATGCCGCGCTGCCCAGCGTGCTGCGAACGCAGGACCGCATTCTCGAGCCGCTGTCGCCTGCCGAGCGCGCCGAATTCCTGCGCATGCTGCATCGCCTGGTCGACGCCAACAACGGGTTGAGCCGGGCGCCCAGTCGCGGCGCCTGAGCCAGCCCCGGGGCGGCTGGATCAGGGTAATCCCCAATGAATGCCGGGCAAATAATCAGCATACTGATCGTTCGTATACACACATTACGCGATGGGCTCGCCATCGGGGAGATCGGGATGAACTGGAAGATGACCTTCGGCGCCGCGGCCGCGGCTGCCGCCATGCTTGCCAACGCGCACGCGGCCGAACCGCTGAAGATCGGCCTGATCCTGCCGATGTCGGGTCCTTTCGCGACCTACGGCTCCGAGATCAGCGACGGCGTGCAGCTGTGGCTCAAGGAGCACGGCGGCATGGTCGGCGGGCGCAAGGTGCAGATCGTGCTGCGCAACGACGCACCCGGCACCTCCGGTGACGTCGACAAGCGCCTGGCCCAGTCGCTGATCGTCAAGGACAAGGTCGACCTGCTGGCCGGCTTCGCCCTCACGCCGTCGGCCTTCGCGGTGGCGCCGCTGGCCACCGAGGCCAAGGTCCCGATGGTGATCATGAACGCCGCGACCTCGTCGGTGACCACCAAGTCGCCCTACATCGTGCGGGTTTCGATGACCCTGCCGCAAAGCGCCAAGGTCATCGCCGACTGGGCCGCGAAAAACGGCGTGCACAAGGCCTTCGTGCTGGCCGCCGACTACGCCCCGGGCTTCGACGCCGCCGCGCAATTCAAGAAGTCCTTCACCGCCGATGGCGGCAGCATCGTCGGCGACGTGAAGGCGCCGCTGAGCAACCCCGACTACTCGCCGTACCTGCAGCGCATCAAGGCCGCCAGGCCCGACGCGGTGTTCCTGTTCCTGCCCCCGGGCGCGGGAACCATCGCGCTGATGAAGGGCTTCGTCGACCAGGGGCTGCGAGCCAGCGGCATCCGGCTCATCGGCACCGGCGACCTGACCGACGAGGCCATTCTCGACAGCCTGGGCAAGCCTGCGATCGGCGTGGTCACCGCGTTCCACTACTCCGAGGTGCACGACTCGGCGCAGAACAAGGCCTTCGTGTCGGCCTTCCAGAAGAACTGGCCGACGCTGCGCCCGGACTTCATGGCCGTGGGTGGCTACGACGGCATGCAGTTGATCGACCTGGCGCTGGCCCGGACCCACGGCAACGCCAGCGGGCCGGCCTTCATGAGCGCAGTCAAGGGCTTGCACTGGATGAGTCCGCGCGGCCCGGTGACCATCGACCCGGCGACCCGCGACATCGTGCAGGACGAGTACCTGCGCAAGGTGGAGATGGTCGACGGGCAGCTGCAGAACGTCGAGTTCGCCACCGTCCCGAACGTCAAGGACCCGGGCAAGTGAGCCCGGCGCAAGCTCCGGCCCGCGCGGCCGGACATGGCGCGCTCGGCGCAGCGGTCTCATGTTGACCATCCTGTTCGACGGCATCGCCGAGGGCATGCTGCTGTTCCTGCTCAGCGTGGGACTGTCGGTGACCCTGGGCCTGATGAACTTCGTCAACCTGGCCCACGGCGCCTTCGCCATGCTGGGGGGCTATGTCTGCGTGCTCGTGCTCGAGCGCCTGGGAATGCCCTTCGCGCTGGCCGTGCTCGCCGCGGCGCTGGCCGCGGCATTGGCCGGGCTGGTGCTCGAGCGCGCGCTGTACCGCCGCCTCTACAAGGCCTCGCACCTCGACCAGGTGCTGTTCTCGATCGGCCTGGTGTTCATGTCGGTGGCCGCGGCCACCTACCTGTTCGGCGACCAGCAGCAGGCCTTCACGCTGCCGCGCGCGCTGCGCCAGACCTGGCATGCGCCGGGGCTCGACGTCGACGCCTACCGGCTGCTGCTGGTGGTCGTCGGCCTGGTGCTGGCCGCGTCGCTGCACGCGCTGGTCACGCGCACCCGCTTCGGTGCCAGCCTGCGCGCGGCGGTCGACAACCAGCGCGCGGCGCGTGGCCTGGGAATCGACGTCGACCGCGTGTTCGTGGCCACGTTCGCGCTGGGCTCCGGGCTGGCCGGGCTCGGCGGAGCCCTCGGGGTGCAGATGCTCGGGCTGAGCCCGGAATATCCGCTGCAGTACATCGTGTACGTGCTGATCGTCGTCGCCGTCGGCGGCGCCGGCAGCATCCAGGGCTCGTTGGTCGCGTCGCTGCTGCTGGGCGTGGTCGACGTGGCCGGCAAGTACTACCTGCCGCAGCTCGGGCCCTTCCTGATCTACGCGGTGATGGTGCTGGCGCTGCTGGTACGGCCCCAGGGCCTGTTCGGCACCCGGCTCGCGAGCTGACGATACGACCATGGCCAACCCGTCCGACCTCGCTTCGTCCACCGCCTGGCTGCGCCAGGCAGCTTGCTGGCACTGGGCCGAATACGCCTTCTGGGCCGTGCCCGTGGCCGCCTATTTCCTGTTCCCCGACGACCTCGCGTTGCTGTCGCAGATCGCCATCACGGCGCTGTTCGCGTTGTCACTCGACCTGGTGCTGGGAGTCGCCGGAATCATCTCCCTCGGCCAGGCGGCGTTCTTCGGCATCGGCGCCTACATTGCCGGGCTGATCGCGCTGCACGGCTGGGGCGACCCGCTGCTCGGCCTGGCGGCGGCCGCGGCCGGCAGCGCGGCCTTCGGCTTCGCGACCAGTTTCCTGGTGCTGCGCGGCGCCGACCTCACTCGCCTGATGGTGACCCTGGGCCTGGCGCTGCTGCTGTACGCGGTGGCCAACCAGTACACCAGCCTGACCGGCGGCCTGGACGGGCTGCAGGGCATCAGCGTGGCGCCGCTGCTGGGGCGCTTCTCCTTCGGGCTGTACGGCAGGGCGGCCTACATCTACTGCACGGTGGTGCTGTTCCTGGCGTTCTGGGCGGTGCGCCGCCTGACCCATTCGCCGTTCGGGCTGTCGCTGCGCGGCCTGCAACAGAATGCGCGGCGCATCCCCGCGCTGGGCATGTCGGTGCGAGCGCGCCTGGTGGCCGCCTATACCCTGGGCGCGGGGCTGGCCGGAATCGCGGGCGCCTTGCTCACCCAGACCACCCAGTTCGTGTCCATCGACGTGCTCAGCTTCGAGCGCTCCGCCGACGTGCTGCTGATGGTGGTTCTGGGCGGGACCGGGACCCTGTACGGCGCGATGCTCGGCGCCGCCGTGTTCATGCTGGTGCACAACATGCTGTCCAACCTCAATCCCCAGTACTGGCAGTTCTGGATGGGGGCCGCGCTGGTGCTGGTGGTCATGCTGGCGCGCGGAGGCATCGTCGGCGGACTGCGCCAGGCGGCGCGGCGCCCGTGGTGGAGGTCGCGATGAGCCCGGCACCGGCGCTGCAGACGCGCAACCTGGTCAAGCGCTTCGGCGGCTTCACGGCGACCAGCGACGTCAGCCTGAGCCTGGCCGCCGGCGCGCGCCACGCATTGATCGGGCCGAACGGCGCCGGCAAGACCACGCTGATCCACCTGCTCAGCGGCTACCTCGAGCCCAGCGCCGGGCAGGTGCTGCTCGACGGGCGCGACGTGACCCGGCTGGCCCAGCACCAGCGCGTGGCGCGCGGGCTGGCGCGCACCTTCCAGATCAACAGCCTGTTTCCCGATCTCAGCGTGCTCGAGAGCGTGGTCATGGCGGTGGCGCAG
This sequence comes from Pseudomonadota bacterium, assembly GCA_021841865.1. Lineage (GTDB taxonomy): Bacteria > Pseudomonadota > Gammaproteobacteria > Burkholderiales > Burkholderiaceae_C > Thiomonas_A. The sequence continues at coordinate 27,124 of JAKCDM010000007.1, forward strand.
CGGCGCGGCCTCGGCGCGCGCCTCTGGCGCGCCGTCGGCAGCCACGCGCAGGCCGTGGACGAGGCCGCCGAGCTGCTGCACAGCCTGGGCCTGCTCGACGTTGCGCGGCGACCCGCGCGCGAGCTGGCCTACGGGCGCCAGCGCCTGCTGGAAATCGCGCTGGCGCTGGCGCTGCGCCCGCGCGTGCTGCTGCTCGACGAGCCCGCCGCCGGCGTGCCGACCGGGGAGAGCCGCGCCTTGTTCGAGATCATCGCGCAGCTTCCTCGCGACGTGACCATCGTGCTGATCGAGCACGACATGGACCTGGTGTTTCGCTTCGCCGAGCGCATTTCCGTGCTGGTCAACGGGGCCATCCTGACCGAGGGCACGCCCGAGCAGATCGCGCAGGACCCGCAGGTGCGCGAGGTCTACCTGGGGAGCTCGCTGCATGCCTAGGCTGCTGGAAGTCGAGGAGCTTTGGGCCGGCTACGGCAGCGGCACGGTGCTGCAGGGCGTGGGCCTGTCGCTGGACAGCGGCGGCAGCCTGGCGCTGCTGGGGCGCAACGGCATGGGCAAGACCACGCTGCTGGCGACGCTGATGGGGGCCACCCGCCAGTCGCGCGGCAGCATTCGCCTGGCCGGGCGCGAGCTGGTCAAGGTGGCCGGGTTCCGGCGCGCGCGCGCCGGGCTCGGCTGGGTGCCGCAGGAGCGCGACATCTTCCCGTCGCTGAGCGTGGAGGAGAACCTGCGCGTCGTGGCGCGGCGAGGGCCCTGGGACCTGGCGCGGGTGTACGCGATGTTCCCGCGGCTTCGCGAACGCCGTGCCAACCTGGGCAACCAGCTGTCGGGCGGCGAGCAGCAGATGCTGGCCATGGGGCGCGCGCTGATGCTCAATCCTCGGATCCTGCTGCTCGACGAGCCGCTGGAGGGCCTGGCCCCGCTGATCCGCGAGGAACTGCTGGCGTCGATCGCCCAGATGAGCCAGGCGTCGGAAATGGCCATGATCCTGGTCGAGCAGCACGCGTGGCAGATCCTGCCCATCACGCAACAGGCGCTGGTGCTCGAGCGCGGCAAGGTCGTGCACCAGGCAAGCAGCGAGGCGCTGCTGGCCGAACCCGCCACGCTCGAGCGCTGGCTCGGCGTGACGGGTCATTGACAGGCAACGGGAGCGGACAGCCATGAGTACGCAGCAACGGGTGGTCGGCGCGATCCTCGGCGAGCATCGTGCGTTGTCGGCGGTGATCGAGGCCCTGCGCCATGTCGCGCAGGCGGTCGAGCAGGGCTCGCTGCAGCCTGACTACGTCATGCTCTGGTCGCTGATCTACTACATCGACCAGTACCCGGAAACCCATCACCATCCGATGGAGGAGCAGGCGCTGTTTCCCGCCGTGCGTGCCCGTACCTCGGATCTCGACGAGGTGCTCGACGAGCTCGGGCGCCAGCACGGCACCAGCCGCGCGCACCTCGACGAGCTGCGCGCGCTGCTGGGCAACATGGAGGCCGGCATCCCGGGTGCGCGCCACGCCTTCGCCGCCAAGGCGGCCAGCTACGCGGGCTTCCATCAACGCCACATGCTGCTGGAGGAAAGCCGCGTGCTGCCCACCGCCATCGAGCTGCTGCTCCCGCAGGACTGGGAGGCGCTGCTGCCGCGCGTGCAGCAGCGCGCGGACCCGCTGGACGGCCACGCGGTGAACAGCGACCCGTGGTTTCGCGAGTTCTTCCGTCGACTCGTGGCCATCGTCCCGCAGCCCTGGGGGCTCGGCGCGCCGCGCTGAGCCGCTCGCCCGAGCGGGCTCCGGGGCATTCATTATGTTTGTAAGCTGATCATCAGTATACTGATGATCAGCACGATCCAGGAGGAGTCATGAACAAGGTCGCGAACGCAGGAACCATGCTGGTGGCGGGCGGAGGCATCGGCGGCCTGGCCGCGGCGCTGGCGCTGGCCCGGCGCGGGTTCTCGGTCAAGGTGCTCGAGCAGTCGCCGCAGATCGGGGAGATCGGCGCCGGAATCCAGCTCGGGCCGAACGCCTTCAACGCGCTCGACGCGCTCGGCGTCGGCGAGCGCGCGCGTGCGCGCGCCGTCTACACCGACTGCATGGTGATGCACGACGCCATCGATGGTTCGCTGGTCGGGCGAATTCCCACCGGTGCGGAGTTCCTCGAACGTTTCGGCAACCCCTACGCGGTGATCCACCGCGTGGACATCCACGGCTCGCTGCTCGAGGGCGTGCAGCAAAGCCGCGACGTCGAGCTGCTGACCTCGACCCGCATCGAGCGCGTCGAGCAGGATGAAAGCGGCGTGTCGGTGACCGACCAGCATGGCAAGGTGCATCGCGGCGACGCGCTGATCGGCGCCGACGGAGTCAAGTCCGTGGTGCGCGAGGCCTACGTGGGCGACCCGGCAAGGGTCACCGGCCACGTCGTGTATCGCGCCGTGGTCGACCGCAACGAGTTCCCGGCCGACCTGCAGTGGAACGCCGCCAGCATCTGGGTCGGCCCCAACTGCCACCTGGTGCATTACCCGCTGCGCGGTGGAGAGCAGTACAACGTCGTGGTCACCTTCCACAGTCGCCAGCAGGAGCAGTGGGGCGTCACCGAAGGAAGCCGAGACGAAGTGCAGAGTTACTTCCAGGAGGTGTGCCCGCAGGCGCGCCAGCTCATCGACATGCCCAAGAGCTGGAAGCGCTGGGCGACCGCCGACCGCGAGCCCATCGGCACCTGGAGCTTCGGTCGCGTGACCCTGCTGGGAGACGCCGCGCATCCGACCACGCAATACATGGCCCAGGGCGCCTGCATGGCCATCGAGGACGCGGTGACCCTGGGCGAGGCGCTGCGCGAGCACGACAACGCCATCGCGCCGGCCTTCGAGCTGTACCAGCGCTCGCGCGTCGCGCGCACCGCGCGCATCGTGCTGTCCAGCCGCGAAATGGGGCGTATCTATCACGCCAAGGGGGTCGAGCGCCTGGTGCGCAACGACCTCTGGAAGGGCCGCAGCACCCAGGGCTTCTACGACGCCATGCAATGGCTGTACGGCTGGCGCATCGACAACTGCCTCGCCCGTTGACCGAGCGGCCCTGGCCGACCCGCACCCCGGGCGCCAGGGCTTTCGCCTGTTCTCCCCCCACCGCCTGAAGGACCCCCGATGAGCTCCGCCACCTATCTCTGGACCCCGCCGCGCACGCCGTCGGCCGCAGTGCGCGGCCGCGCCGAGCGAGCCCCCGTCAACCGCCTGTTCTTCGTCGGGCGCAACTACCACGCCCATGCCGCCGAGATGGGGCGCCCGGTCGACAAGTCGGTCGAGCAGCCCTTTTACTTCACCAAGTCGCCGTCCACGCTGGTCGAGTCGGGCGCCACGGTGCCGTATCCGCCGCGCAGCTCCAACTACCACTACGAGATGGAGCTGGTGGTGCTCATCGGCAAGCCAGGCTTTCGCGTGGCCGAGGCGCAGGCGCACGAGCTGATCCACGGCTACGCCTGCGGCCTGGACATGACCCGCCGCGACCTGCAGCTGGCGGCGCGCGACAAGGGCCGGCCCTGGGATACCGGCAAGGACATCGAGCACGGCTCGGTGCTGTCGGAGATCGTGCCGATGCCCGGCGTGGTGATCGAGCGCGGGGCCATCGAGCTGCGGGTCAACGGCCAGGTGCGCCAGAACTCCGACGTGGACAAGCTGATCTGGAACATCCGCGAACTGATCGCCGACCTGTCGACCCTGTACCACCTGCAGCCGGGCGACCTGATCTACACCGGCACCCCCGAGGGAGTCGGGCCGGTGCAGCCCGGCGACCGCCTCGAGGGCAGCGTGGCGGGAGTGGGCGAGATCGCGCTGAGCGTCGGCGCGCCCGAATGAGCCGGCCAGGAGACATTGCCATGGAAACTAACAAGGGCCTGAGCCCGGTGCGACTGCAGATGAAGACCGGAGCCGGCCAGCCGGAGCCGTCGCCGCAGCTGGAGCGTCTGTACCAGGGTTTCGAGCAGGAGTTGCTGGTTCCGCTGTGGACCGAGATCGGCGACCTCATGCCGCCGCACCCGCGCAGCAGGGCGCAGGCGCACCTGTGGCGCTGGCAGCGCCTGCTGGAGCTGGCCGACCAGGCCGGGCAGCTGGTGCCGGTGGGGCGCGGCGGCGAGCGCCGCGCGATCGCGCTGGCCAACCCGTCGCTGGGCGGCAAGCCCTACGCCACCCCCACGCTGTGGGCGGCCATCCAGTACCTGATGCCCGGCGAGGACGCGCCCGAGCACCGCCACAGCCAGCATGCCTTTCGCTTCGTGGTCGAAGGCGAGGGGGTGTGGACGGTGGTCGGCGGGGATCCGGTTCGCATGTCGCGCGGCGACTTCCTGCCGCAGGCCGGGGGCAACTGGCACGCCCACCACAACGCCGCCACGCGTCCGATGGCCTGGATCGACGGGCTGGACATTCCCTTTTCCTACTACACCGAGTCGCAGTTCTTCGAGTTCGGGCGCGACAAGCTCGACGCGGCGGAGAAGGGCACCCCCGAGCGCTCGCGCTCCGAGCGCCTGTGGGGCTACCCCGGGCTGCGTCCGCTGGCGCAGCCCGACGCGCTGCCGGCCACGCCGCTGCTGGCGTACCGCTGGGTCGACACCGACCGCGCGCTGGCCGAGCAGCTGGCGCTGGAGGCCGAGGGACACGCGGTGACCGTCAGCCCGGGCCACGCCGCGGTTCGCTTCACCAACCCGAGCAACGGGCGCGACGTGCTGCCCACCATGCGCACCGAGATGCACCGGCTGCGCGCCGGTGCGCGCACGCGCACCTGGCGCGAGGTCGGCTCGTCGGTGTTCCAGGTGTTCGAGGGGCAGGGCACGGTGCGCGTGGGCGAGCGCAGCTGGGAGGTTGCGCGCGGCGACCTGTTCGTCGTGCCGTCGTGGCAGCCCTTCTCGGCGCAGGCCGCGCCGTGCCAGGCGATGGACCTGTTCCGCTTCAGCGACGCGCCGATCTTCGAGGCCCTGCACGCCCACCGTTCGCAGGTCGACCCGGACTGAAGGAGCCGCGAATGAAGCTGTACGGATTCTTCCGCAGCGGCACCTCGCACCGCCTGCGCATCGCGCTCAATCTCAAGGGCCTGGCCTACGAGACGGTGGCCATCGACCTGCGCCGCGAGCAGCATGCGGGAGCGCAATACCGCGCGCTCAACCCGCAGGGCCTGGTGCCCACGCTGGACACCGGCGAGGCACTGCTGATCCAGTCGCCGGCGATCCTCGAATGGCTGGAGGAACGCTACCCGCAGCCTGCGCTGCTGCCTGCCGACCCGCAGGGGCGCGCACGCGTGCGGGCGCTGGCGGCGATCGTCGGCTGCGACATCCATCCGGTGAACAACCGGCGGATCCTGCAAGCGCTGCGTGCCGAGTTCGGCGCCGACGAGGCAGCCGTGCAGCGCTGGTGCGAGCGCTGGATCGCCGACGGCTTCGATGCCATCGAGGCGCTGCTCGCGGCCGATGCCTCGCGCGGGGAGTTCTGCTTCGGCGAGCGCCCGAGCCTGGCCGACGTGTACCTGGTGCCGCAGGTGGAGAGCGCGCGGCGCTTCCAGGTCGACGTGTCGCGCTGGCCGGGAATCGCCGCCGTCGACCAGGCCTGCCTGCGTCTGGAGGCCTTCCGCCTGGCCGCTCCGGCGCTGCAACCCGATGCCAGGCAGCCCTGAGCCCGAGCCTGCACGCGCCGGGGCTGGCGCCCGGGATTGCGGCGGGTTGAGCCACGTCCCATCAACAGCCACCCACCCTCGTAGTGCTAAGGTGGGAACCCATCCGTCCGAAAGGAGGCCCCATGGCCAAGCCCAATTACCAGTTCGAAAAGCGCCAGCGCGAGCAGCAGAAGAAGCAGAAGAAGGCCGAAAAGGCCCAGCGCAAGGCGCAGCCCGCGCCGGCCGCGCAGGAAACGAACACCCCCACCACGTCCTGAGTCTTTCCGTCGGGCTGGCGGCCCGACGACGCAGGCGGCCACCGCCGGCATCGATCACGCGAGCCATGCCTCGCGTGGCGCGGCCTTGGCCGCCGGGCTCACGGCCCTGGGCTTGGCGGCGACCTGCGCCGCCGGCGTCCAGGGCGCCAGGAGTCTGGGCGCCTGCTGTGGCGCCTGATCCGGCGTCATCGCCACGCCGTGCACGGCCGTCGTCCACGGCCGCCCGATCCCTGGCGCGCGCATCGACGCGCAGGGCACCCGTGAATCGCCTCCCCTGTTGCCCGACCGGGGCCGGCCGCGCCTGCCCGTCGCTCCGGCAGCCTCGCCACCGCTCGGGCGCTGCGCGGGTGTCAGGAACTCCCGGCTGCCGCGACCAATGCGCAAGACAAGCGCTGGCGCAACGCCGTGCGCGACCCGGTCCACCATCGAGGAGAGCATTCATGACACAGGCAACGTCTGTGGCGCCGCGCAGGGGCGCCATCCAGGGCAATATCGTGGCGCGACTGTGGGGCATCGCCGAATGCGTGCTCGACTGGCTGCGCTCACCGGCACTGCTCGCGGCGCGGCTGTACGTGTCGTACGTGTTCTTCAACTCCGGGTTGCAGAGCCTGCGCGACTGGGCGGGCACGGTTTGGCTGTACCAGAACGAGTTCCACGTCGCCGTGCTGCCTCCCCACGTGGCGGCGGTGGTCGGCACGGCGGGGGAACTGCTGTTGCCTCCGCTGGTCGCCTTCGGCCTGCTCGGGCGCTTCGGCGCGGTGGGGCTGTTCGTGGTGAACCTGGTGGCGCTGCTGTCCTACATGTACGCGCTGCAGGTGCCTGCGATCATGTTTCACTTCATCTGGGGCGGGCTGATCCTGATGATCGCGTTGTGGGGCCCCGGGGCCTGGTCGGTCGACGCCTGGCGCCTGGCGCGCCGCGACCGCTGAGGACCCGGCAATGCAACGTACCGCCATGACGCGGCGCCTCGACGGCGTGCGCTGGAATCGCTTCCACACCACGGTGGCGCTGGCACTGGGCGTGGGCTGGCTGCTGGACGCCTTCGAGGTCACCATCGTCGGCAACGTGATCGGCGTGTTCAAGCAGCTCTGGCACCTGAGCAACCTGGAGGCGTCGTGGGTGCTGAGCATCTGGTTCGCAGGCCTCATGATCGGCGCCTACGGTTTCGGCTTCCTGGCCGACCGCTTCGGGCGCCGCAGGCTGTTCCTGCTCACGCTGGTGCTGTACGGCAGTTTCACGCTGCTGACCGCGGCGGCCTGGAGCTACGGCGCCTTGCTGGCCTTCAGGCTGCTGACCGCCATCGGCGTCGGGGCCGAGTACTCGGCGATCAACTCGGCGATCGCCGAGTTCATCCCGGCGCGCAGCCGCGGACGCACCAATGCGGCGGTGATGAATTTCTGGTCGCTGGGGGCGATCGCCGCTGCGCTGGTGACCCTGTACCTGGTCAACGTGCTGCCGCCGCAATACGGCTGGCGCGTGGCCTTCGGCTTCGGCGCGCTGGTCGCGCTGAGCACCGCGTTGATGCGCCGCAGCATCCCGGAGTCGCCGCGCTGGCTGTTCGAGCAGGGGCGGGTCGACGAGGCCGAGCAGGTCGTGCAGGGCATCGAGCAGGGGCGCACGTCGTGGCAGGCGCCGGCGAGCGGCGCGGTGAAGGGCGATGCACAGCGCGGCGTGTGGGCGCAGACCCGTGAATTGCTCAGGCGTCATCCGGGGCGGGTGGCGCTGGGTTGCGCGCTCGACTTCTCGGAAGCCGCCGGCTACTACGGGCTGTTCGCCTTCCTGGCCCTGTTCATCCTGCCCGCGGTGCACGTGCCCGACGGGTTCGCGCCGTTCTTCTACCTGATCGGCAACGTCGGCGCACTGGTGGGAGGCGTGGTGGTCATGCTGGTGCTCGACCGCGCCGGGCGCAAGTCGACGGTGCCGGTGTTCTACCTGCTGGCCGCCGGCGGGGTGCTGGTCCTGGCCGCTTCCATGCGCACCGGCTCCTGGGTCTGGGTGCTGGCGGCGTTCACGCTGGCCAACCTGCTGGCCACCGGGGGCTGGATCTCGGCCTACCCGACTTTCTCGGAAATCTTCCCGACCGAGTTGCGGGCCACCGGAATCGGGCTTTCGGTCGCCGTCGGCCGCCTGGGGGCGTTCGCCGCGCCGCTGGTGCTGACCGCGGTGGCCGACCGCTACGGCATGCTCCCGGCGCTGCTGTTGCTGGCCAGCTTCTGGCTGATCGGCGCGGCGGCCATGCTTCCGTGGCTGCGCTGGGGAATCGAGGGGCGGGGCCGGGCGCTCGAGTCGATGATGGCCGCGGAGGGTGCGCGATGAGCGCAAGCCCTGGACGCAGTTGCCCGCTGGACTACCGCTACCGACCCGCCGACATCGCCACGGCGCCGGCCTTGCAGGCCGAGCATGCATACGTGATCGGCGGCCTGTATGGCAACGTCGAAGCCTTGCAGGCCATCGAGGCGATGCGCGACCGCGAAGCCGCGCAGGGGCGCGCTGTCACGCTGGTGTTCAACGGCGACGCCCATTGGTTCGACGTCGCTGCGTCGGACTTCGCTCGCATCGCGGCGGCGCTGGAGACCCACGCGGCCTGCAGCGGCAATGTCGAGGCCGAGCTGGCGCGTGGTCCGGCTGGCGCGGGATGTGGCTGCGCCTACCCGGAGTTCGTCGATCAGGCGGTCGTGGATCGCTCCAACCGCATCATCGAGCGTCTGCATTTCACGGCGCAGGGATTGGCTTCCCACGTCGATCGCCTGGGGCGGCTCGCCAAACATCTGCGCCTGCGTATCGGCGCGGTGGATATCGGCGTGGTGCACGGCGACGCCTGGTCGCTGGCTGGCTGGAGCTTTTCGCAGGAGGCGCTGCGCGACGCGCAGCAGGCCGATTGGCCGGACGGGCCGGGCAGCCTGCGCGCCGCGTGGGCCGAATCCGGTGCGCGCATCCTGTGCTCGTCGCACAGTTGTCTGCCGGCCGCGGTCGAGCTGGCGCTCGACGACGGCCCGAGGGTGTTGATGAACAACGGTGCCGCCGGAATGCCCAACTTCCGGGGTGGCCGATTCGGCGTGATCACGCGCATCTCGAGCAGCCCGCAGGTGCCGCCCGACAGCCTGTACGGCACCATGCTCGAGGGCCTGCGCATCGACGCCATGCCGGTGCGCTATGACCACGCCGCGTGGTGTGCACGTTTTGTTCGCAACTGGCCGCCCGGCAGCGATGCCCATGTCTCGTACTGGGAGCGCATCGAGCGCGGCCCCGACTACCTTGCCGCCGACGCCCTGTTCGGCGGCTTCGCCGGGCGTCGCGGCAACGCGTTCACGCCAGTTGCGCGCGAAGCAGCGCGATGTTCGTGACGAGTCCGGGAAGCAGCCACTGGAACAGTCGCGCCACCGCGACGAGCTCGTCCAGCGGCGCGTCGGCGGTGGCGGCGTCGCGCAGCGCCCGGGCGCGCAGCCCCGCCGGGTTGGGCAGCGCATGGGCCACCCGCTCCAGCACGTCAGCGTGCAGTTCGTCGCAGATCTGCCGGTAGGCGTCGCTTCGCACATGCGTCGCAAGGTGGTGCCAGGCCGTGGAGAAGTAGCTCGGCCAGCGCGCCAGCGCGCGGTAGTCGGTGTTCACGAAGGGCAGTCCGAGGGTGCGCTGGATGTCGCCGTACAGCGCGCGCGTCGGCGCATCGGCGTGGTGGGGCTCCATCAACACCAGCGCGGCGCCGGGCCGGGGCCCGTGAAGACCCTCGAAGGGCGTGGCGTCGCCCGTGCCATCGAGCTCGCCGCCCTCGAGCAGCAGGCGCGCGACGCTGGCGATCAGCAGATAGGGCTGGTTGCCGTGCGAGAACACCTCCAGCAACTCGCGGATCGTGTCCAGTTCACGCGGCGCATAGCCCAGCTCGTGCAGCACGGGTTCCAGGCTCGCAGGCTGCAGGCTCAGCGCGGCCTGCTCGGCCCGCGCGCGCACGGCGCTGCAATGCTCGACGAAGCCGCGGCTGCGCACGACGGGCTCCAGACCCTGCCACAGCACGCGGAAAAACGTCGGGTAGTGCGCGTAGGCCATCGTGACCACGCCCATCCAGGGCACCTGCAGCGCCTGCTTCATCGCCGCGTAGGCGGCGGCGCGCTCGCCGTCGACCAGGTACTCGGGCAGCGGATGCAGGGCCGGGGCTGGGTCGGGCAGCAGGCGCGGCAGCAGGGGGTCAGACATGCGAGTCTCCGGTCGGGGCGCAAGGCAAGGTGCAGGGCCCGTGGAAATTTTGTACCATGTGGTCCATTATTCGTTTCGCACCCTGCCATGTCCAGACCTCGCAGCTTCGACTCCCGCGCCGTCGTGGACGCCGCGATGCAGGCGTTGTGGAGCGGCGGAGTGGTCGGCACCAGCGTCGACGACCTGCTGCAGGCCACCGGGTTGTCGCGTTCGTCGCTGTACAACAGCTTCGGCAATCGCGAGGGGCTGCTGGCCGAAGCCGTGCAACGCTACGCCGACCAGCAGATCGCGGCGGTGCGCCAGCTGTTCGCGCACGCCGGCCTGGAGCAGGCGATGGGCGCGCTGCTGCTCGACGCCGCCACGAGCAACCACGACGGACGCGGGTGCCTGCTGGTCAACGCGGTCGGCGAACTGCACGAGCAGGCCGGGCCGACGGTCGACGTCGTGCGTGCTGCGTTCGCCCGCCTGTCCGCTGCCATGGAGCAGGCCATCCGGGACGTGGCGCCGGCGGGCGTCGACGCGGCCGGGCTGTGCGCCGCGTTGATGGCTGCGATTGCCGGCATGCGCACCCTGCAGCGGGCGGACATGCCGTTGGCGCAGCGCCGGCAGGCGGCGCTGCACCTCGCGCGGGCCCTGGCGGGAAGCTGAAATTTTTTTGGCTATTTTGTACCGATCATTCCAATTCTTGCACCCTGTGTGCCAACCCGCGCCGACAGGCGCAACCATTCGGAGAAGCTCATGACCCAAGCCATCGCCCGACTCGACCTGCCGGCGCAGACCGTCGCTTCCACCAGCGGCAAGGCGCGCGAGATGCTCGAGACCTCGCAGCGCAACCTCGGTTTCGTGCCGAACATGTACGCCAACATGGTCAACTCGCCCGGGGTGCTGCAGACCTACCTGCTCGGTTACGAGGCGTTCCGCAACGAAGGCGGCTTCACCCCGCCCGAGCAGGAAGTCGTGTTCCTCAGCATCAGCCGCTTCAACGGCTGCACCTATTGCATGGCCGCGCACAGCATGATCGGCGACAAGATGTCCAAGCTCCCGGCGGACTCGCTGGCCGCGCTGCGCGAAGGCAAGCCCCTGCCCGACGCCAGGCTGCAGGCCCTGGCGACCTTCTCCACCATCATGGTGGAAAGCCGCGGCACGCCGACGCCCGAGCAGCTCGCGGCTTTCAAGGCCGCCGGCTACACCGACCGCCATGCGCTGGAAATCGTGCTGGCGATCGCTGTGAAGACCCTGAGCAACTACTCCAACCACATGTTCCACACCCAGACCGATGCGGCCTTCCAGGGCTACGCCTGGAATCGCGCGGCCTGAACGGCCATCGCGCGGGAGGCGCCACGGGCCTCCCGTCTGTCCCGCCTTGCCCGAAGGAGTCCGGCATGCGAGTGTCAGGAATCCCCGGCTCGTCCGACTCATGGAGTCCGGCCGCCGTCGCGGGTGGACACCTTGTCGCGGGCTGGCCCCGCTTACGACTTTTCTGGAGATTTCCCATGCATTCCTTCAAGTCGACTGTCCTTGCCGTCGCCGCCGCTGCCGGGCTGATGCTGGCGGCCACCGCGCCGGCGCGCGCCGACTACGTGCAACCGCACATCACCCACCCGGCCTTCGGGCGCGTGCGCGTGGTCGTTCCGGTGAGCAGCGCCGATCCCGCGGTGTGGAAATTCAAGCTGCTGAACCTGGTCAACAGCGAGAAGACCGTCAAGCAATGGCACGGCACGCTGCAGGCGCATGTGGTGCTGTACGGCGGCGGGGTCAAGATGCTGCTGGAGCCGGTGGACGACGGCGTGAAAAAGGCCGTCGACGAACTGCGCGCAGAAGGCGTGCATTTCGACATCTGCAACAACACCCTCAAGGGCATGAACCTGGACTGGCACCAGCTCTACGGTGTCAAGGAAGGCGACATCGTGCCCGCCGGCTTCCTGCAGGTCGGCTGGCTGGCCAACCACGGCTGGGCCGTCGAGGCGATGAACTGAGCATGCGCTTCGAGCGTGCGCGCGGCGAGGCGCTTGCCACGGCCCTGGTGGCCGTGGCCGCGCTGGGCGCGCGCATCAGCGGCGTCGACACGCTGATGTTCCCGGAACTGGGGGCGCTGGCGCACGATGTGTTCACGCGCCCCCAGGGAGCCTGGGCTCGCGCGCCGCTGCACCTGGCACTCACCCCGGCGCTGGCCGCGCTGATCGGGCTCGGCCTGGCGCGCTGGCTGCCGCCGGGCCTGCCGGCGCTGGCGCTGAGCCTGGGCAGTTCGCTGTTGCTGCTGGGCCTGCTGCGCTCGCCGCTGGCGCCGGCGATTTCCGCCGGGCTGCTGCCGGTGGCGCTGCGCGTGCGAAGCCCCTGGTATCCGGCATCGATCCTGCTGGTGACCGCGACGCTGGCCGGCGCGGCGTGGCTGCGCGCTGCCTTGCGCCGCGGCCCGCAGCAACCCGCCGACGCGCAATCGCGCATCGACGACCAGACAGAGACCGCCGCCAGCGGCTGGCGCTGGCTCGCAGGCTACGCGCTGTTCGCGCTGCTCGCCGGGGTGTTCGCGCAGGCCTGGCACATGTTGCTGGTCCCGCCGCTGTTCGTCGTTGCCTACGAGATGTTCGCGCACCCCGACGTGTGCCCGTGGCGCTCGCGCCCCTGGGCGCTGCTGACGGCGTGTGTCGCAGGCGCCGCGTGCGGCGTCGCGGCCGTGGCGTGGCTGGGTGCCGGGCCGCTGTCGGCCGCCGCCAGCCTGCTCGTCGGCGTGCTGATCGTGCGCGCCCTCGACCTGCATGTGCCTCCGGCGCTGGCCATCGGCCTGCTTCCGCAGATCCTGCCGCGTCCGGGATGGCACTTCGTCGCATCGGTCGCGCTGCTGTGCGCATGGCTGGTGCTCAGTTTCGCGCTCGCGAGCTTCACGTCGCGGCGCATGTCCATGATGAGGAGACCGGCATGAACCCCCCGAGCGAGCGCATCGGCATCCTGGGCGGAAGCGGGCTGTATGAGTTCGAGGGCCTCGCCGATGTCGTCGAGCACGCGCTCGACACCCCCTACGGCAAGCCCTCCGACGTGATCGTCACCGGGCGCCTGGGATCGGCGCAGGTCGCCTTCCTGGCGCGCCATGGCCGCGGCCATCGGCTGATTCCCTCCGAGGTTCCGTACCGGGCCAACCTGTACGCGCTCAAGAGCCTGGGGGTGCGAACCCTGCTGGCGATCTCGGCCGTGGGCTCGCTGCGCGAGCCCATCGCGCCTCTCGACCTGGTGCTTCCCGACCAGTTCCTGGACCTGACGCGCAAGCGCGAGTCCACGTTCTTCGGCGACGGAGTCGTCGCCCATGTGGCGATGGCCGAGCCGACCTGCGCTGCGCTGCGCCAGCGCGTGGCGCAGGCCTTCGAGTCCGTGGCCCTGCCCGGCGCGCAACTGCACCGATCGGCGACCTATGCCTGCATCGAGGGGCCGGCGTTCTCGACGCGGGCCGAATCCGCGATGCTGCGAACCCTCGGAGCCGACATCGTCGGCATGACCAACATGCCCGAGGCCCGCCTGGCGCGCGAGGCGCAGATCGCCTACGCCACGCTGGCCCTGGTCACCGACTACGACTGCTGGGATGCCGCGCGCGAGCCGGTCAGCGCCGAGCTGGCGATCGCCAACCTGATGCGCAACGCCGCGGCGGCGCAGCGCATCGCCGCCGCGCTGATCCAGGACCTGCATGCGCAGCCGTTGCAGTCCGACGCCCATCGATGCCTGCGCAGTGCGCTGGTGACTCCGCTCGACAAGCTGAGCCCCGCGCAGCGAGAGCGCGTGGACATGCTGCTGCGCTGAGCGTCCCTGCGCTGTCAGGATTTCCCCGCCCCGTCCGACCAAGAACCATCGGCGGCCCGGCGGGCCGCCCGCCGACCGGAGATCCACCGATGCACTCCACCGTCCATTTGTTGCGCAAGACCGACTTTCCGGCGATCCGGCGCCGCACGCTGCGCACCTTGCAGGTCAACCTGGGCTACCGCTGCAACCAGAGCTGCCAGCACTGCCACGTCAACGCCGGCCCGCATCGCACCGAGGCGCTGGACGCCGACAACGCGCAGTTGATCGTGCAACTGCTGCGCCGCGGCGGCATCCAGACCCTGGACCTGACCGGCGGCGCGCCCGAACTCAACCCGCATTTCCGCATGCTGGTGGCGCAGGCCCGCTCCAGCGGCGTGCGCGTGATCGACCGCTGCAATCTCAGCATCCTGTTCGAGCCGGGGCAGCAGGACCTGGCGGACTTTCTCGCCGAGCAGCGGGTCGACATCACCGCGTCGCTGCCCTGCTACACCGAGGACAACGTCGACGCGCAGCGCGGCGACGGGGTGTTCGAGAAAAGCATCCACGCGCTGCAGTGGCTCAACCGGCTCGGCTACGGCGACCCCGACAGCGGCCTGGCGCTGGACCTGGTCTACAACCCGCTCGGCCCGCACCTGCCGCCTCCGCAGAGCCGGCTCGAGGCGGACTACAAGCGCCTGCTCGGCGAGCGCTACGGCATCGTGTTCAACCGGCTGCTGACCATCGCCAACATGCCCATCCAGCGCTTCGGAAGCACGCTGGTGTCCAAGGGCCAGTTCGACGACTACATGGCGCTGCTGCGCGCCAGCCACCGCGACGACAACCTCGACGCGGTGATGTGCCGCGACACGGTGTCGGTGGACTGGCAGGGATACCTGTTCGACTGCGACTTCCACCAGATGCTCGGCCTTCCGCTGGGCGCGCGCGGCGCCGCCGGCCAGCCGGCCCGACCGCACCTGCGCGACCTGCTCGCAGCCCCCGACGCACTGACCGGGCAGCCGATCACGGTGGCCGCGCACTGCTACGGCTGCACGGCGGGGCAGGGCAGCAGCTGCGGCGGTGCGCTGAACGCGTCGAACCCCGCCGTGGCTGCCTGAGGTACTGACGTGATGGGTGCTTCCGCTCGTTCGCCGCAGTACCGGACGGTGCGCATCCTGCTGGCGTTGGCCCTCGTCGCGGCGGCGGCGGCCGCGATCGCAAGCCTGCCGCACGGCGCGTCGGGCCTGGGCGAACTGCACCAGCGGCTGGGCCAGCTGCGCGCGCAGCGTGCCGGGCATCCGTTCGAGTTCGCAGCAAGCTTTTTCGCCTTGTACGTTGCCGTTGCCGCGTTGTCGGTACCCGCCGCGGCGCTGTTCACCCTGGCGGCGGGCGCCTTGTTCGGGCTCTGGCAGGGCATCTTGCTGGTTTCCTTCGCGTCCGCTGCCGGCGCCACGCTGGCCTTTGCCTCTGCCCGCTGGATTCTCGCGCCCTGGGTACGCGAGCGCCTGGGTGCGAAGCTGGCTGCGATCAACTCCGGGGTGCGGCGCGACGGCGCCTTCTACCTGTTCGGCATGCGCCTGGTGCCGGTTTTCCCCTTTTTCGTGATCAACCTGGCGATGGGCCTGACCGAAATGCCCGCGCGGCGTTTCTATTGGGTCAGCCAGCTCGGCATGCTTCCGGCTACCGTGATCTACGTCGGGGCCGGAACCCGGCTTGCGCAGATCCACGACCTGCGCTCCATCGCCTCGCCGTCGCTGTGGCTGGTGCTGGCGCTGCTCGGCGCGCTGCCGCTGGCCGCCCGCGGGGTGTTGCGCCGCATCGACTCGGCGCGTCGCCTGGCGCGCTGGCCGCGGCCCAGGCGCTTCGAGCGCAACGTGGTGGTGATCGGCGCCGGCGCGGCCGGACTGGTCGCCTCCTACGTCGCCGCCGCCGCCAAGGCGCGGGTCACGCTGGTCGAGTCGGGCGCGATGGGCGGCGACTGCCTCAACACCGGCTGCGTGCCGTCGAAGGCGCTGCTGCACGTCGCGCGCAGCGTGCACGCGATGCGTCACGCCGCCGAACTGGGCCTGCGCGTCACGCCGCCGGTGGTGGATTTCGCCGCGGTGATGGCCCGCGTGCGCGAGGTCGTAGCCGAGGTCGCGCCGCACGACTCGGTCGAGCGTTACACCCAACTGGGCGTTGAGGTGCTGCGCGGACGCGCGCGCATCACGTCGCCGTGGACGGTGCGGGTCGATGGCGATGGCGGTGTGGTGGAGCTGAGCACGCGCTCGATCGTGGTCGCCGCCGGCGCCAGGCCGCTGGTGCCGCCGATCCCCGGGCTCGACGAGGTGGGCTACCTGACCTCCGACACCGTGTGGGACCTGCGCGAGCTTCCCCGCCGCCTGCTGGTGCTCGGCGGCGGACCCATAGGCTGCGAGCTGGCCCAGGCCTTCGCGCGCCTGGGCAGCCAGGTCACGCTGATGGAAATGCAAGCTCGCATTCTGCTTCGCGAGGACGCCGACGTGGCCGAGCAGGTCGCGGCCGCGCTGCGCGCCGACGGTGTCGAGCTGCTGACCGGGCACAAGGCGCTGCGGGCGCGCATCGAGGCCGGCGAGCGGCGCATGCTGGCGCAGGGTCCCGCTGGCGACACGGAGTTCGGCTTCGACGTGCTGCTGTGCGCGCTGGGCCGGGTGGCGCGCACCCAGGGCTACGGGCTCGAGGAGCTCGGCGTCGCGCTGCGTGGCAACGGCACCGTGCAGGCCGATGCCGCGCTGCGCACCAGCATTCCCAACCTCTACGTGTGCGGTGACGTCACCGGCCCGTTGCAGTTCACCCATGTCGCGGCACATCAGGCGTGGACCGCGTCGTTCAACGCGCTGCTGGACGGCTGGTGGAGCCTGAAGTCGGACCTTTCGGTCATTCCGTGGACCACCTTCACCGACCCCGAGGTCGCGCGCGTCGGGCTGAGTGAGGACGAGGCTCGCGCCAGGGGCATCGAGTTCGAGCTCACGCGCCATGAACTCGCCGAGCTCGACCGCGCCATCGCTGAAGGTGCCACCGGCGGTTTCGTCAAGGTGCTGACAGCGCCGGGCAAGGACCGCATCCTGGGTGCGGTGATCGTCGGCGCGCACGCCGGGGAACTGCTGGCCGAATTCGTGCTGGCGATGCGCAAGGGCCTGGGATTGAGCGCCATCCTGGGAACGGTGCATGCCTACCCGACCTGGAGCGAAGCCGCGCGCGCGACGGCCGGGGCCTGGAAGCGCGGCCACGTCTCGCCCCGGCTGTTGCGCTGGAGCGAAGGATTCTTCGCATGGCGCCGCCGATGAGCTGCCAGCAGACCTGGGCTCAGCGTCTGGCCATCGTCGTTCCCATGCGCAACGAGGCGGCGGTGCTGGAGCCGGCGCTGGCGCGCCTGCAGGAACTGCGCGATGCAGGTGTCGAGCTCATCGTGGTCGACGGCCAGAGCGACGACGACAGCGCGCGGCGGGCGCGAGCACTGGCCGATCGCGTGCTGCGCTCGCCCGCCGGGCGCGCGTTGCAGATGAATGCCGGCGCGGCGGCCACCGACAGGCCGCTGCTGCTGTTCCTGCATATCGACACCGAATTGCCGGCCGGCGCGGTTCCCGCATTGCTGGCCGCGCTCGACGGCGGCTTCGACTGGGGGCGTTTCGACGTCGCCATCGAACCGGCCACTCCGCTGCTCCGGCTGGTGGCCGCGATGATGAACCTGCGCTCGCGCGCAAGTGGCATCTGCACCGGAGATCAGGCCCTGTTCATGCGCCGCGAAGCCTTCGACGCGGTTGGTGGCTTCCCCCGCCAGGACCTGATGGAGGACATCGAGATCAGCTGCCGCCTGCGTCGGCTCGGCCGCCCGGCCTGCCTGCCGCTGCGCGTGCGCACCTCGTCGCGGCGCTGGATGCGCCACGGCGTCGTGCGCACGGTGCTGCTGATGTGGTGGCTGCGCCTGCGCTACGCGCTGGGGGCCGAGCCGTCCGCGCTGGCGCGTCTGTACCGCGAGGCACGCTGACCATGGACCACACCGCGCTGCTGGTGTTCGCCAAGCCCCCGCTGGCGGGCCTGGCCAAGACCCGGCTGATTCCGGCGCTCGGCGCGGCGGGCGCCGCGCGCCTGGCCGCGGCGCTGCTGGAACACACGTTGCGCCAGGCGTCGGGCGCGGACCTGGGCGCCTTGTGGCTCTACGGCACGGAGCGCCACCCGCTGCTCGCGCGCGCGGCCGCCCGGCATGGCGCGCGGCGCAGGTTGCAGCGCGGCGCCGACCTCGGCGAGCGCATGGCGCAGGCGCTGCAGCGCAGCTGCCGCGAAGCCCCGGGCGCGCTGCTGCTCGGTGCCGACTGTCCGGCGCTCGACGCGGCCTGCCTGCGCCGCGCCGCGCTCGCGTTGCGGCAGGCCGACGTGGTGTTCGTGCCGGCACTCGATGGCGGATTCGCGCTGGTCGGCTGTCGGGCACCGGCCGCCGCGGCCATGAGCCGGCTGTTCGCGCACCAGGCCTGGAGCGTTCCCGACGTGATGCAGCGCATGCGCGAAGGGCTTGGCGCACTCGCGCTGCACTGGGTCGAGCTCGACGCGCTGGCCGACATCGATACCCCGGAAGATCTCGCCGCGCTGCCCGCCGGGATGCGAGACGCCCTGCGATGCGACGCCTGCTGCTGATCGGCGCCGGACACGCGGGCGCCGAGCTGCTGCGGCGCTGGGCCGCCGCGCCGCCGCGCGACGTCGAGCTCACGCTGGTCAGCCCGGACACGCTGGCTGCGTATTCGGGCATGGTTCCGGGCTGGCTCGCCGGAGACTACGCCTGGGAGGACTGCTGCATCGACTTCGCCCGTCTCGCTGCCCGTGCGGGAGCGAGCCTGGTCCTCGATCGCGTGGTCGCGCTCGACACGGGGCGGCGCGAGGTCCTGCTGGCCGGTGGCGCAGTGCTCGGCGCCGACGCGATGGTGTTGAACATCGGATCGACCGTTCGCATGCCGCAGGCGCCGGCAGGGTCGGGGCCCTGGCTGCTGCCGACGCGGCCGCTGGCCGCGTTGCACGACGCGGCGCTGGCGCTGGCGTCGGCGCAGGGGCGGGCGCAGGCCCCTGAACTGGTCGGGGTCGGAGGCGGCGCGGCGGGCATCGAGACCCTGCTGGCGCTGCGCAGACGCTTGCTGCACAGTGGCGTCGCAGCGCGCTGCACGCTGCTGACCCGCGACGCCGAAGCGCTGCGCAGCCTCAACCCCCGCGCGCGCAGGCTGGCGCATGCCGCGCTGGCGCGGGCCGCAGTCGTGGTCCGCGGGGGTTTCGACGTGCAGTCCATCGAGCCCGCCGGGCTGCTGGCGCGCGATGGAACATTCCAGGCGGCCGATCTGGTGCTGTGGGCAGCCGGAGCCGTGGCGCACGCATGGCCGGCGGCCAGTGGGCTGGATGTCGACCCCTCGGGCTTCGTGCGCGTCGACCCGACGCTGCGCTCGACCTCGCACCCGTGGCTGTTCGCGGTCGGCGACTGTGCGGCGTTCAGCCCGTCGCTGGCCAAGTCCGGCGTGCATTCGGTGCGCATGGGGCCGGTGCTGGCGCACAACGTCGCGGCCGCCTTCGCGGGGTGGGAGCTGCAGGCCTACCGGCCGCGGCGCGATCAGCTGGTACTGCTCAACACCGCGGACGGGCGCGCCATCGCCAGCCGCGGGCGCTTCGCGGCGGCTGGGCGCTGGGCCATGCGCTGGAAGGATTCGATCGACCGCGGCTTTGTCGAGCGTTACCGCTGACAGCCTGGCGAGGCAAGGCCCGGCGCTGGGTCGCTGTCAGTGCCGCGAGTCGAGACGTGGATGTTGTCGAACGACAAGTGGTGCAACCACTCGCGCAGCACGAGCAGACTCGCGGCGAAATCGGCATCCAGCGGGATCGTGTCCTGGGTGGCCGGCCGGCCGAGCGCGATGGACACCCAGCGGTTGAATCCGTGTTCCACCGCATCGGTGCCCAGGCAGGCCCCGGCCCCACGCGTCACCCCGAGCGCCTCGGCGATGCGGATCACGCGAGGGTCCGCCGTGACGCATCGCGAATCGCGTGGCACGAGCGGGCGTAGCGGCATGATGAGCTCCTCGACCTCGGCGATCGCCGCCTCGATCGCGCTTTCGCCGGGCCTGGGTGCGTGGAAGTGCCTGCGCGCCAGCTCGACCACGCCCAGGTCCAGCCGGATCACCCGCTCGGGCGCGGAGCTCGCGCCGAGCGCCACGGCCGACGCCGTGTCGCCGAGTTCGAGCGCGGTGACGGGCCCGCCCCACTGCCGGCGCGCCCGCAGCCATGTGGCACGCGCCCTGGCATCGCTGTCGTGGCCGGGGTCGCTCATGCCGGCTCTCGCGTTCCCAGCGCGTCGACCAGGAAATCGATGAACACCCGCACCTTGCTCGGCAGGAAGCGGTGGCTGAGGTACACGGCGTGCAGGTTCAGGTCGAGCGTGCGGTACGACTCCAGGATCGGCACCAGCGCGCCTTGTTGCAGCGCCTGCTCGACGATGAAGCGCGGCTGCAGGATGATCCCGCCGCCGGCGATCGCCAACTCGCGCAACAGCTCGCCGTTGCTCGAGTGCACGTCGGGATGAACCCGGATGTGCTCGCGGCGGCCATCGGGGGCCGTGAACGGCCACTCGTCGCCGGCCCACAGGTAGCTGAAGCCCAGCGTGTCGTGCCCCGCGAGTTCGGCCGGCTTGCCCGGCGTGCCGCGCTTTCGCAGATAGTCGGGGGAGGCGCAGACCACGGCGTCCAGCCTGGCGATGCGCCGCGAGACGATTCCGGGGTCGAGGCGGCTGGCGATTCGCAGCGCCACGTCGATGCCTTCGTTGGCGAGATCGACCAGGCGGTCGTTCAGGTCCACGTCCAGGCGCAGTTGCGGGTGGAGCTGACGAAACCTGGCCAGCACCGGAGCCAGGTGCGAGATCCCGTAGGACAGTGGAGCCGATATCCGCAGCAGCCCGACGGGACTGCGCGTGCCCTGCGAGGCCACGGCCTCGGCCTCGGCGAGTTGTTCCAGGATGGAACGGCTGCGGCCGTAGAACTCCTCGCCGGAGTCGGTCAGCGACATGCGCCGCGTCGTGCGGTTGAGCAGGCGCGCACCCAGGTGTCGCTCGAGCGCGGCGACCTGGCGCGTGACCACCGCGTTGGACACATCCAGCGCCGTGGCGGCTCGCGCGAAGCTGCCCGAGTCGACCACCTGCACGAACACCCGGGTTGCCGCGAACAGGTCCATGATGCCTTCATTTTATTGCGTATCACGCAATAGTGCATTGTCATGTATCGGCTTTTTTTGTCGAATCATGGGGCATAAAGTGCTGTTCATGGCCCAGTTGATGCTCGCGGCACCGCGAGCCGGCTGGCAGACACCATCCGCATCGAAGGACATCGATCATGAACATCACCATTCTCGGTACAGGCAACATGGGCACGGCCTTCGCCCAGCAACTCCAGGCCGCCGGACACCGGCTCAACATCCTGGGCCGCGACCCCGCCAAGGCGCGTGCCGCGGCCGAGCGATTCGGCGCGAACTCGGAGCCGGCACGCGCGGCCTCCAACGACATCGTGGTGCTGGCCACCGGCTACGACGACGCCGTCGCTGCGCTGCGTGCTGCCGGCCTGCCCGAAGGCGCCGTGGTGGTCGACATCACCAACCCGCTGACGCCCGACTACACGGGCCTGACCATCGGGCACACGAGCTCCGCGGCGGAGCAGATCGCAGCCGCGCTGCCGCGGCTGCGCGTGGTCAAGGCCTTCAACACGGTGTTCGCGCAGCGCCTGGCGGCAGGTGCGCGGCTGCCCGATGGGCAGGTGGTCCCGGTGTTCGTCGCGACCGACGACGCGCAGGCCCGGCAGCGCGTGGCGGATCTGGCGCGCTCCATGGGCTTCGACGTGATCGACGCCGGGCCGCTGCGCAACGCCCGCTACCTGGAGCCGCTGGCCGGGCTCAACATCCATCTGGGCTACGGCGCGGGCCTGGGCACGTTGATCGCGCCGACCTGGTTGCGCCAGGCCTGATTTCCTTCCACCCTTGCTGGAGTACACCATGATTCGCACTTCGACCGCTCCCTACGGCACCACGCTGCTGCGCGTGAGCCTGGGCATCCTGTTCCTCGCCCACGTCGCGCTGAAGGTGTTCGTGTTCACCATCCCCGGCTTCGTCGCCTACTTCGCGTCGCTGCACCTGCCGGCGATCCTCGCCTACGGCACCATCGCGCTGGAAGCGCTCGGGGGAATCGCGCTGGTCCTGGGAATCTACGCCCCCTGGGTAGCCATTCCGCTGGCGCTGGAAATGCTGGGCACCATCGTGATCGTGCACGGCGCCAACGGGTGGCTTTTCACCAACAAGGGCGGGGGCTGGGAATATCCTGCGTTCTGGGCGGTATCCCTGGTCGTGCTGAGCCTGCTCGGCGACGGCGCCCTGGCCCTTCGGCCTACCGGGGCTCATCGAACCTGAGGGTTCCGGGCCTGTCGCCGCGGCGCGGGCATCGGGCCCGTGTCCGCTCTTCGAAGGAGAACATCGCGATGAGATTGCCGACCCTGTTCCTGTCGCACGGTGGCGGCCCCTGGCCCTGGATGAAGGACGAGTGGCATGGCGCGTACGACCTGTTGCGTGCCGCGCTGAGCCGCGTGCCCGAGGAGATCGGGCGGCGGCCGGACGCGGTGCTGATGGTTTCGGCACATTGGGAGGAGCCGGTGTTCACGGCGCAGTCCCATGCGGCGCCGGGCATGATCTACGACTACGGCGGGTTCCCGGACTACACCTACGGCATTCGTTACCCGGCTCCAGGCACGCCCAGGCTCGCGCAACGCGTGCAGGAACTGCTTCGCGCGCACGGCATCGCGGTGGCCGAGGACCGTGAACGAGGTTTCGATCACGGCATGTATGCCCCGATGGCCGTGATGTACCCCGAGGCCGACATGCCGACGATGCAGCTTTCGCTGCGACGCGGCCTCGACCCCCGCGAGCACCTGGCCATGGGCCGGGCCCTGGCGCCGCTACGCGACGAAGGCGTGTTGATCGTCGGCAGCGGGTTGAGCTATCACAACCTGCGTGCGTTCGGTCCTGCGGGCAGGCAGGCGTCCGCCGCCTTCGACCGGTGGCTCGATGCGTCGCTGGCCAGGACCGGCGCGCAGCGTTCGGAGGCATTGATCGAATGGGACAAGGCACCGGCGGCGCGCCAGGCGCACCCGAGGGAAGAGCACCTGCTGCCGCTGATGGTGGCCGTCGGCGCAGCGGAACACGACGTGGCCTCGCGCACTTACCACGAAGACGCGTTCTTCGGCGCGCTGTCGGTGTCGAACTGGTGCTTCGGGATGCCTGCGCGATGAAGCGCCCGCGCCGGCTCATGCTGTCGTGCGCCTGGCCGAGTGCGGGCCCGCCAGAGCGCCCACCCGGCTGGAGTCAAGACCATCGAGCCGCAAGGAGCAGCGGCTGACTCACGGCGCGTCGCCGCGTTAAACTGGAATATCCATTCCACTTTATAGTCCCGGCTGGCAGCCGAATGGCCTCGTGCCGGCCGCGCGCGACGATTCGCATACCTCTGCTGGGCCTCATCCAACTCCAAGAAAGGAAGCCTCATGCTGTTTGACCCCATCACCATTCGTTCACTGTCATTGCAGAACCGTGTCGTCATGGCGCCGCTGACCCGCAGCCGCGCGGTCGAGGCCAACACGCCCAACCCATTGATGGCCGAGTACTACGCCCAGCGTGCCTCGGCCGGGCTGATCGTCACCGAGGGCACATCGCCGTCGCCCAACGGGCTCGGCTACGCCCGCATTCCCGGCCTGTTCAATGAAGCCCACGTTGCTGGCTGGCGCCGGGTGACCGACGCTGTGCACGCCAAGGGTGGGCGTATCGTGGTGCAGCTCATGCACACGGGGCGCGTGAGCCAGCAGGCCAATCTTCCGGCCGGCGCCGAAGTGCTCGCCCCCACCGCCGGCGCGCTTGCCGGCGAGGTGCACACGGACGCGCAGGGCATGCTTGCCTACACGCCGGCGCGCGCCATGACGGATGCCGACATCCAGCACGCCGTCGACGAGTACGCCGCGTCGGCGCGCCTTGCCATCGAGGCCGGATTCGACGGTGTCGAGCTGCACGCTGCCAACGGCTACCTGATCGAGCAGTTCCTCAACGCCAACGTCAATACCCGCGACGACGCGTGGGGCGGCAGCGCCGAAGCGCGCAACCGCTTTGCGCTCGAAGTGGTCCGCGCCACGGTGGCGGCGATCGGCGCCGCGCGCGTGGGCATGCGCCTGTCGCCGCACGGCGCGTTCAACGCGACCGGGACCTTCGACGGCCAGGAAGCGCAGTACCTGGCGCTGGTCCGCGAGGTCTCGCCGATGGGGTTGCTGTACCTGCACGTGCTCGACCACTCGGCCATGGGCGCGCCGGCGGTGCCGGCCGAGTACAAGCGCGCGTTGCGCGCGGCATTCGACGGGCCCTTCATGCTCGCCGGAGGCTTCGACGCGGCCAGCGCCGAGGCGGCGCTGCAAGCGGGCGACGCGGACCTGATCGCGTTCGGACGCCCGATGCTGGCGAATCCGGACCTGGTCGAGCGCATGCGTCGCGGCGCCGCGCTCAACGCGCCCGACATGGCCACCTTCTACACCCCGGGTGCCGCGGGTTACACCGACTATCCGGCGCTGGCCTGAGGTCGGCAACGCCCCGGGCCGGCGGAGTCTGCGCCAGGCCCGGGGACGCGCGAATTGCGTCGGCGCGCGCGCCCGCCCTGGATCGAAGAACTGGAGCTTCCATGAATACACGCATGCTGGGAAAGAGCGGCCTGAAGGTCTCGGCGATCGGCTTCGGCTGCATGGGGCTGAACCATGGCTACGGCCCGGGGCCTGGACGCGAAAGCGCGATCGCGCTGCTGCGCGAGGCGGTCGAACTCGGCGTGAGCCTGTTCGACACCGCCGAGGTCTACGGGCCCTACACCAATGAGCAGATCGTCGGGGAGGCGCTGCGCCCGCTGCGCGACCGGGTCGTGATCGCGACCAAGTTCGGCATGGACATCGTCGACGGCAAGATGGTCGGGACCGACAGCCGACCCGAGCAGATCCGGCGCGTGGCGGAGGCCTCGCTGCGCCGCCTCGGCATCGATGTCATCGACCTGTTCTACCAGCACCGCGTGGACCCCGCCGTTCCCATCGAGGATGTGGCCGGAACGGTGCGCGACCTCATCAGCGAAGGCAAGGTGCGGCATTTCGGCATGTCCGAGGCCGGTGCGCAAACCGTGCGCCGCGCCCACGCGGTGCAGCCGGTGACGGCGCTGCAGAACGAGTATTCGCTGTGGACCCGGGAGCCCGAGACGAATGGCATCTTCGAGGTCTGCGAGGAGCTCGGCATCGGTCTGGTCGCGTTCAGCCCGCTGGGGCGGGGCTTCCTGACCGGCGCGATGGGGCGCAACACCACCATCGACCCCAGCGACTTCCGCGCGCAACTTCCTCGTTTCACCCCCGAGGCCATGGAGCACAACCAGGCGCTGGTCGATCTGTTGCGGCGAATCGCCGCGGACAAGGGCGCGACACCGGCGCAGATCGCGTTGGCGTGGATCCTGGCGCGCAAACCCTGGATCGTGCCGATCCCGGGAACGACCAGGCTGCCGCGCCTGAAGGAAAACCTCGGTGCCGCCGCCATCGCGCTCGACAAGGCCGAGCTCGCCGACATCGATCGCGCCGCTTCGGCCATCGCGGTCGAAGGCGCGCGCTACCCCGAGCACATGCAGGCCGCCACCGGCCGCTGAAGCCGGCCACGGCCATCCACACGCAGGCAGCAAGCGACCCAGGATGGGCCTGGGTCGCGATGGCGATCATCCGTCACCCGCTCATGCCTTCGACATGACGTCGCCCATAGTGCCCACTATGGGCTCCTCACCGCCGCCGAACTATCCTCGCCCCTGGCGAATTTCGCGGCGACTCCCTCTGCCGCCCAGACTCCTAGGACTCGCTCCCGTCGCTTGCGCGCCCACCAGGCAGATCCACGCGCACGACCAGCCCCTTGCGCCGGTCGTCCCGGTCTTGCAGCGAGATCCTCGCGCCGATGCGCCGCGCAGCCTCGCGTGCGATGGCCAGTCCGAGGCCGGTGCCCCCGATCTCCTGGCCCGCCAGGCGGTGGAAGGGCTTGAAGACCTGGTCACGCTGGGTCGGCTCCACCCCGGGGCCGCTGTCGACGATCTCGCAGCGCGCACCATCGCCGAGCGCTGCGATTCGCAGCGTGACGTCGCCACCGGCAGGGGTGTACTTCAGGGCATTGTCGATCGCGTTGCCCAGGATGGTGCGCAGCAAGCGCGCGGAGCTGACGACGCACAGCGCATCGGCGGCCTCCATGCCGAGGTCGATTCCGCGCTGTTCGGCGACCGGGAAATGCATCGCCAGCAGCTCGCGGCCGAGCGCCACGAGGTCCACGCTTTCGCGTGGCGCATCGCCGCTTTCGATGCGCGCCAGGTCGAGCAACTGCTCGCTGAGCCTGCGCGCGCGCTCGATTCCCTGCTCGAGGGGCAGCAGGCGAAGCCGGGCCTCGTCGAGGGACTTCGCGTGACGCAGGTTGCGCGCCTGCAGCGCCAGCGCCGTCAACGGCGAGCGCAGTTCATGGGCGGCGTCGGCGACGAAGCGCTGCTGCTGGAGCATCAATTCGCGCGTGCGCCCGAGCAGCCCTTCGATGGCGTCGACAAAGGGCTGGATCTCGGCCGGCATTCCCTGCAACTCCAGCGAGGGCTGCTGCACGGTGTCGAGCGCCTCCAGGCGCCTGGCGGCGCGCACCACGGGCTCGAACTCCCGGCGCACGCCGCGGCCGATCAGCCAGACCAGCAAGGGCACCAGCAGCAACGACGGCAGCAGCGCTCGCAGCGCCCCGTTCCAGGCCAGCTCGTCGCGCGCGTCGGTGGCCTGCGCGACCACCGCGGTGTAGCGCCCCTGCCGCTGGATGAACACCCGCATGCGGCCCGCGCGGGTGTCGACCGTGCGCAGCCCGGAAGTCATGCTCGACCCCAGCCATGCAGGAGCCGGATCGATGGGAAGCATCGCCAGGTGGATGCGTGAGTCGTGGTCGCCGAGCTCCCCGCGCCCCGGGGCGGACATTTCATGTCCGGGGCGCCGCAGCGCGAGCGCGGCGACCTGGCGCAGCATGTCGTCCTGCGATTCGCGCAGCTCGCGCCACGCGAGCACGAACTGGGCGGTGGCGGCCAGAAGCCCGAGGCCGAGCACGGCGACCCCGAGGTGCAGCACCAGTCGACGCTGGAAGGAGCTGGTCATCGCGCCCTGTCCACCATCCATCCCGCTCCGCGCACGTTCTTGATCACATCGGCACCGAGCTTCCTGCGTACGCCGTGGATCAGGAAGTCGACCGCGCTGCTCTCGACCTCCTCGTTCCAGCCGTACAGCCGGTCCTCGAGCTGGGCACGCGTGAGGATGGTTCCCGGGCGCAGCAGCAGCGCGTGCAGCAGCGCGAATTCGCGAGCGGTCAACACCACGTGCAGCTCGCCGCGCCGGGCCTCGCGGGTGGCGGGATCGAGCCGCACGTCGCCGTTGCCCAGTTCGGCCGCGGCCTGGCCGGACTGCCGGCGCACGACCGCGCGCATTCGCGCCAGCAGTTCGTCCATGTCGAAGGGCTTGACCACGTAGTCGTCGGCGCCGAGGTCGAGCCCGCGCACCCGGTCGGCGGCCGCGTCGCGGGCCGTGATCAGCAGCACCGGCACGCGGTCGCCCCGCTCGCGCAGTCGCTTCAGCACACTGAGCCCGTCGCGCCCGGGAAGCCCGATGTCGAGCAGCACGATCTGGTGCTGGCTGTCGCGCAACACACGGTCGGCGGTTTCGCCGTCGCGCACCAGGTCGACCGCGTAGGCGGCGTCGCGCAGCGCGACTTCGATCGCCGCCGAGATCATCGGATCGTCCTCGATCAGCAGCGCGCGCATCGGGCGTTCCCGGCGGCTCAGTGTGCCACGGCCGCGGCACGCTGCGGCAGCAGGCGAAGCGCGATCACCATGCACCCGAGCAGCACGAACGAAGCCGCGAACCGACTGAGTTCGAGCCCGCCGGAGGCGATCGGCTTGTCGAGGAAGTCCCCCAGCACGGCGCCCAGCGGGCGCGTCAGGATGAAGGCAGCCCAGAACAGCGCGGTGCGCGATGCGGCGCTGCGCCAGTACAACAGCGCGACCACGGCGAGCGCCGACCCGAACACCATGGCCGCACCCTGGTAGCCCAGTCTCGCCGTGTCGGCGCTCCAGTCGCCCAGCGCGGTGCCGAGGGTCTGCGAGAACATGATGGTCACCCAGTAGAACACTTCGGCCTTGCCCGATTGCACACTGCCCACCGCGACACTGCCGGTGGAGCGCTGCCACAGCAGCAGCGAGGCGCCGAGCAGGGCCAGCAGCAGGCTGGTTCCGCCAGCGTAGCCGATGCCCAGCGAGCGGTCGGCGAAATCGGCCAGGGTCGTGCCCACCGTGGTCGTGGCGATGATGGTCGACCAGTACAGGAGGGGGTGAAAGCGCGTGGCGCGCATCTGCGCGAAGACCAGCGCGGCGAACAGGGCCGCGAAAATTCCCGTGGCCGCCAGGTAGCCCAGGTGCAGGGACATCGACACGGCGTCCCCGGCGGTCTCGCCGAGGGTCGTGGCGGCGATCTTGACCAGCCAGAAGCCCATGGTGGCTTCGGGGACCTTGGCAAGGACGGATTCAACGCTTGTGGTTTTCATGGGTCGGCGGCCGAGCGACGCAAGGGTAGGGCCCCGGCGTTCGCCGGAGCCCGCTTTGGGGTCAATCCTTGTTCGGCCCCTCGGCGCTGTCCTCGAGCACCTTGCCCGTGCTGGCGTCGACGCCGACTTCCCGCTCTCCCTGCGGAGTCTTCAGGTCGAAGGAATAGCGCAGTCCGCTGCCGCCCTTTTCGCGTTCGAGCTCGCGATCGGTGATGGTCGCGCCGGGAACGGCCTTCAGGGCAATCTGCGCGGCCTGCTCCATGGTGATGGCCGCGTCCTTGGCGTATTTCTGGCCGTCGTAGGCATGCGCCACGGTGGCGGCCATCAGTGCTACGCCCGCGGCGCTGAGGATGGTCAGACTCTTGTGCAACTTCATGGAAACACTCCTGAGAATGATGGGCCCGACGGCCCGGTGGCCGAGGGCAGCGCCGATGCGGCGCATGGGCAGGAGTGTGCTGGGGGAGATTTAGCCCACATTTAGCGTGGGGCGCCTCGGCCTTTTTCAGGTGCGCCGCGTCTGCCATGTCGACGCCAAGATCGGGAGCAGGCATCGAGGACGAAAACCCGCGCCGGCGGCACGCTGGTCCAGACCACCTGGCTGCTGCGCTGCTCGAGGCCCGACGGTTCATTGCGCAGTCTGCTGCGCAGGTCGCAGCTGAACGGCACGGCGTGTCCGCTACGGCGGGTCGGTCAACGGATGACGAGCAGGCAGCGCCGGGTCATGCTCGCAGGCAGCCAGCGGGCGAACCCAGGCACGCAGGATGCGCCGGATCTGGTGGCTGCGCGCATCGTCGAGCACTTGCAGGCAGGCGCAGCCGTAGCCGTAATGGCCATTGGTCGATACCCATTGCCGGTCGGGGAAATCCGGCCAGTCGCCCGCTGCCTGATGACCTCCCTGGATGCCGACCACCCACTGCGCCCGGCGGTCGGTGAGCCAGGCGTTGCCGGGGGTCGGATTGTCGAACCATCCGCAGCGCGTGGGCGCCCTGTGTGCGGCGGCGGGTGTCGCGTGCGCGGCGCTACAGGATACGAGGGCTGCCAGCGCGAGCACGATGGGGGCGAGCAGATTCATGGTGACGGAGGGGCAAGTCGACGGCCACCGACATGGCGCCGGCCAGGGCGTCATGTCTGAGCTGGCCTGGCCGTCAGGTCGATATGCAGGGCTTTCATCACCGCCAAGGTCGTCTTCAGGGTTGGATTGCCGCGGGCACTGAATGATCGGTAAAGCTGTTCCCGCGAAAGCCCGGTTTCGCGCGCGATATCGCTCATGCCCTTTGCTCGCGCCACGACGCCCAGTGCCTGGGCGATGTAGCCGGCGTCGCCGGACTCGAACGCATCGGCCATGAAGACCGCAATGGCCTCGTCCGAATCCAGGAGTTCCGGCGGATCGAAGTTTGTCAATCGATCGTTCAACTGTCTTCACTCCTCCCACGCCCGCGCGTCACGCAGCTTGCCCCACCCATTCCGGAGGACGCTCGTTGGCCGGAGTTCAAGCATGGTGGAACTGTAGTCCATAAACTACAGATGAGCAATGTCCCTGATCCGCTCCAGGCCACGCCGTGCCTTGTTGATCGTGCGCAGTTTCGTGTCAGGCACATGGGTGTAGAGACCCGACAGATGCGATAGGTTCTACGCATCGCTGCGCTGACCTGGGAGGGCGTCGCATGACTACGTTGCTTGCACGATGCAGCCTTGTGGCTTTGCTATGTGGGGTTTCGGTCGCCGCGCAGGCCCAGAACGCGTACACCGTGAAAGACGTGAACCTGCGCGCAGGTCCGGCACGGGAATATCCCGTCGTCTACATCCTGCCCGCCGGCACCGGCCTGGACGTTCTGGGTTGCCTGTCCGACTACAGTTGGTGTGACGTGATGGCGGGCCCTTATCGGGGCTGGGTCTATGCGGGGAACATCGACTACGCCTACCAGGGCCAGTACGTGGCCGTCCTCGGTTACGGACCGGTGCTCGGCATTTCGATCATCAGTTTCACGTTGCTCGATTACTGGGGGCGCCATTACCCGCATCAACCGTTCTATCGCGACCGCGATCGATGGGAGCACTACGCGCCGCCTCGCCAGCGGCACCCGCCCGTACAACCAGTGCCGGAAAGAGGCCCCGAGCACATGCCGCCGGCGCCCCGGGTCCAGCCGGCGCCCCGGGTCCAGCCGTCGCCTCGGGTCCAGCCGCCGCCCCGGGTCCAGCCGCCGCCCCGGGTGCAGCCGTCGCCCCGGGTCCAGCCGCCCGGGCCCATGCAGGCACCGCGCGAAGTCCGACCAGCCGCACCGCAGGGCCGCGGGCCTGCCCAGGCTCCGCGTCCGCAGACAGGATCCCATGAAGCGCACGGCCGCCAAGGGGGCGACCGTGATCGGGGACGCGTGAATCCGTAGCCGGCGGTTGAATGACTGGAGGGCGTCCGGCGTCCGGGCGCCGAGCAACTGCAGTCCCAGCAGTCGCCGACCCTGTCGCAGTGCGTGCTCGGCGATTTCGATGCGCTGAACGAGGTCAAGCGATGGCGGGCCCTCAAAGACTACGGCACTTCGAATCGCTTCACTGTTCACCCAGGGCTTAGGGCGTGGAAGTCCGCGTCCAGGGGGCCGATGCGACGCGGATGTCGCCAAGGGGTATCGCGCAGCCCTCGCTGCAACAGCGACTCGACCCCGAGCAGGGTGGCAAAGATCGCCATGCGTACCGCGACGCCGTTGTCTGTCTGCCGAAAGATGGCCAGCCGCGGATCGCCGTCAAGGTCGGTGCTCAGATCGTTGGCGCCAGGCGACGAATCGCGCGGCAGCGGGTGCATGAGCACAGTCGAGGCCCCGCAATGGGTATCGACGAATGCACGGTCCACGCGGAAATCCGGCGTATACCCCTCGCGCATCTCGCCCGACATCCGTTCGCGCTGGATGCGCGTTGCGTAGACGAGATCGGCGTCATGCAAGCTCTGGCGCAGCACGCGCCGCGTTTGAATCAAATGGCCACTCGCAGCGACCCTGTCACAGATCGCCGGAGGCATTTCCAGTCCTGGCGGGGCGATCAACGTGAAACGCATGCGCGATCGCTGTGCAAGCAATTTGATCAGTGAGTGCACCGTACGCCCATGACGCAG
>JAKCDM010000077.1 GCA_021841865.1 Pseudomonadota bacterium
CGCTGCGCTGGCAGCGCGAACTCGGCCCGGAGCTGTCGGTCGCCGTCAACATCGACCCGCTGCTGCTGGCCTCCGGCGAGGCGCTGGACACCGTGCGCGAGGTCGCCTCCAGCACCGGGCTGGCGCCGCAGCGCATGGTGCTGGAACTGCTCGAGCACAACGATTTCCTGTCCTTCGCGTCGGCCCAGGAGACCTTGAGCGCGTTGCGCGCGTTCGGCTGCCGCATCGCCCTCGACGACGTCGGCAGCGCCTACTCGTCGCTGCTGCGCGTGAAGGAACTGCCGATCGACATCATCAAGCTCGACCAGGCCTTCATCCGCGGGCTCGCCGACAATCCGCAGGACCTGCGTTTCGTGCAGAGCCTGGCGCAGCTGGCGCGAGGGCTGGGAGTGGATTTCGTCGCCGAAGGTGCCGAGACTCCGGACATCGTCGACGCGCTGCGCGCGCTGCGCGTGCCGCAGGCGCAGGGCTGGGGCATCGCCCGCCCGATGCCTGCCGACGCCTTCGGGTCCTGGCTGGCTTCGTGGCAGCCGCGGCGCCGCGCGTCGCTGCAGACGGGGCTGTTGAGCTGCGTGGCGCAACAGCTGGTGGCGCTCGACACCGACCTGCTGATCGCGCGTCACTACCCGGATCCCAAGCCGCCGCTGATCATGAGCCGGGACCCGGCCGACGGTCCGGTGGGACGCTGGCTGCGGGTCGCCGGCCTGAGTTCCGCGCATCCGGTCTCGA
This sequence comes from Pseudomonadota bacterium, assembly GCA_021841865.1. Lineage (GTDB taxonomy): Bacteria > Pseudomonadota > Gammaproteobacteria > Burkholderiales > Burkholderiaceae_C > Thiomonas_A. Next base: position 730 of record JAKCDM010000077.1, read on the forward strand.
TGGCCTACGCCGAGCTGTACGCGATGTTCCGAGACTGGATGTCGGCGGGCCCGGATGCCGACGACGCGATGACCCAGTCCGCCCTCGACCACCTGCTGCGTTGCGCGGGCGACTACCTGCGCGCGCAGCGCTGACGCCGCGCGCCGCGCATCAGGCGCCCGCTTCGTGCAGGCGCCCGTGCTGCAGGTGCAGCGTGCGCCCGCAGCGCGCTGCCAGCTGCGCGTCGTGCGTGACCAGCACCATCGCGCTGCCATGCTCGCGTGCCATGCGCGCCAGCAGCTCGAACACCCGGTCGGCCGAATCGGCGTCGAGATTGCCGGTCGGTTCATCGGCCAGCAGCAGCGCCGGGCGCGTGACCAGCGCGCGTGCCAGCGCCACTCGCTGGCGCTCGCCACCCGACAGCTCGGCCGGGCGGTGGCGCATGCGATCGGCCAGCCCCACCTGCTCGAGCATGGCCATCGCGTCGCGCTGCGCGGCCGCGGCCGGTGCGCGCCGGATGCGCAGCGGCATCATCACGTTGTCGAGGGCGCTGAACTCGGGCAGCAGGTGATGGAACTGGTAGACGAAGCCCACGTTGCGGTTGCGCCACTGGCCCTGCTGCGCCGGCGACATGCCGGCCCAGGCCTTGCCGCAGACCTCGATGCGCCCACCATCGGCCTGGTCCAGGCCGCCCAGCAGGTGCAGCAAGGTGCTCTTGCCCGAGCCCGACGCGCCGGTGATGGCCAGCGACTCGCCGGCGGCCAGGCGCAGCGACACGCCGGCGAGCACGAGCACGGTCTGCGGCCCGCCGACGTAGCGCTTGCGCACGTCGTCGGCGTCCAGCACGAATTGCGGGGCGTTGCTCAAGAGGCATTCTCCTTCGTGGCCTGCGGCCGGTATTCGGGCACGAGGCCGGCCAGCAGATCCTTTACCGTGGCGCTGTCGGGGTCGCGCATTCCGGCGGCGGCGATTCGTCGCTGCAGCGCCTCCAGGTCCACGCGCGGTCCGTCGACGTCGCCGTGGCGCGCGACTCGCAACTTGGGGTGCGGCGTGGGCAGCGTGGTCTCGTCGTCGGCCAGCAGTTCCTCGAACAGCTTCTCGCCAGGGCGCAGTCCCGTGAACACGAGCGGGATCTCCTCCTCGGTACGCCCGGACAGCCGGATCATCAGACGTGCCAGTTCGACGATGCGCACCGGCTCGCCCATGTCGAGCACGTAGATCTGCCCGCTTTCGCCCATCAGGGCCGCCTGCAGCACCAGTTGCGCGGCCTCCGGGATGGTCATGAAATACCTGACGATGTCCGGGTGGGTCACGGTGACCGGGCCGCCCGCGGCGATCTGCTGCGTGAAACGCGGCACGACGCTGCCGCTGGAGCCCAGCACGTTGCCGAAGCGCACGGCCACCATGCGCGTGCCGGCGTGCTCGTGCGCCAGCACCTGCAGCGCGCGCTCGGCCAGGCGCTTGCTGGCGCCCATGACGTTGGTCGGGTTCACCGCCTTGTCGGTGGACACGAGCACGAAGCGGGCGGCGCCGCACAGCGCGGCCGCGCGCGCGACGTTGACGGTGCCGAGCACGTTGGTGCGCAGCGCCTCGATGGCGTTGTCCTGTTCCATCAGCGGCACGTGCTTGTACGCCGCCGCGTGGAACACGAGGGCCGGCCGATGCTGCTCGAACAGCGCGCACATGCGCTGCGCCTCGCGAACGTTGGCGGTGAGGAACACCATGGCCATGTCGGGATGCCGGACCTTGAGCTCCTGCTCGAGCTGGTAGATGGCGAACTCCGACACGTCCAGGCAGACCAGGCGGCCGACGCCGAAGCGCGCGATCTGCCGGCACAGCTCGGAGCCGATCGAGCCTCCGGCGCCGGTGACCAGCACGCACTGGCCGGCCAGCAATTCCGACAGGCCGCGCACGTCGAGTTCCACCGCGGCCCGCCCGAGCAGGTCGTCCAGCTCCAGGCTGCGCGGCGCGCCGGAGCGCGTGCCCGTCTGCAGCCAGTCGTCGGCGCGCGGCAGGGTCAGCAGCGCCAGCCGGGCGTCGCTGGCCTGTTCGAGCAGCAGGCGCCGCGTCGCCGAACCGGCGGGCGAGGCCACCAGCGCATGCTGCACGCCGAAGGACCTGGCCACGTCATCGAGCGATCGCGGCGGGGCCAGCACGGCAAGGCCCTGCAGGCGCGAGCCGGCCTCCGCCGCGATCGGGCTGTACACGCCCACGGCGCGCCATTGGCGAGCCGCTCGCAGGCTTTGCAGCGCGGCCGCGGCATCGTCGATGCTGCCCAGCACCAGCAGGCCGCGCGAGGCCTCGTGGGTGTCGCGTTGGCTTCGCTCGCCGCGCAGGCGGGCGCCCAGGCGCAGCGCCAGCAGCAGGCCCGCGGCGAGCACCGGGTGGATCAGCACGATGGAGCGCGGGAAGTTGGGTACGCGCATGACCAGCAGCAGCGCCGCCAGGCCGAGCGCGGCCACCGCGCAGGCGCGCGCCAGGCGGCCCACGTCGGCGAGCCCGGCGTAGCGCCACGCGGTGCTGTAGACGCCGAAGCCCGCCAGCGACGCCTCCCACGCCAGCACGCACACCGGCAGCGTGGCGGCGATGATGTGGGCCAGGTCCGCCGGCGCGTTGTTGCGCAGCAGGCTGAAGCGGAACAGGAATGCCGCCAGCCAGGCCAGCGCGACCACCGCCGCGTCGAGCAGCACCGGCAGCCAGGCCCGTCGGGACCAGACGGCGAGTCGCTTCATGCGGCGCCCGCCACGGTGCGCAGGCCGCGCAGCACGAGTTCGGCCACGCGCTCGAGCTGCTGCTGGTCCATGTTCGACCCGGACGGCAGGCACACGCCGCCTTCGAACAGCTCGCGCGACACATCGCGCTGCGGATCGTGCGGGAAATAGCGGCTGCCGGAGTACAGCGGCTGCAGGTGCATCGGCTTCCACACCGGGCGCGCCTCGACATTGTGGCGCTCGAGGAAATCGAGCAGCGCGTCGCGGCGTCGCCGCGCCTGCGGCAGCGCCAGAGTGAAGGCCGACAGCCAGCGCGTGGCGTGATGCCCCGGGGGTTCGTGCATCCAGCGCAGCCCGGGAACCTCGCCCAGCACCCGCGCGTAGTGGGCGAAGATCTCGCGCCGGCGTTCGACGCGCTGGCGCAGCACGCGCAGCTGGCCGCGCCCGATTCCGGCCAGCACGTTGCTCAGGCGGTAGTTGTAGCCGTCCTCGACATGCTCGTAATGTCGCGCCGGCTCGCGCGCCTGGGTGGACAGCTTGCGCGCGTGGGCGATCATGCCCTCGTCGTGTCCGACCAGCATGCCGCCGCCCGACGTGGTGATGATCTTGTTGCCGTTGAAGGAGAACACGCCGAGCCGGCCGAAGCTGCCGCTGGGCCTGCCGTGCAGGCTGGCGCCGAGGGATTCGGCGGCGTCCTCCAGCATCGGCACGCCGGCGGCGTCGAGCAGCGCGAGCAGCTGGTCCATGTCGGCGCTCAGGCCGTACAGGTTGACCACCACGGCGGCCTTCGCGCGCACCCCCTCCCGCTGCAGCTGCGCCAGCGCCTCGCGCAGCGCGCGCGGCGACATGTTCCAGCCGTCGGGCTCGGAGTCGATGAACACCGGCACGGCGCCGAGCTGGCGGATCGGGTTGGCGCTGGCCACGAAGGTCAGGCTCGAGCACAGCACGCAGTCGCCGGGGCCGACGCCGAGCAGGCGCAGCCCGAGGTGCAGCGCGGCGGTGCCCGAACTGGTCGCCGCCGCGTGCGGCACGCCCACGCAAGCCGCCAGCTCGCGCTCGAAGGCGTCGACATGCGGGCCCAGCGGGGCGATCCAGTTGGACTCGAAGGCCTCGCGCACCAGCGTGGCCTCGTCGTCACCCAGGTGCGGCGACGACAGATACGTGCGGCGGGAGATCTCGCGCCGCGTCACCAGGTCGACCACGCGCCCGTCGTCGTCGATCACCGGGACATGGTCGATGCGGTGCGCGTCCATGCACTGCAGCACCTCGGGCAGCGTGGCCGACAGCCCCACGGTGCGCGGCGCGGCCGCCGGCAGCGAGGACAGTGCCGCGGAGCCGTCGATTCCGGCCAGCGTGGCGCGCCGAAGGTCGCCGTCGGTGACCGTGCGCAGCAGCCGAGCCGACGGGTCGACCACCAGCAACACTCCCTGCGCGGTGGCGTCCAGGCGCGCCAGCGCCTGCAGCAGCGTGGTGTCGGGAGCGACGAGCAGGGCTTCGAAATCGTGCGGGTTCATGGTCGGGGATCGATGCGTTCTTGCCGGCGAGCTCAGGCGACGTCGTGGCCGGCGGCTTGCGCGGGCCGCGCCGGCACGCCGATCCAGCAGGAATCGGCAGGCAGGTCCTGCAGCGCCACGGCGCCGGCGCCGAGCACGCTGCGCGCGCCCACGGCGAGCCCGCGCAGCACGGTGCTGCCGGCGCCGACCAGCGCGGCCTCGCCGACACGCACGCCGCCGCCCAGGCGCGCGCCCGGCGCGACATGGGCCCAGGCCTGCACGACGCAGTCGTGGTCGACCACCGCGCCGTGGTTGACGACAGCCCCCTCGCCGAGTTCGGCGAGCGGCCCCACCACGCATTGCGCGGCGAGCAGGCAGCCGGCGCCGACGCGGGCGCCCACGGCCAGCGCGGCGCTCGGATGGATCACGCTGGCCAGCCGCGCCTGGCGGGCCTCGTCTGCCAGCAGCGCGTGCGCCTCGCGCCGGCGCGACGCGTTGTCGCCGATGGCCACGTGCAGGCCCCAGGGTTCGCGCAGCTCGCGCAGCGTCGCCGGCGACACCACCGGCACGCCGGGCAGCAGTTCGCCGCCCCACAGCGCCTCGCGACGGTCGCAGGCCATGACCGCTCGCCATGCGCCGCTGGCCAGCGCGGCGTCGGCGGCGACACGCCCATGGCCGCCGGCGCCGAACACCACGAGCACGGGGGCGTCGGCGTCGGCACGCGGGTTCGGGGCGGGAGAGCGGGACGTTGGGTTCACGACGGTGCCGGAAGCGGGGAAGGAGGCTGGGCGGGACGGGGCGGCGAGCTCGCGCGCGGGTTGCGGCAGGCCGCCGCCGGCGCGGATCAGAAGCTCAGGGTCTTGTTCAGCAGCGCGGGGCTCAGGTCGACGGTGGCGAGCAGGTCGGCGATGCGTTGTCCGGCACGACCGTCGCCGTATACATTATGCGGGGCCGGTCGCGTGGCGCCGAGCAGCTCGCGCAGCGCCGCGGCGATCTCGACGGCGCTGACGCCCAGCGAACGAACCCCGGGGTTGCGTTCGCGCAGGTGCTGGCGCGGGCCGAGGTCGAGCACCGGAGTTCCCAGGCTGGCCGCCTCGATGATTCCGGACGAGGAGTTGCCCACCAGAGCGAAGGCGTGGCGCAGCGCGTCGAGGTAGGCCGGGCGCGGCAGGTGGGTCAGCACGTGCCAGCCCTCGCCGTGCGCGCGCGCGGCGTCCAGCGCGCGAACGATCTGCGCCGAGCCGGCGTCGGCGTTCGGAGCCATCCAGACCACGTCGAAATCGCGCCCGCCGCCGGCTTCGCGCAATCCGGCGAGCAGCTCCAGGCCTTGCGCGCCGGCCTGCTCGGCCTGCTGCACCACCGGGTGGAACACGACCAGCGCGTAGTCGCGCCCGGGCGCCACGCCGACGGCCTGCAGTGCCTGCGCCCGCGGGGTGTTCAGGTGGGGCGGCAGGTCATCCAGCCCCGGGGCCCCGACGACGAACACGCGTTGCTCGGGCTCGCCCGTCGCGATCAGGCGCTCGCGTGACTCGACGGTGGCCGCGAAGTGGTAGGTGGCGAGCCTGGAGATGGCATGCCGCATGGGCTCGTCCACGGTTCCCGAGCGCTCGCCGCCGTGGATATGCGCCACCGGCACTCCCAGGTGCAGCGCGGCGATGGCGCCGGCCAGCATCTCGCCGCGGTCGCCGAGCAGCAGCAGCGCGTCGTGAGCGCCGCGCTGCAGTTCGGCCGTCACTCCCAGCAGGGTCTGGCCCACCGCGCGCGCCATGCCGCTGCGGTCGCGAGACGCGACGTCGCTGGGAATGCGCGCGACGATCGGCAGCGCGCTGGCCTCGATTTCGCGCACCGTGTCGCCGAATTCGGGGCACAGGTGCATGCCGGTGACCGCCACGCCCAGCTGCAGCCGCGGATGGCGGGCGATGCGCTGCAGGCACGCGCGCATCAGCCCGAAATCGGCGCGCGTGCCGCTCAGGTACAGGATGCGCCGGCGTGACGCGCCGGCGGCCGATGGCTCAGTCATGCAGGTCGTCCCACTGCAGCACCTGCCCGGCGGGCAGCGCGCGGCGAAGCCTGCGCCCGGGCAGCAGATCGATGTCGCGCGGCGCGATTCCGGTGCCGGGCCGGCGCAGCTGAAGGTGCTCGCGCGCCAGCACGGTTCCCGCCGCCAGTTCCCGCGCGAGCACGACGCTGCGCCGCGCCACCGCGCGGACTTCGAGTTCCTCGGGGCGCGGAGCCTTCACGCCGTCGCCCAGCATCGCCGGCAGGCGGCGCAGCTCGCGCACCAGCGCGGCGAACTCGGTGGCCTCGCTGGAGGCGGCGTGGTCCGGCCCCGGCAGCCGGCGATCCAGCGTGATGTGCTTTTCCACCACCACGGCGCCCAGCGCCACCGCGGCGAGCGCCGCGGTGTTGCCCAGGCTGTGGTCCGAGTAGCCCAGCGGCACGCCCAGCTCGGCGAGCTGGTGCAGCGCGCGCAGGTTCAGCGCCTCGTCGGGTGCGGGATAGGCCGAGGTGCAGTGCAGCAGCACCAGCGGCGCGGGGACCGGCTCGGCAGCGCGCGGCACGCTGCCATGGCTCCATGCCTGCCGCACCCAGTCGACGGCGTCGCGCACCTCGCCGAGATCTGCCATGCCGGTGGACAACAGCAGCGGCAGGCGCGCCGCCGCCGCCTTTTGCAGCAGCGGGCGGTTGGTGATCTCCCCCGACGGCAGCTTCAGGCGTCGCACCCCGAGCTCGACCAGCTGGTCCACCGCGATCTCGGAGAACGGCGTCGACAGGAACTCGATGCCCCGATCGCGACAACGCTGCGCGATGAGCCGGAACTGCTGCTGGTCGAGTTCCAGCGCGCGCAGCATCGCGAGCTGGTCGGTCTGCCCGGTCTGGTCGCGCTGGTAGGCGGCGGTGGCCGCGCCGGGAGCGACCAGGTCCTCGGCGCGGAAGGTCTGGAACTTCACCGCGTCGGCCCCCGCCGCGGCGGCCGCGTCGACCAGCGCCAGCGCCAGGTCGAGGCGGCCGTTGTGGTTCACGCCGGCCTCGGCGATCACGAACACCCGGGTCGGGTTCATGGCTTGTGCTCCCGCGCCAGCGCGCTTTCGGCCGCCGCGAAATCGTCGGCGGTGTCGATGTCCACCGAGCGCGCGGCGGGCATCACGTGGGCGGCCACGCGCACGCTCCACATGCCGTGGCGCGCGGCCCGCGCCAGCGCGGCGCGGCGCCACACGTAGATCGAGCCGTTGAGCGCCCATACCGGCGGCGCCGCCTGGCGCGCGCCCAGGCCGTCGCCCTTGCTGATGTGCACGCTGCCGTCGCCGCGCGGCTCGACCAGGTTGAAATACGGGTTGAAACCGCTGTCGAAGGCGGTCAGCACGAGGTCCGGAGCGTCCGCCGCGTCGGCACGCGCCAGGCAGGCGTCGAGGTCGGCCGCGTGGCGCAGCGGAGACGTGGGCTGCAGGTCGACGATGCGATCGAGGCTTCGTCCCTCGGAGCGCTCCAGGTGATCCAGCAGATGCTCGATCACCGGCAGCTTGGGCGTGTCGTCGCGCGCCAGCTCGGGCGGGCGCAGGTACGGAACCCTGGCGCCCGCCGCGCGCGCGATGGCGGCGATCGCCGGGTCGTCGGTGGACACGTACACGGCGCCGATCGCGGCATGCGCCAGTGCGAACTCGATGCTGTGCACGATCAGCGGCTTGCCGAGCAGCGGCCGGATGTTCTTGCCCGGCAGGCCCTTGCTGCCGCCGCGCGCGCAGATGGTGGCGATGGTGTTCATGCCCGCAGCAGTCCTTCGATCTCGTCGGCGACCGCCGGTGCGGCGGCATGCGGCCGCGCCCAGCTCGTGGGTGGCGGCGGATGGTCCAGCACCTGGTCCAGCGCGCCCGGCAGATCGTCCAGCGTGGGCACGCCGCGCGCGATGCCCAGCGCCGCGTAGTCGGGCCCGCGCAGCACGCCGGGGGAGCATTGCAGCGCCAGCACCGGGCGCGCCGCCACCGCCGACTGCAGGCCGACCGTGGTGGTCTGCACCACGACGGCGTCGGCGGCCAGGATCAGGCCCTCGACGGGCTCGTCCGAGGCCGCGCTGAAGTGCACCCGCGGCGTGTCCTCGGTTCGCGGCAGGCGGTGCCAGTGATTGGGGTGATGGCGAACCACCAGCGAGGCTTCGGGGTGTTGCTCGACCCACGCGCGCGCTGCCGCCTCCATGGCCAGCGGCAGCGCGTCGCCGGCAGGCCATGGCGAGCGCGGGTCGGCGCGCGTCTCCGGCTGCGTGGCCAGCAGCACGAGACGGCCGGGTTCGCGCCCCCAGCGCCGCTGCCAGCCCTCGCGCAAGGCCCGCGCCTGCTCGCGCGCGGCCGGCGTGTGCAGCGCGTCGAACGCGGGGTTGCCGGTGACCGCGATGCGCTCGCGCAGCCAGCCGGCGGCGACCAGGTTGTCGCGCACCGCGTCGGCCAGCACGCACACCCTTGTAGGGTGCGTGGTGCGCGCGGCGAACGGGTCGCCCGGCTGCCCGAACAGGTCGAGCACCGCCAGGCTGGCGATGCCCAGCTCCTGCGCGGCTTCCAGCGCAGCCTGCTCGCTGCGCGGGGAGTTCGTCGCCAGCACGAGGTCGGGACGCAACGCGCGCAGCACGCGCCCGAGGAACTCGCGCGGCGCGAAGGCCTGGCGCCCGCGCTCGGCCAGCTGCTGCGCGGCGGCCGGCGCGCCGAGCCTGCGGTGCAGCTCCCAGGCGTTGACTCCCAGGTAGGCGACGGTCTCGTCCTCGCTGACGTCGGGATGCGAGTTGCCGTCGAGCATGCGCCGCCCCAGCGCGAGCGCCTGTTCGCGCTCGGCGGGCTGCAGCAGGTGCAGCAGGGACTGGTAGCCCAGCGGCTGCCAGCCGGCGGCCACGGCGGCGCGACGCGCGGTGGTGAGCGCCAGCAGGCTCAGCTCGAGCTCGGGCCGGCGCCGGCGCAGCACGTCGAGCACCGGCAGCAGCATCGCGATGTGGCCGCCGCCGTAGGCCACCGCGAGCAGGCGTGCGCGCGCCACTAGGCCCCCTCCCAGTCCGGCTGGAAGCGCCGCGCCCAGATCTCCAGCGCCGCCAGCGCGCGCAATTCGCGGGTGTGGTTGGCGCTGCCGTCGACATGGCGCTCGAACAGGGTGCGCAGGTGCTGCGCGTCGAACAGCCGGGCGGCCAGCGCATCCGGGGCGAACAGCAGCTCGTGCAGCCAGGCCTTGCGCGGTCCGCGGAACCATTCGCCGATCGGGACCGTGAACATCTGCTTGCCGCGAAACGCCAGCTGTTCGCCGATCAGCGGCTGCACCGCGCGCTTGAACCAGTGCTTCTTGTCCCCGTTCACCAGCTTGGTCGAGCCCGGGCTGCGAAACGCCAGTTCCATCATGCGCCAGTCGAGAAACGGCGTGCGCGCCTCGAGCGACACCGCCATGCCCATGCGATCGGGCTTGACCAGGTTGTTGCCAGGCAGCAGCAGCATCATGTCCAGGAACAGCATCTGGTTCACGCGATCGAAATGCCCGACCTCGCGCAGCCACGGTTCGGCCACGTCGCGCACGCTGTCGACATCGCGCAGGCGCCGGCGCAGCCACGGCTGCAGCAGCTGCTCGCGCGCCTGGGTGCCGAACAGGCCGCCGCGCTCGACCAGCAGCCTCGCGAAGCCGGCGGCATCCAGGCCGTCGAGCGCGGGGTCGGCGAGCAGCGCCGCGTACTTGTCGTAGCCGGCGAAGAGTTCGTCGCCGCCGTCACCGGTGAGCACGACCTTGACTTCGCGCGCGGCCAGGCGGGCCACTTCCAGGGTCGGCAGGAACGAGGCGTCGCCGTGGGGCTGGTCGCAATGCCAAAGCGCGTCGGGCCAGTCGTCCAGCAGGTCGGGGCGCACCACGCGCTCGCGATGTTCGGTACCGAAGCGCCGGGCCGCCTCGCGCGCATGGGCGGACTCGTCGAAACGAGCATCGTCGAAGCCGATGCAGAAGCTGCGAACCGGCTCGCTCACGTGGCGAGCCATCAACGCCACCACGGTGCTCGAGTCGACGCCGCCCGAAAGAAACGCGCCGAACGGAACGTCGGCGCGCAGGCGCAGGCGCACGGCGTCGTCCAGCAGGTCCAGGAACTCGCCGCGCCACGTGTCGAACGCCATGGCGCGCGGTTGCTGCTGCGCCAGGTTCCACCAGCGCTGCACTCGCGAGCCCTGCGCGTCCACGCTGAGCACGCAGCCCGGCTGCACATGGCGCACGCCTTCGAACAGGGTCCAAGGCGGCGGAACGTAGTTGAAGGCGAGGTAATGCTGCAGCGCGGCGAGATCGAGGCGGGGGCGCTCGGCCAGCGCCGGAAGCAGCGACTTGATTTCCGAGCCGAACAGCACGCGCCTGCCGTCGTCGCGCAGGTACAGCGGCTTGACGCCGATGCGGTCGCGCACCAGGTGCAGGCGAGGCGCGGACGCATCGCGCCGGTCGAGCACGGCGAACGCGAACATGCCGTTGAGCCGGGGCAGGAAGCCCAGCCCCTCGCGCTCGTACAGGCGCAGCAGCACCTCGGTGTCGCTGTGGTCGCTGGCGAAGCGCACTCCCTGCGCCTGCAGTTCCCTGCGCAGTTCGACGTGGTTGAAGATCTCGCCGTTCTGCACCAGCACGATGCGCCCGTCGTCGGACACGAAGGGCTGGTGGCCGCCGGCGATGTCGATGATCGACAGCCGGCGGTTGCCCAGCGCCGCGCCGGGGCCGCGCCAGGTGCCCGTGTCGTCCGGGCCGCGATGCCGCAGCGACGCATCCATGGACTGAAGGACGCGCGGGTCGAGTTCGGCGCCCGACCGGTCAAAGTAGCCGTAAATGCCGCACATGGAGCAAGGGGGCAAAGATTCCATTGTCGCCGCACGCGACGCACCGTGGGGGAAAACCCGCCCCCGCGGCCCGGCTCAATTGGCGCTTTTTCGCATCACCTGGAGAACGGTCAGCAAGATGATGTGCAGGTCGCGCAGCAGCCCCGGCGCGCGCGCGTAGTCCAGGTCCGCCTGCAGGCGCTGCTGCGGGGTCGCGCGCGAGCGGTACAGCGCCTGCGCCAGGCCGGTCAGCCCGGGGCGCACGCTGCAGCGCAGGGCCCAATCCTGCTCGCTGTAGTCGGACTGCTGCGCCGGCAAGTCGGGGCGCGGGCCGACCAGGCTCATGTCCCCGCGCAGCACGTTGATCAATTGAGGCAGCTCGTCGACACTGGTGCGGCGCAGCCAGCGTCCGACACGCGTGATGCGGGCGTCGCCTTCGCTCGTGCGCTGGGGGCCGCGTGATTCGGCATCGACCACCATGGAGCGGAACTTGTAGAGCCGGAACGGCCTGCCGCCCAGGCCGGCGCGCCATTGCGAGAACAGCACCGGGCGTCCGCTGTCGAGCCACACGGCCAGCGCGGCGGCCGCCATCGGCAGCGCGAGCACGATCAGCGCCACCGCGGCCAGCACGACGTCGAAGCTGCGCTTGAGCATCAGGCGCGGGCGGTCGCCAGCGTGGCCGCCGCCTTGCGGATCAGGTCGCAGGCCAGCAGGTGGTCGCTTTGCACTTCCTCGGCGCTGCGCGCCGCCAGCACCGCCTCGCAGTGCCCCAGGCGCCGCAGCTGCTCGCGGTACATCGAGCGCCAGTCACTGTCCGGATCCTCGAACATCTCGCGATTGAACGTGCGGGACAGAATCACGCTTTGCGAGCCCAGACGGATGTGCTCGGCCAGCACCACGCGCCCCGGCAGCAGGCCCTCGTCGAGCCGCGCGATGCCGCCGAAGCCGAAGCGCAGGTCGCGCTCGTGCGCGGCCCGCGCCACGCGCTCGACGGTACCGTCGGCGAGCGGCTCGAACATGAAGCGGCAGCCCAGCTGGCGGTGCAGGTCGTTGAGCCCGACGAAGATCTCGGACAGCCCCGGCTGGTCGGCCCAGCGCTCCAGGCTGTCCAGCGCGCCACGGGTCTCGAGCAGCGCGATCAGGCGAGCGCGCCCGGAGATCGCGTCGGCGCAGTCGCGCAGTGCCTCGGCCTTCTCGAACATCGGCAGCATCAGGCTGTCGGCGCCCTGCGCGAGCACCTGCTCGACCTCGTCGGGGCTTGCCGCGTGCCAGGGGTTGATGCGCACGACCAGGTGTGCGCGCGGCGCCGCCGCGCGCACCGCGCCGACGTCGTGCAGGCGGTGGTCGGAGATGAAGGTGCCGAGTCCGCCCTGGCGTTCGAGCTTGCCCATGCGCTCGAGGTCGACCATGATGCGCGGCACCCCGCATTGCACCGCGAAGGCGGCGAAGTCGGGTCGGTTGGTGATCTGGATCCAGTCCATGGTCACGGGGGCGAAGCCGGGGCGGAGGTGCGGCGCGATGCCGCGAAACACAGCGCCTGGGCAGGCGTGCGCACATCAGCGAAGGGCATGAGCGCCGGCATCGGCTTCGGCAGCCTGGGCGCGCTCCCTCACACCTTCCCAGTGTAGCGGCGCGCCGCCGCGCGCCCCAGAACGGCCCCGATCGGGTCATGGCGCAGCAGCGCCAGGCCGCCGAGCCCGAGCGCGAGCACGCCCAGCCCCGCCTGCGCGAGCATGGCCGGCAGGCTGCTGGCCTGCCATGGCGCGACCGCCGCGGCCAGCAGCCCCAGGCCCAGCGATGCACCGGTCAGCAGCAGTGCGTTGGACGCCTCGGCATCGCCGCCGTGGCGGGCCAGGCGCCACCACAGCAGCAGCGTGGCCACCGCGTAGGCGGCGGCGTAGGCGGCGGGGGCTCGCCACCAGCTGGGCGCCAGCAGCGCGCCGGCGAGCACCATCGCGAGCAGGCCGGCGCCGTAGCCCAGCACCTGGTCGAGCATGCGCCGGTGGCTGTTGAGCCGGGCCGCCAGCACCAGTTGCGCCGCCTGCAGGGGCATCAGGGCGAGGATCCAGCGCATCGTTCGCACCAGCTCATGTTGCGCGGCGGCGTCCATGCGCCCCCAGCCGAACAGCAGGCGCACGCCCAGCGGCGCGGCGAGCATGCCGCAGGCGCCGAGCAGCAGCGCCACGCGCAGCATCGAGCGCATCCACTGGCGTCCACGCTCGAGCGCGCCGGCGCGGTCGCCCGCGGCCTCGGCAGCCGACAGCCGGGCCAGCGCCAGCGCCGCGGCCACCGCGAACACCGTGTGCAGCGGCAGTTCGCCGATGCGTTGCGCGTAATGGAACACGCCCAGCTGCCCCGGCCCGTTGTCGGAAGCCAGCGCCCTGGCGCCAAGCGTGTAGAGCACCGTCAGGCCCGACGCGGCCAGCGCCAGCACGGCCGCGCGCAACCCGTCGGCCTCGGGCCAGCGCGCCGCGCCGACACGCGGTGGCCCCAGCCCGCGCAGCACACGCCGCAGCAGTCCCAGGCGCACCAGCGATGCGGCGGCGATGCCGACTGCGATCCAGCCGAAGCCGTGCAGGCGGGCGGCCAGCAGCAGGCCGACGATCAGCGCCAGGTTGAACGCCACGTTGCCGGCGTATTGCCACTGCACGCGCCCCTGGGATTGCAGCGCGGCCGCGGCGACCATCGTGACGGCCCCCGCCGGCAGCGCGAGCAGCGCGCCCAGGCCCAGCACGCGCGCGCCCAGCCGGGCGTCGGCGCCGTGCAGGCCGGGAGCTAGCAGGTGCACCAGCGGCACGCGGGCGAGCCAGCTGGCCACGCCGGCCAGCGCGAACACAAGCAGCGCCAGCCGGCTCCAGCGCGCCGCCTCGGCGGCGATTTCGTCGGCCGCCTTGCCGGCCATGCGCGGAACCATCACCGCCGGCACCGCGGCTCCCCACAGCAGCGAGATGGTGAAGTCGGGGTAGGACAGCGCCACCAGCGCCGCGTCGGCATGCCCGCTGAGCCCGAACTGGGTCGCCACCACGGCGTCGCGCACCACGCCCAGCAGCCGGCTGGCGGCCAGCAGCAGCAGGCTCAGGGAGAACACGCGGGCAATCGACATGGGCTCGCATTGTCGCCGCGCGCGGACCCGCAGGCACGCATCGGCACGCGCGCGACGCAGGGGGCTTCACAGGCCGCCGACCGTATGTGTATACTTCGCTTTTCGTTGCGCCCGTAGCTCAGTTGGATAGAGTACTTGGCTACGAACCAAGGGGTCGTGGGTTCGAATCCTGCCGGGCGCACCA
>JAKCDM010000206.1 GCA_021841865.1 Pseudomonadota bacterium
AAGCCGTCGACGCGCATTTCGCGCGCCTGTTCGAACGCCACAACGAACTGGACCAGCGCATTCGCAATCTCGAGCAAGGCATCGAGAACGGGGATTCCACGACCATCGAGACGCTGAAGAAGCAAAAGCTCAAGCTCAAGGATGAGCTGTATCTCATGCTGCGCAAAGCAGCAACCGCCTGATCGAAAATTGCCGCGAGCCGAGGCCGCGGCAACTCCTACAGATATTGGCTGAGCTGGCGCACGCCCCATTCCTCGGGGTTTTCCAGCCCGCCGATGCGGTCCTGGCAGCCCGCGGCCGCGAGGTCGACGAGGCGAGGGCCGACAGCGGCCCGCGTGGCCGAGTCGAGCAGCACGCGCACCCTGGGCGTGAGCAGCGACTGTTCCGCCTGCTCGACGACCACGCCGAGCAGGCCTGATTCCAGGCGCACGAAACTGCCCACCGGGTAGATCCCGACGCTCTTGACGAAGTGCTGGAACACCTGGATGTCGAAGTGCGAGCCGGTCCATCCGGCCATGCGCCGCAGCGATCCCGCCGGGTCCCAACCCTGCTTGTAGGCCCGATTCGACGTGATGGCGTCGTACACGTCGCACACCGCCCCCATGCGCGCCATCAGCGAAATGCGCTCGGCCGGCGCTCCGTTGGGGTAGCCGGTCCCGTCCATTTTCTCGTGGTGGTTCAGGCACACGTCGAGCACCGCGGGAGCCATGCCGCCGAGGCGCTGCAGCAAGGCATGGCCGCGCTCGGGATGGGTGCGCACGACCTCGAGTTCGGAGCGGTCGAGCTTGCCCGGCTTGTTGATGATCTGCATCGGGATCAAGGCCTTGCCCACGTCGTGGAGCATGCCGGCCATTCCGGCATCGCGCGTGCGCGCAGGGTCGAGCCCGAGCTGGCGCGACAGCGCGATCATCAGCGCGCACACCGCGACCGAGTGCATGTACGTGTACTCGTCGGCGGTCTTCAGGCGCGCCACGCTGACCAGCGCCCATGGGTTGCGCTGCACCGACTCCGAGATCTGCTCGACCAGTTCGGCGGCCCCCGTGGTGTCGATGGCCCGCCCCATGCGGGCCTGCTCGAACATCGAGCGCAGCACCGGGCGGGAGCCGTCGTAGATACGCTGCGCGCGTTGCACTTCGGCACGGAAATCGACCAGGCCGGATGAATCCCGCGGCGCCTGTGCTGCCTGCGCTCGCATCTCGTCGGCAGGCGCGGACTGCGCCTGCCCGGCATGCGCGAGCGTCGCGTCGGCAGCCGCATCGGGTGCCTGCGCAGCCCGCTCGGGCGGGGCGTCCCCCTTGTCGAGATTGATCCACACCTCGGCGATCCCGCTGTCGCGTATGGTGCGGATGTCCTCGTCGCGACGGACCAGGAAGGAGCCGCGCCAGAAGGGATGCTGCAACCACGACCCGCCCAGTCGCTCCACGTACATGCCCGTGCGCAGCTGCTGAGTGGGAATTTTGCGAAGCATCGGTCAGGAGGTTGGATTCACGGGGTTTATCGCCGCGCAAACGGTTTGCATCCTAGAACAAAGAGGCGCGGCCCGGCCGCGAACAATGTCACGATTTGCGCACCTGCCTGCCAGGCACGCACAAAACCCGCGTTTCTCGTGCGCGCTGCGCACGTCGCGCCCAATCTTCTAACATCTTCGCTCCACGTCGCGCCCATGCAGCGCGCGGCGCCCCACTCGCCAACGGCCCCATGAAACCCCTCGCCAGCCTGAGCCGCGTCGTGTTCAGCCGCTACTTCACCAGCGGCCTGATCTCGGCCAGCGGCACGCTCGCCCTGGGCTTCATCGGCCACGCCATCGGCGGCATGGGCATGGCGCTGAGCCTGGCCAGCGGCGCGTTGATGGTGTCCTTCGCCGACAACCCGGCGCCGGTCGGGCTCAAGGCCGTCGAGCTGCTGTTCGCGTCCTTCGCAGGCGCACTGTGCTTCGCCGCCGTCTGGAGCACCGACACGCACCCGATGCTGCAACTGGCCGTCGTGCCGCTGCTGGGCTTCGTCGCCGGCCTGGTCAGCCTGTGGGGAAAGCGCGCGGTGGCCATCTCCTTCTGCCTGCTGTTCATCACCATCATCACGCTGGGCATCCCGGCGCCGGCCAACGCCGCGCAGCTCGGCGCGGGCACCTTGCTGCTGCTGCTCGGGGCGCTGGCCTACACCGTCTACGCGCTGGTGCTGGGCAGGGTGCTGCGCGGTCGCACCAAGCAGCAGGCGCTGGCCGAGCTGATCGACGCGCTGAGCGCCTACATGCGAGGCGAGGCCGAGCTGTACCTGGGCCGCGCCACGCCGCAGGGCGCCGCCGCCGACCCCCAGGCACGGGCGGCGATCCTGCAGGGCGGCGTCAACGACGCACTGCAATCGGCACGCGACCTCGTGCTGCGCGAAGGCCACGGAGCGCGCGATGCGCTGTGGACCCACATGCTGCTGCTGAGCCTGGACCTGTTCGAGGCCCAGCTGGCGGCGCAGACCGACTCCGCGCCGCTGCGCGAGAGCTTCGACGGCTCCGACATCCTGGAACTGCTCGGCGGCGGAATGCAGCGCGCCGCCGATACCCTCGACGCGCTGGCGCTGGCCCTGCTGCACGACACCGACATGCACGCCCGCCCGCCGCTGCCCCAGCGCTGGGAGGACGTGCAGCAGCGCGCGGCGCGGTGGCTCGCCGGACATGCCGACAGCGACCTGCTTCAGGCCCGCGACATGCTCGATGGACTGTTGCACAACCTGCGCCAGGCCGATCGCCTGATCGGGCAGCTGCACACGGCCTACGCGATGCGCCGCTCGCCTCCGGGCTTCGCGGACCTGCCCGACGCGCGCCTGTTCATCAGCGCGTGGAGCTACGCGCCGCGCCAGGTGCTGTCGCACCTGCGGCTGGGCTCGCCGATATTCCGGCACGCCGTGCGCCTCGGGCTCGCGCTGGGCTGCTCGCTGC
>JAKCDM010000078.1 GCA_021841865.1 Pseudomonadota bacterium
ACTCGACCAAGTTCGTCGACGCGTCGATCAACGACGTGCTCAAGACCCTGGTCGAGGCGGTGCTGATCGTCGCGGCGGTGGTGTTCATCTTCCTGGGCTCGCTGCGTTCGGTGGTGGTCCCGCTGGTCGCGATCCCGCTGTCCATCATCGGCACCTTCACCGTGATGCTGGCGCTGGGCTACTCGATCAACCTGCTGACGTTGCTGGCCATCGTGCTGGCCATCGGGCTGGTGGTCGACGACGCCATCATCATCGTCGAGAACATCAGCCGCCACCTCGAGGAGGGCATGGCGCGCAAGGACGCGGCCCTGCGCGCCGCGCGCGAGCTGGCCAACCCGATCCTGGCGATGGCCGTGGTGCTGGTGGCGGTGTACGTGCCCATCGGCTTCATGAGCGGCCTGACCGGCGCGCTGTTCACCGAGTTCGCGTTCACCCTGGTGGGCACCGTGGTCATCTCGGCCATCGTCGCGCTGACCCTGTCGCCGATGCTGTGCTCGCGCCTGCTCAAGGCCCCGGACCCGCAAAGCCACAACTGGCAGGACCGCCTGGTGCTGTTCCTCGACCGCTCCTTCGAGCGCCTGCACGGACGCTACGAGCGCCTGCTGCACGGGTCGTTGAACTACCTGCCGGTGACCGCGGTGCTGGGCATCATCGTGCTGGGCTCGATCTACTTCCTCTACAGCACGTCGACCTCGGAGCTGGCGCCGCAGGAAGACCAGGGCGTGCTGATCTCGATGGCCTACACCAACCCCACCGCGACGCTCGAGCAGCGCTCGCTGGTGACCCACCAGGTCTACAAGGTCTACAAGAGCTACCCCGAGACCGACCACGTGTTCCAGATCAACGCGCCCACGCAGGTCATCGCCGGCATGGTGCTCAAGCCCTGGGACGAGCGCAAGGCCACCACGAAGCAGTTGCAGCCCAAGCTGCAGGCCCAGCTCAGCCACATCGCCGGCGCCCAGATCGCGGTGTTCCAGCCGCCGTCGCTGCCGGGTGCCCGCGGTCTGCCGGTGCAGTTCGTGATCACCACCAGCGACCCGGTGGACAAGCTCTACACGGTGTCGCAGCAGTTCCTGCAGGCCGCGCTGAAGACCGGCGACTTCGCCTTCATGCAGTCCGACCTGCGCGTGGACCTGCCGCAGACCACGATCGAGGTCGACCGCAACATGGCCGCGCAGCTCGGGCTGAGCATGAAGGACGTGGGCTCGGCGCTGTCGGCGCTGCTGGGCGGCGGCTACGTCAACTTCTTCAACCTCGACGGTCGCTCCTACAAGGTGATCCCGCAGGTCGAGCGCAAGTTCCGCCTGACCACCTCGCAGCTGCTGCACTACTACGTGCGCTCGAGTTCCGGCGCGATGGTCCCGCTGTCGACCGTGGTGCACCTGAAGACCTCGGTGCAGCCGGAGACCATCAACCACTTCCAGCAGGCCAACTCGGCCACGCTCAACGCGGTGCCGACTCCGTTCGTGTCGCAGGGCAAGGCACTGGACGACCTGAAGGCGCTGGCGCAGCGCACGCTGCCGGCCGGCTACAGCTTCAACTACGCCGGCCCGTCGCGCCAGTACGTGCAGGAGTCCGGGGGTCTGCTGCTGACCTTCGGCTTCGCGCTGATCATCATCTTCCTGGCGCTGGCCGCGCAGTTCGAGAGCTTCCGCGACCCGATCATCATCCTGGTGTCGGTGCCGATGGCGATCTCGGGTGCGCTGCTGTTCATCAACCTGGGGGTCGGTGGCGCCACGCTGAACATCTACAGCGAGGTGGGGCTGGTGACCCTGATCGGGCTGATCTCCAAGCACGGCATCCTGATCGTGGAATTCGCCAACAACCTGCAGCGCGAGGGGCGCAGCAAGCGCGAGGCCATCGAGCACGCGGCCGGCATGCGCCTGCGCCCGATCCTGATGACCACCGCCGCGATGGTGCTGGGCGTGGTGCCGCTGATCACCGCCACCGGAGCGGGCGCCGAGAGCCGCTTCAACATGGGCCTGGTGATCGCGTCGGGCCTGGCCATCGGAACCATGTTCACGCTGTTCGTCGTGCCGGCGGTCTACATGATGCTGGCCGCCGACCACAGCCACGAGGCGCGCGCGCAGGCCTTGCGCGAGGCCGAAGAGGCGCAGCGCGCGATGCACCACGAGGGGCCCAAGGAAGCCTGATCGCCGGAGCATGCGAAAAAGGCGGCCCGCGGGCCGCCTTTTTCATTGCCGGTGAACGGCGGGCGCGTCAGACCAGCCGGTCGGCCTGGCGCGTGACGTGGCGCAGCTCGCGCCCGCTGCGGCGCTCCCAGTCGGCGGCCTGGTCGTCGGCGATCGGGCCGACCTGGAAGTAGCGCGCGTCGGGGTGCGCGAAATAGAAGCCGCTGACACTGGCCGCCGGCAGCATGGCCCAGCTTTCACTCAACGACATGCCCAGCGCGTTGGCGTCTAGCACCTGGAACATGCCGTCCTTGACCGAATGCTCCGGGCAGGCCGGGTAGCCGGGAGCCGGGCGGATGCCCACGTATTCCTCGCGGATCATGCTGGCGAGCTCGAGCTTCTCGTCGCCGGCGTAGCCCCACAGCTCGGTGCGCACGCGCCAGTGCAGCCACTCGGCCAGCGCCTCGGCCAGGCGATCGGCCAGCGCCTTGAGCAGGATCGCGCTGTAGTCGTCGTGCTCGGCCAGGAACTGCTCCACGCGTCGCTCCAGCCCGATGCCCGCGGTGACCGCGAACATGCCGATGTGGTCGGCTCCGAGCCCCTTGGGCGCGATGAAGTCGGCCAGCGCCAGGTTCGGCCGGCGCACTCCGTCGACCACCGGACGCTCGGTCTGCTGGCGCAGGCCCCACCAGGTCATCAGGCGGCGCTCGCGTGCCTCGTCGGCGTAGATCTCGATGTCGTCGTCACCCACCGTGTTGGCCGGGTACAGGCCCAGCACCGCGTTGGCCTGCAGCCAGCGCCCGTCGATCACGCGCTTGAGCATGGCCTGCGCGTCGGCGTAGACCTGGCGCGCCTGCTCGCCGACCACCGCGTCGTCGAGAATCGCCGGGAACGGCCCGGCCAGGTCCCAGGTCTGGAAATACGGCCCCCAGTCGATGAAACGCGCGATCTCGGCGAGGTCGACGTTGCGGAACTCGCGCCGCCCCGGCGCGCGCGGCGCCGGCGCGATGCCGGCCGGCCACTGCAGGCGCAGCTTGTTGGCGCGCGCCTGCTCGAGCGTGATCAGCGGGGTGTGGCGCTTGGCCGCGTGCTGGGCGCGGATGCGCTCGTAGTCGGCCTTCAACTCCTGCAGGAAGACGGCGCAGCCGTCGCCGAGCAGGTTCTGCGCCACGCCCACGCTGCGCGACGCGTCGGGCACGTAGACCACCGGGCCGTCGTAGTGCGGCGCGATCTTCACCGCGGTGTGCACCCGGCTGGTCGTCGCGCCGCCGATCAGCAGCGGCACGTTGCGTTCGCGGAAATACGCGTCGCGCTGCATTTCCGACGCGACGAACTGCATTTCCTCGAGGCTCGGCGTGATCAGGCCGGACAGCCCGACGATGTCGGCCTGTTCCTCCCTGGCGCGCGCCAGGATGTCCTGGCACGGCACCATCACTCCCATGTTGATGACCTCGAAGTTGTTGCACTGCAGGACCACGGTGACGATGTTCTTGCCGATGTCGTGCACGTCGCCCTTGACGGTGGCGATGACGATGCGCCCGCGCGGACGCGCGCTGGCCCCCGCGGCCTGGTCGCGGCGTTTCTGTTCCTCGATGTACGGAATCAGGTGCGCCACCGACTGCTTCATCACCCGCGCGCTCTTGACCACCTGGGGCAGGAACATCTTGCCCTGGCCGAACAGGTCGCCGACCACGTTCATGCCGTCCATCAACGGGCCTTCGATCACCGACAACGGCGGGCGCCCTTCCTGCTCGAAGCGCAGGCGCAGCTGCTCGGTGTCGTCGACGATGAAATCGGTGATTCCGTGCACCAGCGCGTGGCTCAGGCGCTGCTCCACGGGCAGCTCGCGCCAGGCATTGCGCGTGGTCTCGTCGCGCGCACTGCCGCGCACCTGCTCGGCCATCGCCACCAGGCGCTCGCCGGCGTCGGGGCGGCGGTCCAGCACCACGTCCTCGACCGCGTCGCGCAGCGCGGGGTCGAGCTCGTCGTACACGCCGACCTGGCCGGCGTTGACGATTCCCATGTCCATGCCGGCGCGGATGGCGTGGTACAGGAACACGGTGTGGATGGCCTCGCGCACCGCGTCGTTGCCGCGGAACGAGAAGCTGACGTTGCTCACGCCGCCCGACACCTTGGCGCCGGGCAGGTTGGCCTTGATCCAGCGCGTGGCCTCGATGAAGTCCACCGCGTAGTGGTTGTGCTCCTCGATGCCCGTGGCGATGGCGAAGATGTTGGGGTCGAAGATGATGTCCTCGGGGGCGAAGCCCACCTCGTCGACCAGGATGCGATAGGCGCGAGCGCAGATGTCGATGCGCCGCTGGTAGGTGTCGGCCTGGCCCTTCTCGTCGAAGGCCATGACCACCGCGGCGGCGCCGTAGCGCCGCACCAGGCGCGCCTGGCGCACGAACTCCTCGGGCCCGGACTTGAGCGAGATCGAGTTCACCACCGGCTTGCCCTGCACGCAGCGCAGCCCGGCCTCGATGACCTCCCACTTGGACGAGTCGATCATCACCGGCACGCGCGCGATGTCGGGCTCGGAAGCCATCAGGTTCAGGAAGCGCACCATCGCCGCCTGGCTGTCGAGCATCGCCTCGTCCATGTTGACGTCGACGATCTGCGCGCCGTTCTCGACCTGCTGGCGCGCCACCGCCAGTGCCTTGTCGAACTCGCCGGCCAGGATCATGCGGGCGAAGGCCTTGGAGCCGGTGACGTTGGTGCGCTCGCCGATGTTGACGAACAGCGAGTCGGGCCCGATGCTCAGGGGTTCCAGGCCCGCGAGCACCAGCGGGGGCAGGGACGGCGTGGGGGCGTTGCGGGCGGGGTCGGGTCGGTTCATCGGGATCGGCTCGCGGGCGCCAGCCCATGGGCCCGCGCCCGCCGGGGTGCGACAATGCAGCGAAACGTCCATTCTAGGCAACGCCCCATGTCTCTGTTGAGCCGGCTTCGAACGCGCAACACCGTGTCGGCGGACTCGGCCTGGACGCCACGCATCGTCGACGCACTGCTGCACACCCCCGGCTGGCTGGCGCTGGCGCCGGCCGAGGCGCTGGCCGTGGCGCAGCAGATGCAGGTGCGGCGCGTGAGCGCCGGCACCGCCTTCATTCGACAGGGCGACTCGGCGATGGGCGGCGGCATGATGCTGCTGCTCGACGGCGACGTGGCCATCGAGAAAAAGGGCGCGGGCCCGCAGGACGACGGACTGGTGGTGTCGCTGGCCCATCCCGGCGCGCTGCTCGGCGAGATGGGCATTCTCAACGATGCTCCGCGCTCTGCCACCTGCGTGGCCAGCACCGACGTCGTGCTCGCGCTGCTCAGCAGCGAGGCCCTGCGCGAACTCGTGGACCGCTCGCCTCGCGCGGCGGCCAAGCTGGCGCTGGGAATCGCATCACGCCTGGCCGAGCAGTTGCGCTCGACGTCGAACAAGCTGTCGACGCTGTCGCAGGTCACCGCGGCGATGCACCCGACGCTGGATGCCGCGTCGCTGACCGGCGCCGCGCGCCGCCAGCGCGGCGGGCCTCGCGACTAATGGACTAGTGTCCTGTCAGTCGTTGCGGCGCAGCGCCAGGCGCTCGCCCTGCCCGACGGCCTGCGGGTCGGCCAGCTCGATGGCGATCTGCGTGCACACCATTCGACACAGCTGCATCGCCTGCTGGCTTTGCACCCGGTACTGGATGCTGTTGCCGTTGCGCCGGCGCGAGACGATGCCGGCGAGATACAGCACCTTCAGGTGCTGCGACACGTTGGGCTGGGTCGACTGCACGTCGGCGACGATCTCGTTGACGCCCTTTTCCTGGTCGCAGATGGCGTTCAGGATGCGCAGGCGCAGCGGGGTCGACAACACGCCGAACAGCTCGGCCGCCGCAGCGAACACCCGATCGGTTTCGCCTTCCGCCGGCTGTGGCAAGTCGAGCAGCGCCGCGGATCCGGCGCGGGAGGCAAGACGCGAACTATTCGCCTGCGGCATGGAAGACTCCTGTGCGCGCCAGCAGGCGCGGGCTCTGATGGTGGACCGCCTCGGTGATCGCGCCGATGTGCTGCGGCGTCGTGCCGCAGCAACCGCCGACGATGTTGACCAGGCCCTCGCGCGCGAACTCCTGCAGCAGGCGCGAGGTCACCTCGGGCGTTTCGTCGAATCCGGTGTCGCTCATGGGATTGGGCAGCCCGGCGTTGGGATAGCAGCTGATGTAGGTGTCGCCAGCCACGCGCGCCAGCTCCTGCAGGTACGGGCGCATGAGCGCCGCGCCCAGCGCGCAGTTCAGCCCGACCGCCAGCGGGTGCGCGTGGCGCACGCTGGCCCAGAAGGCCGGCACCGTCTGCCCCGACAGGATGCGCCCTGACGCGTCGGTGACCGTGCCGCTGATGATCAGCGGCAGGCGCTCGCCGCTGGCCTCGAACCATTCGTCGATCGCGAACAGCGCGGCCTTGGCGTTGAGGGTGTCGAAAATGGTCTCGACCAGGAACAGGTCGACCCCGGCCTCACCCAGCGCCCTGGCCTGCTCGAAATAGGATCTGCGCAGCTGCTCGAAGTCCACGTTGCGCGCGCCCGGGTCGTTGACGTCGGGGCTGATGCTGGCGGTGCGCGGCGTGGGCCCGATGGCGCCGGCGACGAAGCGCGGACGCTCGGGGCTGGAGTGGCGCCGCGCGCTGTCCAGCGCCAGCGCCGCCGCGGCGCGGTTCATCTCGTCGGCCAGGTCGGCCATGCCGTAGTCTTCCTGCGCGATTCGCGTCGCGCCGAAGGTGTTGGTTTCGACGATGTCGGCGCCGGCGGCGAAATACGCGTCGTGGATATCGCGGATGACCTCCGGCTGGGTCAGGCTGAGCAGGTCGTTGTTGCCCTTGAGGTCGCGCGGCCAGTCCTTGAAGCGCTCGCCGCGGTACTGCGCCTCGCCCAGGCGCAGGCGCTGGATCATGGTCCCCATCGCGCCATCCAGAATCGCGATGCGCTGGCGCAGAAGTTCCGGAAGCTGCCGGGCCCGCGTGTAGCCGATTCCAGCATCGGCAGCAGAAAGCTTGCTCATATGCTGATTCTAGGATCGTGCGCCCGAGCTTGCCGCCGCCGCTTCGCCCCCTGTGTCACGGGGGTTGCACGCGGCGCGGACCGTGCGACCACCACGCGGCCAGGGGCTCGGCTCCGCCATTAGCATGGTTTCACGCCTGCCGCAGCGCTCGCATGGCGCGCCGACCGCGCGCCAGGTCCCCGGCCAGCGCACGAGCCAGCAAGGAACGGCCCGTGTGTCGCGTCGCGCCGCGGCACCCTGAACATCCCGCAGGAGTCCCCAGATGCAAAACTCGATGCAAGGCCTGTCCAGCCCCTCGTACCCGCTTGCCCAATCACCCTCACCCACGCGCTCCCGGCGCGTGGCGCTGCGCTGCGCCTGCCTCGGCGCGGCGCTGATGTTCGGCGGCGGCCTGGCCCAGCAGGCGCTCGGCGCCAAGCCCGACGTGGTCGTGCGCGACGCGTGGATCCGCTGGCTGCCGGCCGGCCTTCCGGCTGGCGGCTACATGGCCCTCGAGAACCGCTCGGCGCGCCCGGTGGCGCTGGTCAATGCCGACAGCCCGCAGCACTACAGCAGCGTGAAACTGCACGAGAGCGCGCAAAAGGGCGGCGTGATGAGCATGTCCGAAGTCGACCGCGTGGTCGTGCCGGCGCACTCCAGCGTGCAGTTCAAGCCGGGCGGCTATCACATCATGCTGCTCAACGCCAAGCACACCATCAAGCCCGGCCAGCACGTGCCGGTGACCCTGCGCTTCGCCGACGGCAGCCACGTCACGGCTCGCTTCCTGGTGCGCAAGAGCGATGCTTCCCGCGACGGGGCGCAGGGCGAACCGATGCACCAGGGCGGGCCGACGCACCCTGGCACGCAGGCCGACTGACGCTGCGGCGCTGCGGCACAGCGCCGCAGCAGGCCTTGCGGGGCCACGCCGTGGCGTGGCCCCGGAGCGCGGCGCGCGGGCATGCGCTCGGGAGCCCGCCGCGCGAAAACCCCCTGCTTCCTACAATGGCGTTTTGGAAGCCCGCCATGAACGCCCCTCAAGTCCCGATCCAGACGCTCGAAACGGCAGAGCCCGCCGCGCCCCAGGGCACGACCGACGACGCACCGGCGCGCCTGCGCGAAATTCCGTACAACTACACGTCGTTCTCGGACCGCGAGATCGTCATCCGGCTGCTCGGCGCCGACGCCTGGGAGTGGCTGGACCAGCTGCGCCGGCAGCGCCGCACCGGGCGCAGCGCGCGCATGCTCTACGAGGTGCTGGGCGATATCTGGGTGGTCAAGCGCAACCCGTACCTGCAGGACGACCTGCTCGGCTCGGGCAAGCGCCGGCAGGCGCTGATCGGCGCGCTGTGGCACCGGCTGCGCGAGATCGACAAGCGCCGCGACGGCGAGGGCGACGCGCAGGCCCAGGCGCGCGACCAGCTGGTGGGCAAGCTGCTCGAGCGAGCTCGCGCCGCGGTGCGCGACTTCGCCGACTGGTTCGACAGCGTGGCCGCGCTGCGCCGCCGCGCCCAGCGTGAACTCGCGCGGCATACGCGGCGCGACAACATCCGCTTCGACGGCCTGTCGCGCGCCGCCCACATGACCGACGCCACCGACTGGCGCGTCGAGGTGCCCTTCGTCGTGCTGTGCCCGGACTCCGAGCCCGAGATGGCCGCGCTGGTGCGCGCCTGCGTGGAACTGGGCCTGACCATCGTGCCGCGCGGAGGCGGCACCGGGTACACCGGCGGCGCGGTGCCGCTGGTGTGGAACAGCGCGGTCATCAACACCGAGAAGCTCGAGGACCTCGGCGAAGTCGAGCACATCGAGCTGCCGGGCGTGGCGCAGCCGGTGCCGACGGTGCGCACCGGCGCCGGCGTGGTCACGCAGCGCGTGACCGACCTGGCCGAGCGCTCCGGGCTGGTGTTCGCGGTCGACCCGACCTCCGCCGAGGCCTCGTGCATCGGCGGCAACATCTCGATGAACGCCGGCGGCAAGAAGGCCGTGCTGTGGGGCACCGCGATCGACAACCTGGCGTGGTGGCGCATGGTCGACCCGCAGGGCCGCTGGATCGAGGTCACGCGCCTGGAACACAACCTGGGCAAGATCCACGACGTCGACGTGGCGCGTTTCGAGTCGCGCACCTTCGCGGCCGACGGCAAGACCCTGCTGGATACGCGCGTGCTGGAAATCCCCGGCGCGCGCTTTCGCAAGGCCGGGCTCGGCAAGGACGTCACCGACAAGTTCCTGGCCGGGCTGCCGGGGGTGCAGAAGGAGGGTTGCGACGGCATCATCACCAGCGCGCGCTGGGTGCTGCATCGCATGCCGCCACGCATCCGGACCTTCTGCCTGGAGTTCTTCGGCCAGGCCCGCGAGGCGATCCCGTCCATCGTCGAGATCAAGAACTACCTCGACCAGCGCCCGGGAGGCGCCATCCTGGCCGGGCTGGAACACCTCGACGAGCGCTACCTGCGCGCGGTGGGCTATGCGCCCAAGAGCAAGCGCGGGGCGTTCCCGAAAATGGCGCTGTTCGGCGACATCGTCGGCGAGGACGACGACGCCGTGGCACGCGCCACCGCCGAGGTGGTGCGCATGGCCAACGCCCGCGTCGGCGAAGGCTTCGTCGCGGTGAGCCCGGAGGCGCGCAAGAAGTTCTGGCTGGACCGCAAGCGCACCGCGGCGATCGCGCGCCACACCAACGCCTTCAAGATCAACGAGGACGTGGTGATCCCGCTGCCTCGCATGGGCGAATACGTCGACGGCATCGAGCGCATCAACGTCGAACTGTCGCTGCGCAACAAGCTGCAGCTCGCCGCTGAGCTCGACCGCGCGTTGCGCGCGCGCTGGACCCTGGCGCGCAACGAGGAACTCGGCGAAGGCGAGACGCCGGTGGCCGACGAGGACCTGCAGCGCCTGCGCGAGCAGTCGCTGGAACTGGTGGCCGCCGTGCACGCGCGCTGGGCCTTCCTGCTCGAGCATATCGACGCCCCGCTGTCGCAGCTGCTGCCCAGCCTGGCCGAGCCGCTGCTCGGCGGCGGCCACGGCCAGACCGTGGCGATGCAGATGCTGCACCGCGCACCGCGCGCCACGCTGTTCCACCTGCTGCAGGACCACAGCCTGCGCGCGTCGTGGAAGCTCGAGCTGCGCAAGCCGCTGCACACGCTGCTGGCCGGCGCCGCGTTCGCGCCGCTGCGCGCCGAGCTGGACACGCTGCACAAGCGCGTGCTCAAGGGTCGCGTGTGGGTGGCGCTGCACATGCACGCCGGCGACGGCAACGTGCACACCAACATCCCGGTCAACTCCGACGACTACGCCATGCTGCAGGCCGCGCACGACGCGGTGGCCCGCATCATGAAGCTGGCGCGCAGCCTGGACGGCGTGATCTCCGGCGAGCACGGCATCGGCATCACCAAGCTCGAGTTCCTCGGCGAGGACGAGCTCGGGCCGTTCCGGCAGTACAAGCAGCAGGTCGACCCGGAGGGGCGCTTCAACCGCGGCAAGCTGCTGCGCGACGAGGCGCTGCCGGCCGACCTCACCAACGCGTACACGCCGAGCTTCGGGCTGATGGGCCACGAGTCGCTGATCATGCAGCAAAGCGACATCGGCGCCATCGCCGACTCGGTCAAGGACTGCCTGCGCTGCGGCAAGTGCAAACCGGTATGCGCCACGCACGTGCCGCGCGCGAACCTGCTGTACTCGCCGCGCAACAAGATCCTGGCGACTTCGCTGCTGGTCGAGGCCTTCCTGTACGAGGAGCAGACCCGGCGCGGCATCAGCGTGCACCACTGGGAGGAGTTCGAGGACGTCGCCGACCACTGCACGGTGTGCCACAAGTGCGAGTCGCCATGCCCGGTCGACATCGACTTCGGCGACGTGTCGATGAACATGCGCAACCTGTTGCGCAAGATGGGCAAGAAGACCTTCCGCCCGGCCAGCGCCGCCGGCATGCTGTTCCTCAACGCCACCGACGCACGCACCATCAAGGCCGCGCGCACGGCGATGGTCGGCCTGGGCTTCAAGGCGCAGAACCTGGGGCATCGCATGCTGCGCGCCCTCGGCACGCGCCAGACCGCGGCGCCGCCGTCGAGCACCGGGCGCACGCCGCTGCGCGAGCAGGTGGTCCACTTCATCAACAAGCCGATGCCCGGAGGCCTGCCGAAGAAGACCGCGCGCGCGCTGCTGGACATCGAGAACCCGGATTTCGTGCCCATCATCCGCAACCCGCAGACCACCACGGTGGACTCGGAGGCGGTGTTCTACTTCCCCGGCTGCGGCTCCGAGCGCCTGTTCTCGCAGGTCGGCCTGGCCACCCAGGCCATGCTGTGGCACGTGGGGGTGCAGACCGTGCTGCCGCCCGGCTACCTGTGCTGCGGCTACCCGCAGCGCGGCAGCGGCATGTACGACAAGGCCGAGAAGATCATCACCGACAACCGGGTGCTGTTCCACCGCGTGGCCAACACGCTGAACTACCTCGACATCAAGACCGTGGTGGTCAGTTGCGGCACCTGCTACGACCAGCTCCAGGGCTACGAGTTCGAGAAGATCTTCCCCGGCTGCCGCATCGTCGACATCCACGAGTTCCTGCTCGAGAAGGACGTGCGCCTGCCCGGGGCCGGGGCCTACCTGTACCACGACCCCTGCCACAGCCCGATGAAGCAGCGCGAACCGATGAAGACCGTGCGCGCGCTGCTCGGCGACGACGTGCGCAAGGCCGAGCGCTGCTGCGGAGAAAGCGGCCTGCTGGGCATCAGCCGTCCCGACATCTCCACGCAGGTGCGTTTTCGCAAGACCGAGGAACTGCGCCGCGACGA
This sequence comes from Pseudomonadota bacterium, assembly GCA_021841865.1. GTDB lineage: Bacteria > Pseudomonadota > Gammaproteobacteria > Burkholderiales > Burkholderiaceae_C > Thiomonas_A. The sequence continues at coordinate 11,917 of JAKCDM010000078.1, forward strand.
GGCCGCGCTGCGCGAGGCCGGGCACGACGGCGACATCAAGATCCTCACCTCCTGCCCGAGCTGCCTGCAGGGGCTGTCGCGCTACCGCAACGACCTGCAGCACGGCCTGCTCGAGGCCGACTACATCGTCATCGAGATGGCGCGCAAGATCCTCGGCGAGGACTGGATGCCCGCCTACGTGCGCTCGGCCAACGCCGGCGGCATCGAGCGGGTGCTGGTGTGAGCGCGACGCCACCGGGGGCTCACGACGCGGCCTGCCCCTTGTGCGCGCAGCCCGGCGGCGTGCTGGTCTGGCAATCGGCGTGGATGCGGGTCATCCGCGCCGATGAAGCCCTGCACCCCGCCACCTGGCGCGTGGTGTGGAACAGCCACGTCGGCGAGTTCGGCGACCTGCCCCGCCTGCAGCGCCTGGCCTGCATGGACGCGGTGACGCTGGTCGAGCACGAGGTGCGCCAGGCGCTGCAGCCGCGAAAGATCAACCTGGCCGCGCTGGGCAACCTGGTGCCTCACCTGCACTGGCACGTGATCGCGCGCTGGGAATGGGATGCGCACTGGCCGCAGGCGGTGTGGGCGGCGCAGCAGCGCGCAGCGGACCAGGCCGCGCTGGGCGAACTGCGCGAGCGCCTGCCGGCGGTGGATTCGCGCCTGCGCGACCTGCTGCAGCAGCGTTTCGCCGCGCCCGCGCAGGCCGACGCGGATCAGATCACGCGCGAGTAGCGCGCGCCGTGCAGTTGCGCGGCCGCATCGTGCAGGCGGCGGTCGAACTGCATCGCGATCACCCGCACCAGCAGGCGCCCCTGCGGGGTCACGCGCAGCACGAGGTCGTCGATGTCGAGCAACCCGGCCTGCGCCAGCGGCTGAAGGCGTCGCAGGTCGGCGTCGAAGTAGGCCTGCGCATCGTCCACGCCGTGCTCGGCGGCCAGGCCCGGAAGGTCGAGCACGAAATCGCACATCAGGCGCTGGATGGCCTGGCGGCGCAGCAGGTCGTCGTCGTCCAACGTGATGCCGCGCTCGATGGGCAGCTGCCCGTCGGCCAGCGCGGCGCCGTAGGCGTCGAGGGTCTTCAGGTTCTGCGCGTAATGCGGCCCCAGCTTGGAAATGCCCGATACGCCGAAAGCCAGCAGGTCGAGGTCGGCCTGCGTCGAATAGCCCTGGAAATTGCGATGCAGCTTGCCGCCGGCCTGCGCGCGCGCCAGCTCGTCGTCGGGCAGCGCGAAGTGGTCCATTCCGATGTAGACGTAGCCGGCATGCGCGAGCCGGCGAATGGCCAGGCCCAGCAGCACCAGCTTGGCCTCGGGCGTCGGCAGCTCGGCTTCCGAGATGCGACGCTGCGGCGTGAAGCGCGCGGGCAGGTGCGCGTAGCTGTAGAGCGCGATTCGCTGCGGCCGCAGGTCCAGCACCTTTTCCAGCGTGGCCGCGAAATTGAACGCGTTCTGGCGCGGCAGGCCGTAGATCAGGTCCACGCTGACCGACGCGAAGGCACTGGCGCGCGCGGCGTCGATGACCTCGCGGGTCTCCTCGAAGCTCTGGATGCGGTTGACCGCCTGCTGCACCGCAGGATCGAAGTCCTGCACCCCGACGCTCATGCGGTTGAAGCCCAGTCGCGCCAGATGCTCGACGCGCCTGGCACCGACCTTGCGCGGATCGATCTCGATGGAGAATTCGCCCCCGGGCTGCAGCTCGAAATGCTCGCGCGTGAAATCCATCAGGCGCTGCGTCTCCGAGTCGTCGAGGAAGGTCGGCGTTCCGCCGCCCCAATGCAATTGCGTCACCGCGCCACGATGCGGCAGCATGCCGGCCACGAGGCGCATTTCCTGCTCCACCTTGTCGAGGTAGGGAGCGCTCAGCGAGTGGTTGCGCGTCGGGATCTTGTTGCAGCCGCAGTAGTAGCACAGGGTCTCGCAGAACGGGATGTGCACGTACAGCGACAGCGCACCGGGCTTGCGTTGACGCAAGGCCTGCTCGTGTGCATGCGCGTCGTAGGACGGGCCGAAGCGATCCGCGGTGGGATACGAGGTATAGCGCGGGCCGGAGACGTCGAAGCGACGAATCAGCTCGGGACGAAAGTCCAGGGAAGGCGTGACATCGGACATGATGGTCGGATCATCCGGCGATGCCGGACAATGCACTTTGACCTGGGACAAAGCGTCCCGTTGTTGCCACCGGGCAACGAAACGTTTAACGTGCTGCTTTGCAGCAAACTAAGATGGCGGGCCCAGTGACAGCGGAAGCTCCGCCGGCACGCAATTCGCGGCACGGCAAGACACCCATGCACGACAAGCAATCGCAGGACAAGGGATCGATGGCGGCGCTCAGCCTGGGCGCGCTGGGCGTGGTGTACGGAGACATCGGCACCAGCCCGCTGTACGCCTTCAAGGAGGCCTTCCACCCGGGGCATAGCCTCGGCTACAACCCGGCCAACGTGTTCGGCGTGTTGTCGCTGATCTTCTGGGGCCTGACCATCGTGGTCACGGTCAAGTACGTCGGGCTGGCGCTGCGCGCCGACAACGACGGCGAGGGCGGCATCCTGGCGCTGATGGCGCTGGTCATGCGGCGCTACGCGGCGCCTTCGCGCGGACGCGTGCTGGCCGTGGCGCTGGGCCTGATCGGCGCCGCGATGTTCTACGGCGACAGCATCATCACGCCGGCCATCTCGGTGCTGTCGGCGATCGAGGGCACGGCGGTGGCCACGCCGCTGCTGCAGG
>JAKCDM010000207.1 GCA_021841865.1 Pseudomonadota bacterium
GACCTGTACGACATCACGGTGTTCGGAGCCGAGCCGCATCCCAACTACAACCGCATTCTGCTGTCGCCGGTGCTGGCCGGGGAGCAGACGGTGGAGCAGATCGTGCTGAATCCGCGCGCCTGGTACGCGGAGCGCGGCATCACCCTGCACACCGGGCGCAAGGTGGTTGCGGTCGATCGGCTGCGGCGCGTGGTGCGCGCCGACGACGGCACCGAGGCGACGTACGACCGGTTGCTGCTGGCGACCGGGTCGCGGCCTTTCATCCTGCCGGTGCCGGGGCACCATCTCGCCGGCGTGGTCGGCTATCGCGACATTGCCGACACCGAGCAGATGATCGACGCGGCGATGCACCACCGCCACGCGGTGGTCATCGGCGGCGGACTGCTCGGCCTGGAAGCCGCCAACGGGTTGCTGGCCCGTGGCATGGAAGTGACCGTGGTGCACTTGATGCCGTGGCTGATGGAGCGGCAGTTGGACGAGGTCGCCGCATCGATGTTGCGAGACTCGTTGCAGCAGCGCGGCATCCGCTTTCTGCTCGGAGCGCGCACCCGTGAGTTGCTCGGCGACGCCGACGGGCGCGTGCGCGCGGTTCGGCTGGAGGACGGCAGCGAGCTTGCAGCGGAGCTGGTCGTCATGGCGGCCGGAATCCGGCCCGATACCGAACTGGCGGCGGGCATGGGGCTGCACTGCGAGCGCGGCGTGGTGGTCGACGATACCTTGCAGACGGTGACCGATCCGCGCGTGTACGCGCTCGGCGAATGTGCCGCGCACCGCGGCGTTGCTTATGGTCTGGTCGCGCCGCTGTTCGAGCAGGCCAAGGTCTGCGCCACCCACCTCGCCCGTTTCGGCATCGGCCGCTACAGCGGCTCGGCACTGTCCGCCAAGCTCAAGGTGACGGGCATCGACCTGTTCTCCGCCGGCGATTTCATGGGCGGCGAAGGCAGCGAGGAAATCGTGCTGTGCGACCCGGCCGGCGGCGTGTACAAGAAGCTCGTGATCCGCGACGACCGCCTGGTCGGCGCCTGCCTGTACGGCGACACGGTCGACAGCGCCTGGTATTTCAAGCTGCTGCGCGAGGGGCGCGCCGTGGGCGAGTTGCGCGAGCGTCTGATGTTCGGCGAATCGGGGTTGGGCGACGCCGGCCATCAGGGCCAGAACAAGGCCGCGGCGATGCCGGACGACGCCGAGGTGTGCGGCTGCAACGGGGTGTGCAAGGGCACCATCGTGCGCGCCATCAAGGAGCAGGGCCTGTTCACCCTGGACGAGGTGCGTCGCCACACCAAGGCCAGTGCCAGCTGCGGTTCGTGCACGGGCCTGGTCGAGCAGATCCTGATGTCCACCGTCGGCGGCGACTACTCGGCTGCGCCGAAGGCGCGTGCCCTGTGTGGCTGCACCGACGCCACGCACCAGCAGGTGCGCGACGCCATTCGCGAGCATCGTTTGCTGTCGATCCCGGCGGTGTTCCATTTCATGGAGTGGCGCACGCCGAACGGCTGTGCCAGCTGCCGCCCGGCGATCAACTATTACCTGATCTCGACCTGGCCGCGCGAGGCCGCGGACGATCCGCAGAGCCGCTTCGTGAACGAACGCGCGCATGCCAACATCCAGAAGGACGGCACCTTCAGCGTGGTGCCGCGCATGTGGGGCGGCGAGACCAGCGCGGCCGAGCTGCGCCGCATTGCCGACGTGGTGGACAAGTACGCCATTCCGAGCGTGAAGGTCACCGGCGGGCAGCGCATCGACCTGCTGGGGGTGAGGAAGGAAGACCTGCCGGGGGTGTGGAAAGACCTCGGCATGCCCAGCGGGCACGCTTACGCCAAGGCCCTGCGCACGGTGAAGACCTGCGTGGGCAGTGAATGGTGCCGCTTCGGCACACAGGACAGCACCCGCATGGGCAAGGAGCTGGAGCGCGCGCTGTGGCGCATGTATGCGCCGCACAAGGTCAAGCTGGCGGTTTCAGGTTGCCCACGCAATTGCGCCGAGTCCGGGATCAAGGACGTGGGCGTGATCGGCGTCGAGTCCGGCTGGGAGATCTATGTGGCCGGCAACGGCGGCATCAAGACCGAGGTCGCGCAGTTCCTGGTCAAGGTCTCCGGGCATGACGACGTGCTCGAGCATGCCGGCGCCTTCCTTCAGCTGTACCGCGAGGAGGGTTGGTATCTGGAGCGCACCGTGCACTACGTGGCTCGCGTCGGGCTGGATCACGTGAAGCGCCGTGTCGTCGACGACGCGGCCAGCCGCCGCGCGTTGTGGGAGCGCCTGCAGTTCGCCGTCGCCGAGGAACCCGACCCGTGGCACGCGAGCGTGCCGGCCGCGGTCGATCTGCGCCAGTTCATTCCTCTCATTCCCGCCTGAGGCCGCCATGCCAACCTGGATCGAAGTCTGCCGCGTCGACGACATTCCCCGCCTTGGTGCGCGCCAGGTGCGTCGCGCCGACGGCGATGTTCTGGCCCTGTTCCGCAACGCCGAGGACGAGGTGTTCGCCCTGCTCGACCGCTGCCCGCATAAAGGCGGCCCGCTGTCACAGGGCATCGTGTTCGGCCGCAGCGTGGCCTGCCCGCTGCACAACTGGACCATCGCGCTGGACAACGGCCGCGCCGCCGCGCCCGACGAAGGCTGCGCGCGCCATTTCCCGGTGCGCGTCGACGATGGTCGGGTGTATCTGCAGCGCAGCGCGCTCGGCCGCGAAGACGCCGCGCACGAGGCCGGCGAACATGGCTGAGACGCGCTCCACCTGCCCCTATTGCGGCGTCGGCTGCGGGGTGCTCATCGCCGCCGACGGGAGCGCCATCACGGGCGTGCGCGGCGATCCGGCGCATCCGGCCAACTTCGGGCGACTGTGCAGCAAGGGCGCCAC
>JAKCDM010000008.1 GCA_021841865.1 Pseudomonadota bacterium
CTTCACACCCCACGCACCGCACCGCCCCGGCGCCACCACGGCGCCTCCAGGCAGTCGACGGTCTTCCCCGTCAGAGCGCCGTGGCAACCAGGAGTTCCCCAGTCCCCACGCAGCCAGGGGCCTTGCACGGGCGACGGGGGATTGGCTTGCAGGAGCACGACAGGCCGCGCGCCCCAAAGCAAAACGCCCAACCGGAAAGGGCTGGGCGTGGGTGTCTGGTGGCCAGGGGCAGAATCGAACTGCCGACACGCGGATTTTCAGTCCGCTGCTCTACCAACTGAGCTACCTGGCCGGGGTTTGCCGAAGGTGTTGTCGCGGGCCGCGCCGTGCTGCGTGGCGTCGCCGCGATCTGGGCAAGCCGCACATATTAGCAAACCTTCGCGACGCGCTGGCAAGTGCTTCGTGCGGGGATTGCCGCGCCCGCGCGTCAATCCTCGTCGTCGTCGGCCGCCGGCAGGTCGCCGGGGTTGGCGGAGGGCTGCGCGGCCAGGCCCGGAGCGCCCTGCGCGCGGCGTCCGCCGCGGCCCCAGTCGACTCCGAGCTGCTTGAGCTTGCGGTACAGGTGGGTGCGCTCGAGGCCGGTCTTGTCGGCCACGCGGGTCATGCTGCCGCCCTCGCGCGCCAGGTGGAACTCGAAATACGCGCGCTCGAAATCGTCGCGCGCCTCGCGCAAGGGGCGGTCGAGCGGGAAGCTCTGCTCGGCCAGCAGCGCGGGCGGCTCGGCCAGCGGCGCCGCGCCGTGCGCGGCCTCGGCGCGCGGCTTGGGCACCGGCTTGCTCAGGCCCTGCTCGACGGCGCGCAGCAGCTTTTGCAGAGCAATGGGCTTTTCGAGAAAGGCCATCGCGCCGATTCGCGTGGCCTCCACCGCGTTGTCGATCGTGCCGTGCCCGCTCATCATGATCACCGGCATGGTCAATTGCCCGGTGCCGGCCCACTCCTTGAGCAGTGTCACGCCATCGGTATCGGGCATCCAGATGTCCAGCAGCACGAGGTCGGGCTGGAAGCGCGAACGCATCTCGCGTGCCTGCTGCGCGTTCTCGGCAGCTTCCACCGTATGCCCCTCGTCGTTCAGGATCTCGGACAACAGGTCACGGATGCCGATCTCGTCGTCCACCACAAGGATGCTAGCCATAGGCCCAGAAATTCCGATGTTTGCCGTCAGGCCCCGCCGGCCGGCGCGGGGGGTGCCATAGCGGGAAATATAAGGGATACGCGCGCGCCGCTGGTTCCCGTCGGGCTGCTGAGATTCTGCGCCTCCACGCGGGCATGGTGTTCCTCGGCGATCTTCTTCACCACGGCCAGGCCCAGGCCGGTGCCGCGAGGCTTGGTGGTCACGTAGGGCTCGAAGGCTCGGCTCAACACTTTATCGCTGAATCCGGGCCCGGTGTCGCTGACCGACAGGCGCACGCGTTGCGCGCCGCTGTTGGTGGAGAGATAGGTTTGCGTTTGTATCGTGACAGTGCCGTTGTCCTGGCCGCTGATCGCGTCCAGCGCGTTCTGCACCAGGTTGTGCACCACCTGCCGCAATTGCGCGGCATCGCCCTCGATGGTCGGCAGCGCCGGCGCGAGTTCGGCGTGGATGTGCGCGGCTTGCGCGACGTAGAGGTTGAGCACGTCGCCGACCAGCGCGTTGAGGTCCATCACCGCCAGATGCGTGACCGGAGCGCGCGCATAGTCGCGGAATTCGTCGACCATGCGGCGCATCGCAGTGACCTGGTTGACGATGGTCCCGGTGGCGCGGGTGAGCATGTCGCGATCGGCTCCGCTCAGGCGCGGCTCGAGCTTCATCTGCAGGCGCTCGGCCGACAGCTGGATGGGCGTGAGGGGGTTCTTGATCTCGTGCGCCAGGCGTCTCGCGACCTCGCCCCAGGCCAGCGAGCGCTGGGCCGAGATCAGCTCGCTGATGTCGTCGAACACCACCACCGCGGCGCTTTGCGTCGGCAGCATCAGGCGCGCGCCGCGCACCAGCAGGGTCAGCGCGGTGTCGCTTCCCGGCGGGGTGTAGTCGAGCTGGCGCAGCCAGTGGTCGCCGCTGCCGGGGCCGAGCTCGTGGAACGCCGCCTCGATCTCGGCGGCGAAGGGCTCCAGGCCGGCGACTCCGGCGATGGGTTGCCCCACCGAGCCCTGCACGGCCACGCGCAGCACCCTCGTGGCGCTGGGGTTGGCCAGCGTCAGGCGCAGCTGGTCGCCCAGCACCAGCACGCCGGCCGACAGGTTGTCGAGCACGCTTTGCAGGTACGCGCGCGACGCCTCCAGCGCCTGGCGGCTGGCCTCGGCCTGCTGGCGGGCGTCGGCCAGTTGCGCGGTCATCGCGTTGAACGAGCGCGTCAGCGTGCCCAGTTCGTCGCTCGAGCGCGCCTCCGGGCGCTGGCGCAGGTCGCCGCCGGCCACCGCGCGCATGCCGTCGGCCAGCAGCAGCAGCGGGCTGGCGAGCTGGTTGCCCAGCAGCACGGCCATCAGCACGGCGGCGAACACCGCCAGGAACAGGGTCAGCGTGAGCGTGGAGATGTACATGCGCCGCAGCCCGTCGCGGCCCAGCGCGCGCTCCTGGTATTCGGCGTACGCGCGCTGCACCTCGAGCGCACTGCGCGAGATCGCTCCGGGAACGTTCTGCACCAGCAGCAGGTAGCGTTGATGTCCGGGCAGCAGCAGGCTGCGGTTGGGCAGCGGTATGACCACGCGCAGGCGCAACTGGTCGCGCGAGCCGGCCACGCCGTCCTCGTCGCCTTCGACGCTGGCGAGCTGGCCCATCAGGCGCAACTGGCGCATCGCCTCGGCATTGGGCAGGTCGGGCACCAGCGCGAAGGGGTTGCCGCCGGCGCTGGCCAGCACCGTGCCGTTGCCGTCGAACACCGTGGCCTGTTCCAGGCTGAGCTGCTGCAGCAGCTGCTCCAGCGCCACCGGCTGCACGTCGCCGTGGCTGTCGACGAGTTGCGCGGCCACGTTGCGCCCCTTGGTGCTGAGGTCGGCGAGCAGCACGTTGAGGGTCGTGCGCCCGAGGTTCAGCCCCGACGTCAGGGCGCGTTCGACCTTGACGTCGAACCAGGTCTCGATGCTGCGCGCGACGAACTGGTAGGACACGACGTAGATGACCATTCCCGGCAGCACGCCGACCAGCGTGAACACCATGGCCAGCTTGAACAGCAGCCGGCTGCCGAAGCGTCGCTTGCGCAGGCGCCACAGCAGGCGCAGCGACAGCCCGAGGATGAGCAGCAGCAGCAGCCCGGCAACCGCGATGTTGATCCAGTACAGGATGCCGAAGTAGGGGTTCACCTCGGCGGTGTTCTTGGTCGACACCGCGAGCAGGAAGACCAGGAACACCACCAGCGGCAGGCCCGCCGCCAGCGCCGTCCACGACGCTATCCGGGTGGCGCGGTTGACGGTCTGGGAGTCCATGTGAAGCTGACGCTGGGGAAGTCCGCCTCGAGCTGCCACTCGGATTGGGAGCCGACGTTGAGCTGGAAGGGTCGGGGGAGTTGCGACAGGTCGAGTTCGAAATGCCCGCCCACCGAGTATGTTTCGCCGCGCTTGAGCGCCTGCGCGTCGGCTACCTTCAGGCGCGACACATGCTGCACCTGGTTGAGGGCCTCGTCGAGCGAGGAATAGCTGGTGCGCAGCGCTCCCGTGGACACGCGGTACTTGCCCAGCAGCGGCTCGTATCCCAGGCGCGTGAGCTGCTGGCCCTCGCCGATTCCCGCGTTGAACCACCACCAGCGCGACTGCGTGACACTCAGGCGCGTGAGGAAATACAGCGGGATGCCGCGTCGCAGGGCATCTTCCAGCGCCACCGGCAGCGCGAACACGACCGACGCGCTGGCATACACGCCGTCGGCTTCGAGTTCGAGCGTGGGCGGCTGGGCGTACACGGTGGCGGCGCGTGCCGGGGTCCACGCGCGCAGCAACGCCACGCCCGCGCCGATGCCGGCGGCGGCCAGGACGCGGCGGCGTGTCGTGTCAGGGGCCTGCGGCGGACTCATGCGGGGTCATCGGTACGCTTGGCGAACACAGCATAGAAAAAGCCGTCGCGCTCGGGCGAGCAGCCCGGCAGGATCTGCCCGGGCGCGGCCAATGCTAGCGCATCGGCATGGCGAGCCAGGAAGCCTGCCGCCTGTTCCACGCCTTCGGCGGGGAACAGCGAGCAGGTGGCATACACCAGGCGTCCGCCCGGGCGCAGCAGCGGCCACAGGGCCTCCAGCAGCGCGTGCTGCTGGGCCGCCAGCGCCGGGATGTCGCCGGGCCGGCGCAGCCAGCGGATGTCCGGGTGGCGGCGGCTGATGCCGCTGGCGCTGCAAGGCGCGTCGAGCAGGATGCGGTCGAAGGGACGCCCGTCCCACCAGGTGTCGGGTTGCGCGGCATCGGCCACGCGCACCTGCGCCTGCGGCAGGTGCAGGCGTTCGAGGGTGTCGGCGATGCGCGTGGCGCGATCGGGGTCGCGTTCCAGCGCCAGCAGCTCGCAGTCGGCTCGCTCCAGGATATGCGCGGTCTTGCCGCCGGGGGCGGCGCAGGCGTCGAGCACGCGCATGCCGGCCTGCGCATGCAGCAGCCCGGCAGCAAGCTGCGCCGACAGGTCCTGCACGCTCACCGCACCGTCGTCGAACAGCGGCAGCTGGTGCACGGGCAGCGCGCGTTCGAGCACCAGCGCCTGCTCGAGCCCGGGCTCGTCGGGCGCCACCGCGCTCAGCCCGGCGGCGCGCAGTTGTTCGGCATAGCGCTCGCGGCTGCCCCAGCGCGCATTCACGCGCAGGCTCATCGGCGGCACCCGGGCCGCCAGCTCGAGCACGTGCTGCCAGTCGTCGGGCCAGGCCGCGCGCAGCGCATCGATCCACCATGCGGGGTGGTTCCAGCGCGCCTCGGGCTGCTGCATCACCTGGGCCCCGAGGGCCTCGCGCTGCGCCTGCAGGCGCCTGAGCAGCGCGTTGACCAGACCCCGCGCAGCGCGCGTTCGCACGTGCGTGGAGCATGCGCGAACGGCTTCGAACACCAGCGTGTGGTCGGCGTAGGGGCGTGGCTCGGGAAGGCTGATCAGCGCCACCGCCACCAGCAGCAGCTGCTCGAGGCGCGCCGGCTTGATGCGCCGCGGGTGCAGCAGCTCCAGCAGCGCGCGTGCGCGCCCGAGGCCGCGCAGGGCCTCGAAGCCCAGCGCCTGCGCCGCGCCGCGTTGCGCGGCGTTCCATGCGTGCTGCGCGCTCAGGCGCGGCAGCGCGGCCGACAGCGACTCACCGCGCAGCACGCAGCCGAGCAGCTCGGCCGCGCATAGCAGGTCGTGGTGCAGCGCGCGCGGCGCCTGCGGGGCGGTATCGGCGGGGTTCAGGGCGAGATGTAGGCGTAGGAATCGCGGAATTGCAGGTCGGCCACCTCGACCACGCCCGACGGCACGGTGGTGGCGTCGAGCAGCACGCGGTCCTTGGAGATGTTGCGGCTTTTCAGGGTGTTCTCGCACACCCGGAAGGACACGCCGCGGGAGGCCAGGTCGCCGATGTTGCCGGCGTAGTCGGCGCCCTGGTCGTCCTTGGCTCCGCTGAGCATGAAATCGATGCCGGCACCGTTGCCCACGACCACGATGCGGGCCGTCGGGTCGGCTGCGAGGTGGTTGCGCACATTGCTCATCGCCCGCGATGCCTGCGCGTTGCCCTGGGTGATGTGGTAGACCACGCGCACCGGCGCCTGGGTCGGTGCGGCGGCTGCCGGGGCGGCCGCCGCCAGCGTTGCGGCACCGGCCGATGCGGACGCGATCAGCATGCGGCGGCGCGAGGAAGGGGTTTCGGGCATGGCGTGCTCCAGACGGTTGGATTCGCATGCCGCCGCAGATGCGACGGTAACCTCATGTTACGGCTTGATGTAATGCCAGCCCTCGGCTTGCAGTCGGATGATTTCATACACACCTGCGGGAACGGTGGTGGCCTCGAGCACGAGTTCGCTGGTGGGGATCTTCAGGAAGGTCATCGTGTTCTGGCAGGCCTTGAACTGCACGCCCTGGTTGGCCAGGCCCCCGATCATGCCTGAAAAGGCCGCTCCGGTCGGTGTGCGCGCGCCGTTCAGCAGGAAGCGGATGGCCTTGCCGTAGCCGACGACCACGAACTGCATTCGCGGGTCGAGTTGCAGCACGTTCTGGATGTTGATCAGGCCTTCGTAGGCCTGTTCCAGGTCCACGCTGATCTGCATCACCACCTTCCACGGCTGGCTGGAGATCGGCTTGGCCGAAACCGGCCCCTGGCTTTGCGCCAGCGCGGCCGGCGCCGCGCCGAGCCCGGCCAGGCCGGCGCCCAGCAGGCGGATGCGGTCACGTGGATTCATGGGTTCTCCTCGATCGGCGCCCGGGCGGCGCGTATGCATGGCAGCCGGGTCTGGCTCAATGCCTGTGCAGTTGGTAGACGCTGAGCCGGTGCAGGCCGAAGCGCCGCCGCCTGGCCAGCGCGCGGTAGGGCCAGTAGCCGACAAGCGTGGCGAAACTCAGCGCCAGCGCGTTGAACAGCACCGCGCCGAGCAGCACGCCCAGCGCCTGGCCGGCACCGAGCTGGTGCCACGACACGGGCAGCGCGATCAGGCCGCTGATGGCACCCATGCTGGCGCCCAGTGCGGCGCTCAGGCGCAGCAGCGTGGGCAGCGTGAGAATGGCTTCGAGGTGGTCGGGGTGGCGCATCGCGTCGGGCTCGGGAGGGCGGGCGCTTTCGCGGGCTTCAGCGGCGGACCTGGCCGTCGCCCAGCACCATCCACTTCTGGCTGGTCAGGCCTTCCAGCCCGACCGGCCCGCGGGCGTGGAACTTGTCGGTGGATATGCCGATCTCCGCGCCCAGGCCGAATTCGAAACCGTCGCTGAATCGCGTCGACGCGTTGACCATCACCGCCGCGGAGTCGACCTCGCGCAGGAAGCGCATGGCGTGCTGGTGGTTGCTGGTCAGGATGGTGTCGGTGTGCTGCGAGCCGTAGCGGTTGATGTGCTCGATCGCCGCGTCGAGTCCGTCGACCACCTTGATGGAAATGATCGGCGCCAGGTATTCGGTGCTCCAGTCCTCGTCGCTTGCGTCGCGCAGCAGCGCGGCGGCGCCGGGAACCGGCTCGAGCAGTTCGCGGCTTTGCGCGCAGCAGCGCATTTCCACGCCCTTGGCGGCGAACACGGCGCCGATGCGCGGCAGGAACGAGCCCGCGCTGGCGCGCGCCACCAGCAGCGACTCGGCCGCGTTGCAGGGGCTGTAGCGTTGGGTCTTCGCGTTGTCGGTGACGGTCACGGCCATGTCGAGGTCGACCATGTCGTCGACGTAGACGTGGCAGTTGCCGTCGAGGTGCTTGATCACCGGCACCCGCGCCTCGGCGCTGATGCGCTCGATCAGCCCTTTGCCGCCACGCGGGATGATGACGTCGACGTAGCGCGGCATGGTGATGAGTTCCCCCACCGCTGCGCGGTCGGTCACCGGCACCAGTTGCACGGCATCGGCGGGCAGGCCGGCGCGCTCGAGCGCTTCGCCCACGCAGCGCGCCAGCGCGCGATTGCTGTGGATGGCTTCCGAGCCGCCGCGCAGGATGACCGCGTTGCCCGACTTGATGGCCAGGCTGGCCGCCTCGATGGTCACGTTCGGTCGGCTCTCGAAGATCATGCCGAACACGCCCAGCGGCACGCGCATGCGGCCGACCGTGATTCCGCTGGGGCGTCGCCGCAGATCGGTCATCTCGCCGATCGGGTCGGGCAGCGCGGCCACCTGGCGGCACGACGCGGCCATCTGCGCCAGCACCTTGTCGCCGAGCTGCAGGCGATCGACGAACGCCGGGTCGAGCCCGGCCAGGCGTGCCGCGTCGACGTCGTCGCGGTTGGCCTGCGCCAGCGCCGGAGCCTGCTGCTGCAGGATCTCGGCCAGCGCGAGCAGCGCGGCGTCCTTCTCGGCGGTGCCGGCGCGCGCCATCGCGCGCGACGCGGCACGGGCGCGCCGGCCGAGGTCGGTCATCAGGTCGTGGATGCTGGTTGCGACGCTGCTCATGGGCGGGTTCCTTCGAGAAGCAGCATTGTCGCAAACTGTCGCGCCGGCCGCCTCGCGGGCGGACGCGGCGCGAAGACGGCGCGTCACCAGCTCACTTCGCGTTCCGGCGTGGACGTGATGTTGTGGATCGACAGGTCGGCGCCGTCGAACTCGGACTCGGCGTCCAGGCGCAGGCCCATGGTGGCCTTGAGGATGCCGTAGACCACCGCGCCGCCGAGCAGGGCCCAGGCCACCGCGGCCAGCGTGCCCAGCAGCTGCGCGCCCAGGCTGATGCCGCCCAGTCCGCCCAGTGCGGTCTGCCCGAAGATTCCGGCGGCGATGCCGCCCCAGGTTCCGCACAGCCCGTGCAGCGGCCACACGCCGAGCACGTCGTCGATGCGAAAGCGGTTCTGCGTCAGCGTGAACATGCGCACGAACAGCCAGCCGGCCACCGCGCCGGTGATCAGCGCGCCGATCGGGTGCATGACGTCGGAGCCGGCGCACACGGCGACCAGCCCGGCCAGCGGGCCGTTGTAGACGAAGCCCGGGTCGTTGCGCCCGGCGAGCAGCGCAGCCAGCGTGCCGCCGACCATGGCCATCAGCGAGTTCACGGCGACCAGACCGGAAATATGGGTCACGTTCTGCGCGCTCATGACGTTGAAGCCGAACCAGCCGACGACCAGGATCCACGAGCCCAGCGCGAGAAACGGAATGCTCGAAGGCGGGTGGGGGTTGACGCGGCCGTCGCGGTAGCGGCCCTTGCGCGCGCCGAGCAGCACGACGGCCGGCAGCGCCAGCCAGCCGCCCATCGCGTGCACGACGATCGAACCTGCGAAATCGTGGAACGGCGCGCCGAAGGCCGAGTGCATCCAGGCCTGCACGCCGAAGCGGTTGCCCCACATCGCGCCTTCGAACAGCGGGTACACCACGCCGACGATGATGGCGGTGGCCAGTAACTGGGGGTAGAACTTCGCGCGCTCGGCGATTCCGCCGGAGATGATGGCCGGCACGGCGGCGGCGAAGGTCAGCAGGAAGAAAAAGCGCGTGAGCTCCAGCCCGTCGTCGAGGTTGAGCCGCGCCGCCGGCGCCACGAAGCTGACGCCGTAGGCGATCGAGTAGCCGATGAAGTAGTACGCCAGCGTGGCCACCGAGAAATCGGTGAGGATCTTGACCAGCGCGTTGACCTGGTTCTTGCGGCGTACCGTGCCGAGCTCCAGGAAGGCGAATCCGGCATGCATGAAAAGCACCAGGATGGCGCCGAGAAGAAGAAACAGCACGTTGGTGCTGGTTTGCAGGGCTTGCATGGGTGGGAGGCTCCGGGCGGGTGCGATGCACCGCGTTGGACAAAGGCCCCGCGATGAAGCAAAAAGCGTTCCAAAATCGTGCGCGATGCGCGCTCTCCGTGCGTCGGGCCGCCTGTCACGGCGTTTCGTGCGCACCATCATGGCGCATTGCATCATCCTGGTGCAGAAAAACGGTGTTCACGCACGCTTGTGGTGCGTTCCCGCTGCCGATCGCGCGCCGGCGCCACAACGCGCATAGCATGCGGCCATGTCCGCTTCCGCTTCGCCGCCCTCCCCGTCGACCCCCCTGTCCGCGCAGCGCGCTGCCGTGGCCGCGCTGCTCGCGCTGACGCTGATCTGGAGTTCCAACTGGATTGTCATGAAGCTGGCCATGAGCTCCTGTGGCCCCTTCGATTTCTCGGCGTTTCGCTACGTCGGCTCCACCGCGGTGCTGTTCCTGTTCCTGCTGGTGCGAGGCGAAAGCCTGCGTCCGCCGCCGCTGGGGGCCACGCTGGCCATCGGCCTGACCCAGACCACCGGTTTCACGGCGCTGGCGCAATGGGCGCTGGTGCGCGGCGGCGCGGGGCAGACCGCGTTGCTGGTGTACACCATGCCTTTCTGGGGGCTGCTGCTGGCCTGGCTGTTCCTGCACGAACGACTGCGCGTGGCGCAATGGATCAGCGTGCTGCTGGCCGTCGTGGGCATGCTGCTGATCCTGCGCCCGTGGGGGCTGCACGCCGATTTGCGCAACGGCCTGCTGGCGGTGAGCTCGGGCCTGAGCTGGGCGGCCGGCACGGTGCTGAGCAAGCGCCTGTTCCTGCGACACGGCCAGAACCTGTCGGCGCTGCGTCTGACCGCGTGGCAGATGCTGCTCGGAGGCGTCGCGCTGGGGGTGCTCGCGCTGCTGGCGCCGCAGCGCCCGGTGGACTGGAACCTCGGCCTGGTCGCGGCGCTGGCCTTCAACGTGCTGCTCGCCGGCGGCCTGGCGTGGACCCTGTGGGCCTTTGTCGTGCAGCGTCTGCCGGCCGGCATCGCAGGCCTTTCGAGCCTGGCCATCCCGACCACCGGCGTGCTGATGGCATGGGCCTGGCTGGGCGAGCGTCCGGGCGCGGCCGAGATCGCCGGCGTGCTGGTGATCGCCGCCGCGCTGCTGCTGTTGCTGCGCAGCGTGTCGCGCTGACAGGCCTGGTGCGGCGGCGCGCTGCGGCCTACAGGATGGAGCGGCCGAACAGGCTGCGCAGCAGGTCCACCACCGCTTCGGCGCTCCGGTTGTGCTGGTCTCGCGCCGGGTTGAGCTCGACCACGTCGACCGAGCCCACGCAGTCGCGGTCGGCCAGCATTTCCATGCACAGCTGCGCTTCCCGCCAGGTCGGCCCGCCGCGCACCGGCGTGCCGACTCCTGGCGCGGTGTCGGGATCCAGGAAATCGACGTCGAAGCTCAGGTGCAGGTGGGTGCCGTCGTCCACGCCATCGAGCGCCGCGAGCATCACGTCGCGCATGCCGCGTTCGTCCACCGCGCGCATGTCGTACACGGTCAGCGCGTGGCGGTGCAGCAATTCGCGTTCGGCCTGGTCGACGCTGCGCACTCCGAGCAGGCGGACCTGCCCCGGTTGCAGCACCGGCTGCGCCCGCCCCAGCGCGAGCAGCTCGGCCGGGCCCATGCCACACAGGCAGGCCAGGGGCATTCCGTGCAGGTTGCCGCTGGGAGTCGTCCGTTCGGTGTTGAAGTCGGCGTGCGCGTCCAGCCAGAGCACGCGCAGCTCGCGCCCGGCGTGCGCGCAGTGCGCCGCCACCGCGGCGATGGAGCCGAAGGCCAGGCTGTGATCGCCCCCCAGCAGCAGCGGCAGCTCGCCGGCGCGCAACGCCGCTGCGGTGGCGTCGCGTACCGCGCGGCTCCAGGCCGTCACCTGCTCGAGATGGCGCCACGCGCCATGCTGCTGCGGCCCGGGGTTCGCGGGGCCCGCCAGGTTGCCGGCGTCGTCGACCTGCACGCCGAGGCTTCGCAATGCGTCGGCAAGCCCGGCCACGCGCAGCGCCTCCGGGCCCATCGACGAGCCGCGCGTTCCGGCGCCGACGTCGGTGGGAGCGCCGATCAGGCGTACGCGCTGCGGCCGGCGGGTCATGGCGGGCCTTCGTCGGCCGGCGGCGCGGTCAGCAGATGCTGCAGGTCGAGCGCGAAACCCTCGAGCAGGGCGTCCAGGTTGCGGGCGCGCTTTCCCAGCGCGTTGTAGCCCAGCACCGCCGGAATCGCCACGGCCAGCCCGGCGGCGGTCATGATCAGGGTCTCGCCGACCGGGCCGGCGATGCTGTCGATGCCGACCTGGCGGCTGGCGGCGATGCTTCCCAGCGCGTGGTAGATGCCCCAGACGGTTCCGAACAACCCGATGAACGGCGCCGTGCTGCCGACGCTGGCCAGCAGCACGTGCCCGGCATGCAGGCGTCGGCTGGCGCCGTCGAGCGCAGTGCGAAGGGTGCGTCGCACGCGGTCGGCATGGGCCTGCCAGGCATGGGATTGGCGTCGCCCGAGCACCCCGCAGGTCTCGGCCAGCGCCGAGGCGAGGCCGTCGGGGTCGGCGGCGAGCGCGGCAGCCATGCCTTCGGCCGGAGACGTCGCCGCCCAGAAGGCATCGATGGCTCGCGGCAGCCGGCGCCCGGCGCGCAGCAGCAGCGCCGCCTTCCAGAACATCACGAACCAGCTGGCGACCGACATGGCCAGCAGCAGCACGCCGACCGCCTGCATCGGCGCATCGCCCTGCAACCAGGCTGTCGGGGCGGCGGGCATCGCGGCTGGGCGCTCGGTCCCTGGGTGCTCAGTCCTTGAGCCCGAGCACGTCGTGCATGTCGTACAGGCCGGGCGCGCGCCCGGCCAGGAAACGCACCGCGCGCAGGCTGCCTTCGGCGTAGGTGGCGCGGCTGCTGGACTTGTGCGTGATCTCGATGCGCTCGCCGGTGCCGGCGAACAGCACCGTGTGGTCGCCGACGATGTCGCCTCCGCGGACGACGGCGAAGCCGATCGAGCCGTCGGCGCGTTCGCCGGTGTGTCCGTGGCGCGACCACACGGCATCGCGCGCCAGGTCGCGTCCGGCGGCGCTGGCTACAACCTCGCCCATTTTCAGCGCGGTGCCCGACGGCGCGTCGACCTTGTGGCGGTGGTGGGCCTCGATGATCTCGATGTCGAAGCCGTCGCGCAGCGCGCGCCCGGCCTGTTCGAGCAGCTTGAGCACGACGTTGACGCCCACGCTCATGTTCGGGGCCAGCACCACCGGGATGCGCCGTGCCGCCGCGTCGATGCGTCGAAGCCCGTCGGCGTCGAAGCCGGTGGTGCCGATGACCATGGCAACGCCAAGGGACTCGCAGGCCTCGACATGCGCCAGCGTGGCCTGCGGTCGGGTGAAGTCGATCAGGCAGCGCGCGCCGCGCAGCCCCTCGTGCAGCTCCGAGGTCACGCGCACGCCGGTGTGCAGCCCCAGCGCGGCCCCGGCGTCAAGGCCCAGCGCCGGGGAGTCGGCGCGGTCCAGCGCGCCGCTGAGCCGGCAGTCGGGCGCGGCGGCGATGGCCTCGATCAGCATGCGGCCCATGCGGCCGCTGCTGCCGGCCACCGCGATGGAGTGGAGGGTGTCGTTCATTGCGCGGCGGGTTCGCTGGCGGAGCCGGGGAGCAGCGGGATCTCGGGTGCCGCGGGAGCCGAGGCCGCATCGCCCAGCGCGCGCTGGTCGGCCTTGCTGGCCAGCCCCTGCAGGCGCTCGATCTCGGCGCGCGGCGCGACCACGGTCAGCGGCCCCGGCTCGGATGCCGCCTGCTTGGGGGCGTGCGCGTCGGCCTTTTTCGCCGCGGCCGCAATTTCGGCCTGCAACTGCGCGGTGGTCAGCGAACGCGCCTTGCCGCCGGTGTGCAGCGAGTTGATCTGGGCGACGAACTGGTCTTCCGACGGCAGCGGGTCGCCCTGGGTGCGCAGCAGGCGTCCCTGCTTGTCGAACAGCACGGTGAAGCGGCGCACGATCGGCGCGTGATAGCCCTGGCGCAGGCTGAACACGTATTCCCAGCGATCGGCGTGGAACACGTCCTGCAGCAGCGGCGTGCCCAGGATGCTGCGTACCTGCTGCTTGGTCATTCCCGGGCGCAGCTCGGCTGCCATTTCGCGCGACACGAAGTTGCCCTGGATGACGTCGATGCGGTACGGCTTGAACAGGTTGGTCAGGTCGTGCTGCTGGGTCTGCGTGCTGCAGGCTCCCAGGCTCAGCGCGGCGAGCAATCCCAGCGCGCAGCCCAGCGCCGAGCGCGCGGAGCGTTTGTCCAGCAAGAGTGATGACAGTGGCATCGGAATCGGTGCGTTGGGGCACGCCTGGAGCATGCGAATGCGGCGTTGCGGGGGATGGGGAATGGCCTTGGGCGCCGCGGCGGGGTGATCTATCATGGTGATTCTAAACATCGCCTATTCCCATGACGGTCTCAAACGCCCAAGGCCTGCGCAGCACGGGACTGAAGGTCACGCAGCCACGCCTGAAGATCCTGGAGATCTTCCAGAAGGGGGCGATGCGCCACATGACCGCCGAGGACGTCTATCGCGAGCTGCTCAACGACAACTCGCGCGACATCGGGCTGGCCACGGTGTACCGCGTGCTCACGCAGTTCGAGCAGGCGGGCATTCTGTCGCGCACGCATTTCGAGTCGGGCAAGGCGATGTTCGAGATCAACGAGGGCAAGCACCACGACCACCTGCTGTGCGTGGATTGCGGGCGGGTCGAGGAATTCGTCGACGCCGAGATCGAGCGCCGGCAGCAGCGAATCGCGGTGGAGCGAGGCTTCGCGCTGCAGGACCACTCGCTGGCCCTGTACGCCAGCTGCAAGCGCGATCCCTGCCCCTATCGCCCGGCCTCCGGCGACGAGCCGCAGGACGCCTAGTCCTCGCCGCCCTCGAGCATGGCCTGGCGTTGCCGGTCCTGGAACTCCTTGAAGGTGTCGATGCCCCGCAGTTGCAGGATGGTGTTGCGCACCGCGGCCTCGACCAGCACCGCCAGGTTGCGCCCGGCCTCCACCGGAATCAGCACCTTGCGCACCGCCACGCCGAGCACGTCCTGGCGCACGTTGCCGGTGGGCAGGCGCTCGAAATCCTGATCCTGGGTGTCGCGGCGCACCAGGTGCACGATCAGGCGCAGGCGCATTTTTCTTCGTACCGCCGTTTCGCCGAAGATGGTGCGGATGTCGAGAATGCCGATCCCGCGCACCTCGAGCAGGTTCTGCAGCAGCGGCGGGCAGTGGCCTTCGATCGAGCTTTGCGTGACCCGTGACAACTCGACGCAGTCGTCGGCGACGAGGCCGTGTCCGCGCGAGATCAGCTCCAGGCCGAGTTCGCTCTTGCCCAGCCCGGATTCGCCGGTGATCAGCACCCCCAGGCCGAGAATGTCCATGAACACGCCGTGCAGCGTGGTGCGGTTGGCGAACAGCTTGGACAGATACGCGCGCAGCACGTCGATGACGAAGGCCGCCGGCTCGTCGGTGACGAACACCGGGATGCCGGCGTCGTCGCTGGTCTTGAGCAGCCATGGCGGCGGCTCCTGGCCGTCCGCGATGACCAGCGCCGGCGGCCCGAGGCCGACGACGCGGCGTATGCGACGCCCGCTGTCGGCCTCGTCGGCATGCATCAGGTAATGCACCTCGCGCCAGCCGAGGATCTGCACCCGGTACGGATGGATGTAGTTCAGGTAGCCGACGAGGTCGGCGCCGGAGGTCGCGCCTTGCACTGCGGCGTCGTCGAAGCGCCGCTCGGGATTGCGCTGCCCGGCCACCCAGCGCCACTTCAGCAGCGCGGCGTTGGCCTCGAACAGTCGGTCGGCGGAAAGGGTTGCGGCTTTCAAGAAACGCGGGCGCGCTTCGCGCCGTCAGGCCGCGTGCTGCAGCGTGGTCCAGTCCTGCACCAGGCGATGCAGCGCGAGCGCGTCCGCAGCTTCGAGCAGGCGCCTGCGGAACGCGTCGTCGGACAGCATCTCGGCGATCACCGACAGCAGTTCCAGGTGCTTGCCCGAGGCCGCCTCCGGCACGAGCAGGAACACCAGCAGTTGCACCGGCTGGTTGTCGGGCGCCTCGAAGGGCACCGGACTGGCCAGGCGGATCAGCGCGGCGCTGGGTTGTTTCAAGCCCTTGATGCGGCCGTGGGGTATGGCCACGCCCTGGCCGAGGCCCGTCGAGCCGAGGCGCTCGCGCGCGAACAGGTTGTCGGTGACCAGCGAGCGAGCCAGCCCGAGGTGGTTCTCGAACAGCAGACCGGCGGATTCGAACGCGCGCTTTTTGCTGCTGGCTTCGACGTTCACCTGAACGTGGGCCAGCGGCAGGATCTGGGCCAGGGGATTCATGGCATGGAAACCCAAACGGATGTTGCAAGGCCTCCGGGGCCTGGGCACGCCCCCGGGGGCGTCGTGGGCCCCAGGCGGCAGCGCGTGCGCGGCGCTTGAGACGACCCGCGCAGGGAACGAAAAATCAGCGTAAGTGTATCCGCGTCGGCGGCGCAGGGCGCCCGGGAAACCCTGCTGGCCGCTCGGCGCGAGCCGGCGGCGCCATGTTCGCGTGGCGTCGTCTGCGGCGCGGCCACGCGGGCGGCCCGCATGGGCCGCGAAGCAGGAATCGGTGTCACGTCAGGGGGTTCGGGCAGCGGCCGCGCGCGGCCGCTGCCCGAAGGGCGCGCTGGCTCAGGAGTCGGCCAGGTGCTTGCCCGGCACGGCCTGGTGCGCGCGGGTACGGTTCTTGTGTTCGACCACCTGCCGGTCGATCTTGTCGACGAGCTCGTCGATGGCTGCGTACAGATCCTGGTCCTGGCTCTCGGCGAAGATGTTGCGCCCCTTGAGTTGCAGATTGCATTCAGCCTTCTGCCGGCGCTCCTTCTCCTTTTGCTTTTCCACCGACAACAGCACGTTGACGCTGATCAGTTGATCGGAGTGTCGCGTGACCCGGTGCAGCTTGGATTCCACGTAGCTGCGAAGCGCAGGGGTGACTTCCATGTGGTGGCCGCTGATGGTCAGGTTCATGAATCCCTCCTGATTCGTGTGAAACGGTTGGTTGCAGGTCTGGCCCGGGATTCGCCGATGCCGGCATGTGTCGGTCGAGCGCCCGCGGGGCTGGTTGGAGTCCCGCGGGCCGTTCGCGAACCCGGCGATGCCAGTGTGCGCCCGCCGCGAACCAAAAGCAAGCAGGCCCGGCATGGCCCGCGCGCCGAGCTCAGCAGCGCCGCGAAGCCGCTCCTGGAGATCTCGGCATCTTGCGCTTTTTTGCCGGCTTCATGATTGAAAAATCGCAAAAGCCGCACCAAATTCGCTCAACGAGTCGTTCCGCATTGCGCCGCGGCGGCCTCGGGGGCGGCTTCACCGGCCTGAGCTTCGGCCGCTTCGCGCAGCCCCAGGGCCTCGGCATACACCGAGCGGTGGCGCAACAGGCTGCCGACCACCGAGCCGATCACGCAGGCGGGCATCGCCGCCATCACGACGTTGTAGTTGTGGGTGATCTCGAACATCATGATGGCCGACATCGCGGGCGCGTGGGTGGTCGCGGCCAGCAGGCTGCCCATGCCGACCAGGGTCCACAGGGCCTGCGAATGGCTGGCGTCGGGCACCAGCAGCAGATGCGAGACCATCAGACCCAGGATGCCCCCCAGCGCCAGCGTGGGCGTGAGCACGCCGCCTGGGATGCCCGCGGCGCTGGCCGCGGTCACCGCGGCCAGGCGCAGCACGAACACCAGCGCCAGCGAGCTCAAGGCCCAGTGGTGCACCAGCAGCGACTGCACGGTGCTGAAGCCGTTGCCCCAGACCTCCGGGCGCAGCAGCGCCAGCAGCCCGATCAGCGCGCCGGCCAATCCCATGCGCAGCGGCAGCCAGCTCACGCGCGCCTGCCAGGCGCGGCGCGACGTGTCGAGCAGCCAGAGGAACAGCGGGCCCAGCACGCCGGCCAGCAGGCCCAGCAGCGACGCGTCGGCGAGGTCGACGAAACTCACCGGCGGCACATGCGGAGCGAGGTACAGCGCCCCGGTCGCGAACAGGCTCTGCGTGGTCAGCTCGCCGATCACCGCGGCCACAAGCACCGCGGCGATCTCGCGCAGCTCCAGCCCGCCGAGAATGATCTCGGCCACGAACAGCGTGCCGGCGATCGGTGCGTGGTAGGCGCTGGCGAAGCCGGCGGCCGCGCCGCAGGCCACGATCAGGCGCTGGTGCGAGGTGTCGGCGCGCCCGATGCGCCCGAGGATCGACGAGATCAGCGCGGCGAACTGGATCATCGTGCCTTCGCGGCCGATGGTGATGCCCCCGCTGACCGCGACCAGCGACGAGCCGGTGCGCACCAGGTTGGGCGCCAGCGGCAGGCGGCCGTCGCCGACGCGAACGGCTTCCATGTATTCCGGGCCGCGCGGGCGGCGGATCCAGCGCTGGCCGGCCCACATGATCAGGCCGCCTGCCACCGCGGCCGCCGGCGGTACCAGCGCGCGGGCCCACAGTGGCAGGCCCTCGGCGGCTGCGACCAGGTGCTGTTCGTGCGTGTACACGCGCATCACCAGGTACATGCCCTGCCGGAAGCCCTCGACCGCCAGCGCGCTGATCAACCCGACCAGCGCGCCGACGACCAGCATCGGCACCATGGGGTCGAGACCATTGCGAAGCCGCGCCGCGACCCCGCAGAGCTGCGCCTGCAGGCGCGACGAAGAACTGGAATCAGGCATGGAAGGAAACGGATGTGGTGGGCGCGCCGGCTCGAAACGTCGTTATATGGTACTCATTGTTCCGTTTTCGCCTGTTTTGTGCGTTGCGAGTCTCCGTGCGGGTCGATCGCAAGCCTGTGGGAGTGTACGGGTCTGCGACAATCCGGCGCATGCCAGTTCCTTCCGACGACTGCCCGCGCGATGCGCTGAGCGCGCTGATGGCCAAGGTCTGCGCGCGCGAGCGCCTGGCCACGGCCCTGCCGCGCCTGGCGCGCCCGCTGGTGTTCACCAACGGCGTGTTCGACATCCTGCACCGCGGCCATGTGACCTACCTGGCACGGGCCCGGGCGCTCGGCGCCAGCCTGCTGGTGGGGCTCAATTCCGACGCGTCGGTGCGCACGCTGGGCAAGGGCCCCGAGCGGCCGTTGAACCCGCAGGACGATCGCGCGCTGGTGCTGGCGGGGCTGCAAAGCGTCGACCTGGTGGTGCTGTTCGACGAAAGCACGCCGCTGGCGCTGCTCGAGCAGGTTCGCCCGGACGTCTACGTCAAGGGGGGCGACTACGACATGGAGCGCCTGCCCGAGGCCGCGCTGGTGCGCTCGTGGGGAGGGCGCGCGCAGGCGCTGGAATTCGTCGAGGGGCGCTCGACGACCACGTTGCTGCGGCGCATCCGCGAGATCGGCTGAGCCTCGCTCAAACCACCTTGCGCTGCGCGGTGGGAGGAATGCGCAGCGCCTCGCGGTACTTGGCCACGGTGCGCCGGGCCACGCTGATGCCCTGCGCCGACAGGCGTTCGGCGATCTCCCCGTCGGACAGCGGCGACGCCGGGTTCTCCTGCTGCACCATGCCGCGGATCAGCGCGCGAACCGCGGTGCTGGACGCGTTGGCGCCGCTGTCGGTCGACAGGCCCGAGCCGAAGAAGTACTTGAGCTCGAAGGTGCCGTGCGGAGTGAGCAGATACTTCTGCGTGGTCACGCGCGAGATCGTCGACTCGTGCAGGCCGAGTTCGTCGGCGATCTCGCGCAGCACCAGCGGGCGCATTCCCAGCTCGCCGTCGGTGAAGAAGGCCTGCTGGCGCTCCACCACCGCCTGCGCCACGCGCTCGATGGTCTCGAAGCGCTGCTGCACGTTGCGCACGAACCAGCGCGCTTCCTGCAGCTGGCCGGACAGGCCGTTGCCGTCGCGCGCGCGCCGCAGCAGCTCGGCGTACAGCGAGTGGATGCGAAGGCGCGGCATGACCTCGGGGTTGAGCGCCGCACGCCAGCGCTTGCCCACGCGCTGCGCGATCACGTCGGGCACCACGCTGTGCGCAGCCTGCGCGGAAAACCTCGCGCCCGGGCGCGGGTCGAGCCGGGAGATGCATTGCTGCGCCGCCCGCAGCGCCGTCTCGTCGGACTGCAGCGCGCGCCCCAGGCGCTTCCAGTCGCGCTTGGACAGCAGCTCCAGGTGCTGCGGGGTGCAAAGCGCCAGCGCCAGCTCGCGCGTGGCGTCGGCCGGCAGGCGCAGCAGTTGCAGCCGCATGCACTCGGCCAGGCTGGCGGCGCCGACGCCTGCCGGATCGAAGCTCTGCACCAGGCGCAGGCCCACGCGCAGCGCTTCGCCCAACGCCTGGCGCTCGTCGTCGGTGCTGTGCGGCGCCAGCTCCCCGGCCAGTTGCTCCGGATCCTCGGCCAGGTAGCCGTCGTCGTCCAGCGAGTCGATGATCGCCTCGGCCGCCACGCGGTCGTGCACGGACAGGCTGCGCCCGGCGAGCTGCGATCGCAGGTACGCGCGCAGGTCCTGCGCGACGTGGGCCAGTCCCAGCGGGTCGAATTCATCGTCGGCGTCGCCGCCGGACTGCCAGCTGCCGGCGCTGAGCTCGCCCCATTCGGCGCCTTCGCCGGGCTCGGCGGCCTGCGTGTTCTCGGCCGGGTCGGCGCTTTGCGCGCCGTTGCGCCAGTCCTCGGCGTCCAGGCGCAGTTCCGGGGCTTCCGCGGCCGCTTCGGCCGCGGGCGAATCGCTGCTCGCGGGGGCCGCCTCACCAGCGCGTTCCACGGCGTGTTCCACGGCCTGTGCCGTGAGCTCCGGCGCCTCGCCGGGCGCGGCCGCCTCGGACGCGGCGCCCGCCTCGGCCGCTTCGCCTCCGCTGCCCGCCTCACCCGCTTCGCCCGGCTCGTCGTCAGGCTCCAGGAAGGGGTTGAGCTCGAGCATCTGCTCGACTTCCTGCTGCAGCTCCAGCGTGGACAGCTGCAGCAGGCGGATGGATTGCTGCAGCTGCGGCGTCAGCGCAAGGTGCTGCGACAACCTCAGGTTCAACGACTGCTTCATCACCGCGAATTCAGAGCCGGAAGCTCTCTCCAAGGTACACCTTGCGCACCGCAGGGTTCTCGACGATCTCCTGCGGCCGCCCGACCGCGAGCACGCTGCCTTCGCTGATGATGCACGCGTGGTCGCAGATGCCCAGCGTCTCGCGCACATTGTGGTCGGTGATCAGCACGCCGATTCCGCGCGATTTCAGGAATTGCACGATGCGCTGGATCTCGATCACGGCGATCGGGTCCACGCCGGCGAACGGCTCGTCGAGCAGGATGAACTGCGGATCGGTGGCAAGCGCCCTGGCGATTTCCACGCGCCTGCGCTCGCCGCCGGACAACGCCGGCGCAGGCGTGTCGGCCAGATGCTCGACGTGCAGCTCGCGCAGCAGCTGGCCCAGGCGTTGCTCGATGAGCTCGCGTCCGGGCGCGCGGCCGTTCGCGTCGCGCTGGAGCTCGAGCACCGCGCGAACGTTCTCGGCCACCGTCAGGCCGCGGAAGATCGAGGCCTCCTGCGGCAGGTACGAAAGCCCCAGGCGTGCGCGCCTGTACATCGGCAGCTGCGAGATGTCGCGCCCGTCGAGGTGGATCTGTCCGCCGTCGGCGCGCACCAGCCCGACGATGATGTAGAAGGAGGTGGTCTTGCCGGCGCCGTTGGGGCCGAGCAGCCCCACGACCTCGCCGCTGCGCACGTCGAAACTGACGTCGCGCACCACCTTGCGCCCGCCGTAGCGCTTTTGCAGCCGGCGCACGCTGAGCAGGCCGGCGGCGTCGGCCGCGTGATCCCGCATCCCGTCCGCCTCGTTCACTTGCGCGGCTCCAGCCCCGGCGAGCTGCGCAGAGACGGTGTGCTCGCTGCCGCGGCCCTGGGCGCCGCCGCCGGCGAGGCGGCCCGCGGCGACAGCATGACCCGCACCCGCCCCTGGGGATTGCCCGGCGTCGCGCCGGCCTTGCCGGCCTGCACGTTGAACACGTCGGTGAGATCGTTGTAGGTGATCACGGCACCCTGCGCCCGGTCGCTGAGGTGGCCGTCCAGCGAGCGTTCCAGCAAGGCCTGCCCGGTCAGCGTGACGATATCGGTGCGCCCGTCGTAATGCAGCGTGAGCGCGCTGCCGTGCACCGTCGGCACCGGTTGGCCGGGAGCGGCATCGAGCGTCTGGTCGAAGGTCGCCGGCTGGCTCGCGCTGCCGTACGCGGTGGCTTCGTCGTAGCCGTCGGCATGCTGGCGCACTCGTACCCGCTGCGCGTGCAGCACCAGCGAGCCCTTGGTCATGACCACGCCGCCGGTGAACACCGTGGCCTGCGCGATGTCGTCGTAGTGCATCGCGCCGGCCACCACGTTGAGCGGCTGCTTGCGGTCGGATTGCAGCGCCTGCGCCAACGGCGCGCCGAGCAGCAAGGCCAGCAGCAGCGCCGCGCCCCGCAGCGCCAGCGCGAACTTCATCGGCACGAAGTTTGCTTTCATGGCGTGCATTGTAGGCACGCAAGCGGGTTGTCCAACAAGAAAGCCCGCCTGGGGCGGGCTTGGCTGTCGCAAGCTTGGCGCGAAGCTCCCTCCGAGCCGGTCAATGCTTCATGCTGGCGCGCACCTTGGCGATCATCGAGTCGACTCCCTGCAGCACCTGCGGGTTGCTCGGCGTCTCGGGCATCGACGCCGAAAGCAGGTAGGTCCCCTGCACGGCCAGCGTGGGCACGCCGCTGATCTGGTAGTCGTTGACCATCTGCGTGGCGCGCTTGGCATCCATCTGCACGCCGAAGGAGTTGAACGCGGCGAGGAAGGTCTTGCGCGGCACTCCGTGCGACTGCAGCCAGTTGGCCATCTGCTCGGAGGTCATCAGCGTGATGTGCTGCTGGTGGATCGCGTCGAAGATGGCTCCCTGCAGCTGCTGCACCTTGCCCAGCGCCTTGAGCGCGTAGTAGAGCTTTTGCTGCGCCACGAACTGGGGAGCGAAGGCCACCGGCACGCGCTCGATCACCACGTCCGACGGCTGCTTCCTGGCCCACGCCTCGAACAGCGGCTCCATCGCCGCGCAATGCGGGCAGTTGTACCAGAAGAACTCGGTGACCACGATCTTGCCCTGCGGGCTGACCGGTTGCGGCACCGCCAGGCGCTGATAGCCCTGGCCCTCGGTCAGCGTGACGGGAGCGGCGTGCGCACCGATCTGAACACCCAGCAGCGCCACGGCGGCGAGACGAATCAACCAGCGAATCATCATGCTTCCTTTCCATCCGTATGGGTCATGAACGTTCGACAGCGAGCTGAGGTCGACCTCGGTTACCGCCGCTCGCATCAGAAACTCGCGGATACCCGGGTCAGGGCGCCACGCGCACCACCGCCGACCCGATTCCATTCTGGCTCAGGGTCTTCTGGGCCTGGTCGGCCTGTTGGGCAGTCGGGTAGGGGCCCACGCGCACGCGCCACAACGTGCGTCCGCCGACGGCGCGTTCGTCGAGATGGGCCTCCAGTCCGGTCAGCGCCACCTTGGCGCGCTGGGATTCCGCGTCGGCGCGCTGGCTGTAGGCGCCGATCTGCACGATGTATTGCACTCCCGGAACCCCCGGCGCCGCCGCGCTGGCGCTGGCCGCCGCGGATGTGCTCGGCAGCGAAGGCGCCGGCCCGCCCCCGGTGGCGCCCTGCGCGCCGAGGATGCCCTTGGCCGGCACGGCCAGCGACTCGATCGCGCGCGGCGTCAGCGGTGCGCTGGCGACATGCCCCGGCTGCTCGCCGCCGGCCACGGCCGCCGGCGGCGCCGCCGTGCCGCTGAGCCCGGCGTTGGGTTTCCAGTTGGGCGCATCGGACGCCGCGCTCGCCGGGCGCTGCTGGTAGCGGTTCATGAAGGGCAGCGATGCCCGGTTCATGTAGACGGCCGCCGCCAGGGCGACGGCCAGCCCGAGAACCAGGCCGATGATCACGCCGAGCAGCGTGCCGCCGCGTTGCGTGTTGGCCTGGGGGCGGGGAGTGCGGGAGGAACGTGGCATGGTGGGTCTGGAAAGTGCTTGGGGGCGCGGGTCCGCGGCTGCGCGTTGCCGCGCCCTGCTCACATGCGCTGCGGGCTGCTGACTCCCAGCACGCAAAGGGCATTGTGCAACACCTGGCGCGCCGCCAGCAGCAGTGCCAGGCGCGCGTGCTTGAGCGCCTGGTCGTCGACCAGCACCCGCTCGGCGTTGTAGTAGCCGTGCACGCTCGCCGCCAGCTGGCGCAGGTAGAAGGCGACGTCGTGCGGGCTGAGGTCGGCGGCCGCCTGGCGCAGCATATCGGGGTATTGCGCCAGCAACATGATCAGTTCCAGCTCGCGCGGATGGGTCAGCGCGGAGAGGTCGCAGCCGACGAGCTGGTCGACGCGACCGCCGTCGCGCTCGGCCCACTGCGCCAGCACCGAGCAGATGCGCGCATGCGCGTACTGCACGTAATACACGGGGTTGTCGTCGCTTTGCGCCAGCGCCAGATCCACGTCGAACACGAATTCGGTGTCGGCCTTTCGCGAGACCAGGAAAAAGCGCACCGCGTCGCGTCCGCGGCGCAGCGCCTGCTCGCGTGCCGGCTCGTCGAGATCGTCGCGCACGCCGCCCGACCACTCGATCAGGTCGCGCAGCGTGACATAGCTGCCAGCGCGCTTGGAGATCTTCACTTCCTGGCCGCCGCGCATCACGGTGACCATCTTGTGCAGCACGTATTGCGGGTAGCCCTCGGGGATGGCCGGGTCCGCGCCGCGCAGCCCTGCGCGCACGCGGGCGATGGTTCCGTGGTGGTCCGAGCCCTGGATGTTGATGGCGTGATGGAAGCCCCGTTCCCATTTGGCCAGGTGGTAGGCGACGTCGGGCACGAAGTAGGTGTAGCTGCCGTCGGACTTGCGCATCACGCGGTCCTTGTCGTCGCCGAACCCGGTGGTGCGCAGCCACAGGGCGCCGTCCGCCTCGTAGGTGTGGCCGGCCGTGACCAGCGCGTGCACCGCCTCCTGCACGCGGCCGTCGCTGTACAGGCTGGATTCGAGGTAGTAGTTGTCGAAGGCGATGCCGAAGGCCTTCAGGTCGATGTCTTGTTCGCGCCGCAGGTAGGCCACCGCGAAGGCGCGGATGGCCTCCAGGTCGTCGGCGTCGCCGGCGCCCCGCACGGCCTGCCCGTCGGCTGCCCGCACGCTCGCCCGCGCCAGGTATTCGCGCGCGATGTCGGCGATGTAGTCGCCGTTGTAGGCGGCCTCCGGCCAGCCGGGCCGGCCCGGCGCCAGCCCGCGCGCGCGCGCCTGCACCGAAATGGCCAGGTTGGCGATCTGCACCCCGGCGTCGTTGTAGTAGAACTCGCGGGTCACGCTCCAGCCCTGCGTGGCCATGAGCTCGGCGAGCGTGTCCCCGAGCGCGCCCTGGCGCCCATGGCCCACGTGCAGAGGGCCGGTCGGGTTGGCGGAGACGAATTCGATCAGCACGCGCCGCTTCGGGTCGGTGGCCTCGCGGCCATAGGCGTCGCCGTCGGCGATGACCCGATGCACCACGCCGTGCTTGATGGCCGGCGCCAGCGTGAAGTTGATGAACCCCGGACCCGCCAGCTCGGCCGCCTGCAGCCCGGCGGCGAGCTCGGCGTCGCGCTGCACGGCGTCCAGCAGCGCCTGCCCGATCTCGCGCGGCGCGCGCCCGACCCGCTTGGCCAGCTGCAGCGCCAGCGTGCAGGAGAAATCGCCGTGTCCGGTGGCCTTCGGGCGTTCGAGCAGCGTGGCGGCGCCGAGGGCCTGGCCCTGCGGCAGGAGTTGCGCGGCGGCCGTGGCCAGCGTGTCGTTCAGCCTGAGGAGGTATTCGCGCATGATGGGGGTGGGAATTCGGGCAATGGCGCGCCAGGCGCGTGCCGCAGCTCACCGCGGCCGGCAAGGGCAAAGCGACCCATTCTAAGATGGCCCCATGATGTGGCGAGCGCGTGCCGCGGCGCACACGGCACGCGTCGCGAGCTGGAGCCTGCCCGATGGAGACGACACCTATGCATGCGCGGCGCGGGCGCCGCGCGGCCTGGATGCTGGGCACCTGGCTGGCGTTGCTGGCCGGCTCGCCTGCGTGGCCCGCCGACTACCCGGTGCGCCCGCGTCCGCAATGCCCGTACCCGCCCGACGCGGACCCGCGCAAGGGGCCGCGTGGTCCCGCCTGCCTGGGCCCCGCGTACGGGGCGCGGCCTGCGCCGCGGCGACACGCCGGGCGCCAGCAATGGCGCATGCGCTTTTGCCAGTCGCAGGCGCGGCAGCAGGCGCTGGCCGGAGCGCAGCGCGCGGAGTTCCTGCGCCACTGCCTGCATCGCGGGCGCTGACGCGCGCGGGGTGCCGCGCGCGGCCTCACTGCTGCACCAGCGTGTAGTCGCGCAGCCCGATGCGCGCCAGCTTGCGGGCCAGGCCGGGCTGCCCGTCATCGGCACCGAGGGGACCGATCTGCACCTTGTACCAGGTGCGCCCGTGCACGTATCCCGGCACCACCTCCACCGGGCCGATCCCGGCGCGCCGCAGGCGATCGGCCTCGAGTTGCGCATTGCCTTCGATGGTGAAGGCGCCCGTCTGCGCATAGGTCTGCAGCGCTCCCGCCGGCACCGGAGCCTGCGCCACGGACTGCTGCGGCACGGCGCCAGTCGGCGCGGGGCTGGAGGCCGCCGGCGCGGCCGACGAGGTGGGCGAGGTGGGCGAGGTGGGCGAGGCGTCGGCGAGCAAGGCGCCCACGGCGTCGTCGGCCGGGGCTTCCGACCCCGACGCGCCCGCCGCGGGCGTCGGCGCGGCGCCCAGTGGCGGCAGGCTCGTGACCTGCATCGCCCGCGCCGTCATCAAGGGTTGCGACGCGACCGGCTCGGGGGGGAAGTTGGTCTGCGCGGGCGCCACGCCCGGTGACGGAACCGCCGCCGCCGGGGCCGGCGGAGCTGCGCCCGGTGGTGGAGCGTCCTGCACGCGGCCGTGCGCCAGCGCCACGATGCGTACCGGGGCCGTGCCGGTCGCGGTGACCCCCAGCGCCTTGGCGGCGCCGTAGGAGAGGTCCATGACCCGGCTGTCGACGAAGGGGCCGCGGTCGTTGACCAGCACCAGCGCGCTGCGCCCGTTGCGCAGGTTCGTCACCTCCACGCAGGTGGGCAGCGGCAGCACGCGGCTGGCGGCGGTGAAGGCTCGAGGGTTGAAGTACGTGCCCATCGACGTGGTCTTGCCGGACTCCCAGCCGTACCACGATGCGGTTCCATCGACTTCGTAGCCGGCGGCGCTGCGCAGCGGCGCATAGCTGTGCCCGAGCACGCTGTAGTCGCGGTTGTACGCGGCGCGCGGGTTGGGGCGCGGCGCGTAGCAGCCGGTGGACGCGTTGACGGGGGCCTGCATCGACACCTCGCCCAGGCGCGGCGCGCTGGCGCAACCGGCCAGCAACAGCGCTGCCGCCAGCGCCGTCGCGGCGCCGGCAGGCGCGTGCCCGCTGCGGCGGCTGGCGGCAGCGCGGCAGGCGTTGGGGGCGCGTGCGGGCGTGGGCATCGGCGGGTTGCGGCTGATGCCCCGATGCTACACAGGTCGTGCCCAGGGGCCCAATAGCGCAGCGGTCACGGCCCCACGCCGCACAGACAAAAAAGCCACGCTCCTGGGGACCCGGCGCCATGGTCGGCGCCTGTGGTGCCGATCAGTGCACGCGGCCGCGCAGGCGACGAATCGCCGCGAGCTGGGCGGCCAGCATGGCCAGTTCGCCCTCGACCACCGCGATGTCCTGGCTTTCCTTGGCGTGCGCGCGATTTTCCTGCGCCGCCTTCAGGGCTTCCTGGGCCTTGGCTTCGTCGAGGTCCTTGCCACGGATGGCCGTGTCGGCCAGCACCGTGACATGGTGGGGCTGCACCTCGAGCACGCCGCCGGCGACGAACACGAAATCTTCTTCCGTGCTGGCGCCGTCAGGGCGTTCGATGCGCACCGCGCCCGGCTTGATGCGGGTGATCAGCGGCGTGTGCCCGGCCAGGATGCCGAGTTCGCCGGACTCTCCCGGAAGCGCGACGAAGCGCGCCTGCCCGGAATAGATCAGCTCTTCGGCGCTGACCACATCGATTTGAAAGGTTTTCATGAGCACTCCGCGAAGGCAGGGGGCGGGCCGCCGCACGCGGCGGCCCGGGGGAGCCTGCTCAGTTCAGCTTCTTGGCCTTCTCGAAGGCCTCGTCGATGGTGCCGACCATGTAGAAGGCCTGCTCGGGCAGCGCGTCGCAATCGCCGTTCACGATCATCTTGAAGCCGCGGATGGTTTCCTTCAGCGGCACGTACTTGCCCGGCGAGCCGGTGAACACCTCGGCGACGTGGAAGGGCTGCGACAGGAAGCGCTGGATCTTGCGCGCGCGGGCCACGGTGAGCTTGTCCTCGGGGGACAGTTCGTCCATGCCCAGGATGGCGATGATGTCGCGCAGTTCCTTGTAGCGCTGCAGGATGCCCTGCACGGCGCGGGTGGTGTTGTAGTGCTCCTCGCCGATCACGTTGGGGTCGATCTGGCGGCTGGTCGAGTCCAGCGGGTCGACCGCCGGGTAGATGCCCAGCGACGCGATGTCGCGCGACAGCACCACGGTGGCGTCCAGGTGGTTGAAGGTGGTCGCGGGCGACGGGTCGGTCAGGTCGTCCGCGGGCACGTACACGGCCTGGATGGACGTGATCGAGCCGTTCTTGGTCGACGTGATGCGCTCCTGCAGCACGCCCATTTCCTCGGCCAGGGTCGGCTGGTAGCCCACCGCCGACGGCATGCGTCCCAGCAGCGCCGACACTTCCACGCCGGCCAGCGTGTAGCGATAGATGTTGTCGACGAAGAACAGGATGTCGCGGCCCTCGTCGCGGAACTTCTCGGCCATGGTCAGGCCGGTCAGCGCCACGCGCAGGCGGTTGCCGGGGGGCTCGTTCATCTGGCCGAACACCATCGCCACCTTGTCGAGCACCTTCGACTCTTCCATCTCATGGTAGAAGTCGTTGCCCTCGCGGGTGCGCTCGCCCACGCCGGCGAACACCGACAGGCCACTGTGCTGCTTGGCGATGTTGTTGATCAGCTCCATCATGTTGACGGTCTTGCCGACGCCGGCGCCACCGAACAGGCCCACCTTGCCGCCCTTGGCGAACGGGCACACCAGGTCGATCACCTTGATGCCGGTTTCCAGCAGGTCGACCGACGGCGACAGCTCGTCGAAGGCCGGGGCCTTGGCGTGGATGGAGCGCAGCTCGTCGGACTGGATCGGGCCGGCTTCGTCGATCGGGCGACCCAGCACGTCCATGATGCGGCCCAGCGTTCCCTGGCCGACCGGCACCGAGATCGGCGCGCCGGTGGCGTCGACCGTCATGCCGCGGCGCAGGCCGTCGGTCGAGCCCAGCGCGATGGTGCGCACCACGCCGTCACCGATCTGCTGCTGCACTTCGAAGGTCACGCCGCGTTCGGCCAGGCCCAGGTCCTGGGCGTCGGACAGGCGCAGCGCCTCGTAGATGGCGGGCATGTGCTCGCGCGGGAATTCGATATCGATCACAGCGCCGATGCACTGGACGATCCTGCCTTGAGTTTGGGCCGTGCTCATTTCGGGTTTCTCCGGGATTTCCTGAATGGGGTTCGAGGTCGGGCGCGGGGCGTGTTCAGACGGCCGCGGCGCCGCCGACGATTTCGGACAGTTCCTTGGTGATCGCTGCCTGGCGGCTCTTGTTGTAGACCAGTTGCAGTTCGCTGATCACGGTCTTGGCGTTGTCGGAGGCCGACTTCATCGCCACCATGCGCGCCGACTGCTCGCTGGCCATGTTCTCGGCCACCGCCTGGTACACCAGGGCTTCCACGTAGCGCACCAGCAGCGCGTCGATCACCGGCTTGGCGTCCGGCTCATAGATGTAGTCCCAGCCGTACTGCTTGCGCTCTTCCTCGGTGGTGCTCATCGCCTGCTTGCTCAGCGGGATCAGCTGCTCCACCTGCGGTTCCTGGCGCATGGTGTTGACGAAGCGGTTGTAGGCCAGGTGGATGGCGTCGAGCTCGCCGCGCTCGTACGCGTCGAGCAGCACCTTGACCGGACCGACCAGCTTGTCCAGGTGCGGCTTGTCGCCCATCTGCACCAGTTGCGACGACACGTCGACCCCGATGCGGTTGAGGAACTGCAGACCCTTGTTGCCGATCGCGCAGGCATGCACCTCGACACCGTCGGCCTGCCATTGCCTGATGCCCTGGGTCACCGCGCGCAGCAGGTTGGTGTTGAGTCCGCCGCACAGGCCCTTGTCGGTGCTGACCAGGATCAGGCCGACCTTGCGCACGTTCGGGCGAGCCACCAGGAAGGGGTGGCTGTACTCGGGGTTGGCTTGGCTGAGGTTGGCGGTGATGGCGCGCACCTTCTCGGCGTACGGGCGCGCCGCGCGCATGCGCTCCTGCGCCTTGCGCATCTTGGACGCAGCCACCATTTCCATCGCCTTGGTGATCTTGCGCGTGTTCTGCACGCTCTTGATCTTCAGGCGGACTTCTTTCATTCCAGGCATTCGGGCTCTCCAGTCCGTTCGCTCACGTGTGCGTCGCTTCCGAGGCGGCGACCCGAATCGACGCAGGGCCGCTCCAGGTCGATTCGACCCCCTCGGGGGGCAGGCCGGGCTCGCCCGGCCGCCGGCGGCGCATCATCAGTACGCGCCGTTCTTCTTGAACTCGGCGATCGCGTCCTTCAGAACGGCCTCGTCTTCCTTGCTCAGGTCCTTCTTGGCCTCGATGCTGTCGATCAGCGCCGCGTGCTTGGAACGCAGGTGCTCGTGCAGGCCCTTCTCGAAACCGAGGATCTGCTTGACGTCGATATCGTCGAGGTAGCCGTTGTTCACCGCGTACAGCGAGGCGCCCAGCTGCCACACCTGCACCGGCTGGTACTGCGGCTGCTTGAGCAGTTCGACCACGCGGCGCCCGCGCTCGAGCTGGCGGCGCGTGGCGTCGTCCAGGTCGGAGGCGAACTGCGCGAACGCGGCGAGTTCACGGTACTGAGCCAGGTCGGTACGGATACCGCCGGACAGCTTCTTGATGATCTTGGTCTGCGCGGCGCCACCGACGCGCGACACCGACACGCCGGCGTTGATGGCCGGGCGCACGCCCGAGTTGAACAGGTCGGTCTCGAGGAAGATCTGGCCGTCGGTGATCGAGATCACGTTGGTCGGCACGAAGGCCGAGACGTCGCCGGCCTGGGTCTCGATGATCGGCAGCGCGGTCAGCGAGCCGGTCTTGCCCTTGACCTCGCCCTTGGTGAACTTCTCGACGTATTCCTCGTTGACGCGCGCGGCGCGCTCGAGCAGGCGGCTGTGCAGGTAGAACACGTCGCCGGGGTAGGCTTCGCGGCCCGGCGGGCGACGCAGCAGCAGCGAGATCTGGCGATAGGCCCAGGCCTGCTTGGTCAGGTCGTCGTAGACCACCAGCGCGTCCTGGCCGCGGTCGCGGAAGTATTCGCCCATCGTGCAGCCGGCGTAGGGAGCCAGGTACTGCATGGCGGCGGAGTCGGACGCGGTGGCGGCCACCACGATGGTGTAGTCCATCGCGCCGTGTTCCTGCAGCTTGCGCACCACGTTGGCCACCGTCGAGGCCTTCTGGCCGACGGCGACGTAGATGCAGATCAGGTCCTTGCCCTTCTGGCTGATGATCGAGTCGACGGCCACCGCGGTCTTGCCGGTCTGGCGGTCGCCGATGATCAGCTCGCGCTGGCCGCGGCCGACCGGCACCATCGAGTCGATGGCCTTCACGCCGGTCTGCACCGGCTGCGACACCGACTTGCGCCAGATCACGCCCGGCGCGACCTTCTCGACCACGTCGGTCAGAGTGGTGTTGATCGGGCCCTTGCCGTCGATCGGAAGCCCCAAGGTGTTGACCACGCGGCCGATGAGCTCCGGGCCCACCGGCACGGACAGGATCTGTCCGGTGCACTTGACGGTGTCGCCCTCGGAGATGTGGCCGTATTCGCCCAGCACCACGGCGCCTACGGAGTCGCGCTCCAGGTTCAGCGCCAGGCCGTAGGTGTTGCCCGGGAATTCGAGCATTTCACCCTGCATGACGTCCGACAGGCCGTGCACCCGCACGATTCCGTCGGACACGGACACCACGGTGCCCTGGTTCTTCACATCGGCGGCCGTGCCCAGGCCTTCGATGCGGCTCTTGATGAGTTCGGAGATTTCTGCGGGATTGAGTTGCATGGGGAGCCTCGGGATACGTAGGCGTTAATGGGGGCTCAAGCGGTGAGCGCGTGGCGCATGGTCTCCAGCCGGGCGCGTACCGAGGTGTCCAGCACCTCGTCGCCGACGGCCACGCGCACGCCCCCGATCAGCCCGGGATCGACCTCGACGCGCGCATACAGCTTGCGCCCGAAGCGCTTCTCGAGCGCCGGCACAAGCGCGCCCAACTGCGCGTCGTCCATCGGGAACGCGCTGGTGATGAGCACCTCGGCGCGTTGCTCGGCGTCGTCCTTGAGGCGGTGGAACTGCTCGGCGATCGCCGGCAGCGCCGCCAGACGGTGGTTCTCGAGCACCACGCGCAGCAGGTTGCGGACCGCGGGCCCCGGCTGGCCCGGCAGCGCCGACAGCATCAGCTCGCCGAGCTTGTCGCTGTCCAGGCGCGGGTCACCGACGAGTTGGCGCACCCCGGGGTCGCGCGCGACCGTCGCCAGGCCGTCCAGCGCCTGGGCGACGTCGGCCAGCGACTCGGGAGCGGCCGCGGCCTGCACGGCTTCGAACATCGCTTCGGCATAGGGCCGGGCGACGGTGGCGAGTTCAGCCATCGCTTGTTCTCCGTTCAGAGCTCGGCCTTGAGCTGCTGGAGCAGCTCGGCGTGGGCCTGGGCGTTGACTTCACGGCGCAGGATGGACTCGGCGCCCTTGACCGCAAGCTGCGCGACCTGGTCGCGCAGCGCTTCGCGGGCCTTGACCACCTGCTGCTCGGCCTCGGAGCGCGCCTGGGCGACGATGCCCTCGGCGGTTTCCTCGGCCTTGCGGCGGGCTTCCTCGATGATCGCCAGCGCGCGGCGCTCGGCGTCCTGCAGGCGCTGCGCGCTTGCCTCGTGCGAGCGGGCGAGCTCGCGCTCGACCTCCTGGTTCGCCGAGGCCAGTTCGGCCTTGGCGCGATCCGCCGCGGCCAGGCCGTCGGCGATCTTCTTTGCGCGCTCGTCGAGGGCCCTGGTGATCGGTGGCCACACGAACTTTGCCGTGAATGCCGCCAGCAGCAGGAACACGATGAGCTGCGCAATCAGTGTTGCGTCCAGATGCATGGCGCTAACCCTTGCGTAGTTTCAGAGATGGGTGGTGTGCAAGCCTCTGCGAGGCCCGCCCGATCACTTCAGCACGAAGGGGTTGGCGAACGTGAACATCATGGCCAGGCCGACACCGATCAGGAAGGCGGCGTCGATCAGACCGGCCAGCAGGAACATCTTGGTCTGCAGTTCGTTCATCAGCTCGGGCTGGCGGGCGGCGGATTCGAGGTACTTGCTGCCCATGATGCCGATGCCGATACAGGCGCCGTTGGCACCCAGACCGATGATCAGGCCGGCGGCCAGGGCGACATAACCGAGAACGTGTTCCATGAATGGCTCCTGAGAAGGGGTTGAAGAGTCAGAGAGGAAAGGAAAAAACCAAAAACCGCGAAAAAGGATGTGAACGGGTCCGGCGCTCGATCAATGGTGATCGTGAGCCTGGCCGATGTAGACCAGCGTGAGCATCATGAAGATGAAGCCCTGCAGCACGATGATCAGCATGCTGAAGATCGACCAGGCCAGGCCGGCCGCGACGTTGCCCACGAACAGCGCCCAGCCCGACAGGCTGCTCAGCCCCGCCGCGCCCATCAGGGCGATGATCATGAACAGGATTTCCTCGGCGTACAGGTTGCCGAAAAGTCGCATGCCGTGCGAAAGGGTCTTCGCCAGGTACTCGAGCAGTTGCATCGCGAAGTTCAGCGGCCACAGCAGCGGGTGGTTGCCGAACGGCGCCGTGAACAGCTCGTGCAGCCAGCCGCCCAGGCCCTTGACGCGAATTCCGTAGTACAGGCTGAGCAGCAGCACCGTGATCGACATGCCCAGCGCCACCGACAGGTCGGCGGTGGCGACCACGCGCAGGTAGGCGTGCTGCGGATCGTGCCCGGTGGCGGCAGCCGCGCCTTCCCAAAGGCGCGGCAGCAGGTCCACCGGCAGCAGGTCCATGGCGTTCATCATGACGATCCAGATGAAGGCGATGAACGCCAGAGGAGTGACGAACTCGCGGGACTTGGCGTTGCGCACGATTCCGCGCGCCTGCTCGTCGACGAACTCGGCGAGGAATTCCACTGCCGCCTGCAGGCGCCCGGGTACCCCGCTGGTCATGCCGCGGGCGACGCGCCACAGCACGAAGCACGCCAGCGCGCCCAGCAGCACGGTCATGATCAACGAATCCAGGTCGATGACGTGGAAGTCGATCACGCCGGCGCGCGGGACGTTGGTCCACTGCGTCAGGTGGTGGATGATGTACTCGCCTGCGGTGATGGTGGGTTCTGGAGCTGCCATGGCGTAGGAGAAGTTGGAGGGCTCGCGTTTTCGCGCGGACTCAGGCTTGTTTCCCGTTGCTGCGCGACTTGCCGCGCAGCAGCAGGGCGATCCAGTACACCTGCAGCGTGGCCACCAGGCCCAGCAGCAGCGCCGGCCAGCTCACGGCGGGCAGCACGCGCGGGGCCAGCACCAGCAGCAGCACGGTGAGGGCAATCTTGAGCAGTTCGCCGAACGCGAAGCCGAACAGCGCGTACGCGGGCGGCAGGCGCACCAGCCAGCGCTGCATGGCGCCGGCGAACAGCGCCGCGGGCAGCAGCACCATGCCGCCGCCCCAGGCCGCCGACAGCGCCGCCGTGGCGCCGGCGAGCAGCCAGCCGAGCACAGCGGCGACGACCGTGACACCGAGTTGCAGGCCCACGACGCGCCAGGCCGACACGCCGGGCTTGGCACGCAGCAACGCCTGCGCCTGCTCTCGGCTGAGCGGCTCGCGCGGTGCTTCCTCGTGTTCGTCCTGCCAGGTGTTCAAGGCTTGCACGGTGTCGGTCGGCGTGGCGCCGGTTGGTGGCCGGCTGATCGCCGGTCGGTGGTTCGCGACAGTTCGCTCGCAGCGGGACTGTCTGGGTACTGTCCGGTCCGGCCGGGCGGATCGGGGTCTTGCGTGACGCGCGGAGTTCGAGGTGAGCCGTTGTCGCGGATGCAGGCGCTGTTGGCTGCCCCGCCGAGCGGCCGGGGCACCATCACGGTGCGCCCGCGGCGTCCGCCCTTGCTGCGCTGGCCGAGCGCCCCGGCTCGATGTTCACCCCGGCCCGGCGTTGTAACAATTCGCTCACGGCCAAACGGCGGAAGTATACGGAAACCCTTAGCGCTCTATCCAGTGTTTTCGTTGTTCGGCTTGTGGTTGCCTTGTCGGTTCGCAAGCTCGCGGGGTCGTCCGACCCGCTGGCGCCCGCGTGCGTGCACGCTCCGGGCGCGAAGGCGCTAGGCTTCGCGAAGGGGGGAAGGCATGAACAACTTGTTGCTTTTTGTGCACTTGATTGGTGCCATCGTCTGGCTGGGCGGAATGAGTTTCGTGCTGTTCGCGCTGCGTCCGGCTGCCATGCGCGTGCTCCAGCCGCAGTTGCGGGCGCAGCTGCTGCTGCAGGTGCTGCAGGGCTTCTTCGGGCTGGTGTGGGCAAGCATCGCGTTGCTGCTGGGCAGCGGCGCGTGGGCGCTTGTGCAGGTGGGAATGGCCCACGCGCCGCCGGCCTGGCATGCGATGCTGGGCATCGGGCTGCTGATGATCGCCGTGTTCGCCCACATCCACTTCGCGCCCTACCGTCGCGCCCGCCACGCCGCGCGCGACGGGCAGTGGCAGGCGGTGGGAGCCGAGTTGCAGCGCATCCACCGACTGGTGCAGCTCAACTTCGCGCTGGGCTGGCTGGCCGTGGCGCTGGTCGTGCTGTGGCGCTGAGTCCGTCGCGCCACCGCCCTTCAGGGTGCATGCGGGCGCTCGACGATGTGGACCAGGAAGTCGGTCCGGACGTAGGGTGTCAGATCGCTGGTCGCGGTCACGCTGATCAGCTCGATGTCCGGGACATGGGGTAGCGGAGGAACCGCCTTCACCCCGAGCATCACGATGTCCCGGCTGTCGGGCGGCTGGTCCACCGGGCCGCACTGCAGTACCCGGTCGGGAGTGAGCGCGCAGGGCATGTCGGGGCTGAACAGGATCGGTGCCAGGTGCTGGGGAAAGGGTCCGAAGCGCAAGGTCAGCCGGCGGTTCGTCGACGGGCCGTCGTTGACGAAGTGCGTGGTGGCCAGCGCGGAAGTCTCCGGGATCACGATGTCCTCCGGTTTGCCGATGCGAAAGGCGCCCTGGCCCCGCATCTCGATGGTGAACGGCGACGGGGCCAGCCCGAACCCGTCCGTGCCCTGCACGACGCCGTGGTTGTCGGTGTAGGACCAGGGCTTGACGTCGAGCTCGAAGAAGGCCCTCTGCTGCTCGCGGTCGTAGACGGGCTCCATCGGGCAGGCCAGGTAGTAGTCGTTGACCACGCAGTCGCGGCCGCTCGAGGTCCAGCCGCTGACGACCTTCTGCCCCGGGTCGGTGCCGTTGAAATTGGCGACCAGGTACCCGCCGTCGCACCATCCGCCCGGCGGGTAGGTCGTGCAGGTCAGCACGAAATGGATCCGGTTGCGCAGGCCGGGAACGGCGTACGTGTCCTGGGACAGCGAGCCCGGCTCGGCCTCCGGCATGGCCTGGACCTGGACGGACACGCTCTGGCCCGCCCGTGCCTCGGGCACGCCCGCCAGCAGGCCCGCGGCGCCGAGGCTCAGTGGCAGCAGGAGCGATTTGCGGGCCAGGCCGCGCGCCAGGCGCGCGCAGCATGCGGCGCGCGGCGGCGGGGGGCGGCAGGACGGATGGGGGGGCTGTGCGCGGGTACGGCGGCGATACGGGCAATACAGGCGATACTT
The DNA here is from genome assembly GCA_021841865.1 of Pseudomonadota bacterium. GTDB lineage: Bacteria > Pseudomonadota > Gammaproteobacteria > Burkholderiales > Burkholderiaceae_C > Thiomonas_A. The sequence goes on from JAKCDM010000008.1 coordinate 36,086, forward strand.
GGGGCGATACGACCACATGGCAGTTCCTGCTCGGGTAGCGCAGCCGAGTCGCCGCCGTTGCTCGCTGGCGAGGGGCGGCGCAGCGGTCTTGTGAGAACTCCCTGCTGGGCTTCAGTTTAGGAGCCCCGCCCTCCGTTTTCACGCACGCCCCCAGCGCTTCTGGGTGAATCGCGCGCCCCGCGCGCCGTCACCGTGCACGCCCGGGTCTGCTCAACCCCCGCGCAGCGCGCGCGCCGCCTCGATCGCGAAATAGGTCAGGATGCCGTCGGCCCCGGCGCGCTTGAATCCCAGCAGCGACTCCATCATCACGGCGTGGCCGTCGAGCCAGCCGTTGAGGGCCGCCGCGCGCAGCATGGCGTATTCGCCGCTGACCTGGTAGACGAATGTGGGCATGCGGAACTCGTCTTTCACGCGCCGCACGATGTCCAGGTACGGCATGCCGGGCTTGACCATGACCATGTCGGCCCCCTCGGCGATGTCCAGGCGCACCTCGCGCAAGGCCTCGTCGGAGTTGCCCGGGTCCATCTGGTAGACCTTCTTGTCGGCCTTGCCCAGGCTGGAGGCCGAGCCGACCGCGTCGCGGAAGGGGCCGTAGAAGGCGCTGGCGTACTTGGCGCTGTAGGCCATGATGCGGGTGTGGATGTGGCCGGCGTTCTCCAGCGCTTCGCGGATCGCGCCGATGCGTCCGTCCATCATGTCGCTGGGCGCCACCACGTCGACCCCGGCCTGCGCCTGCACGAGGGCCTGGCGCACCAGCATCTGCACCGTCGGCTCGTTGACGATGTAGCCGGTCTCGTCGAGCAGGCCGTCCTGACCGTGCGAGGTGTAGGGGTCGAGCGCGACGTCGGTGAGCACGCCGAGTTGCGGAAATTCGCGCTTGAGCGCACGCACCACGCGCGGCACCAGGCCGTCGGGGTTCGCCGCCTCGAGGCCGTCGGGCGTTTTCAGCGCCGGATCGATGACCGGAAACAGCGCCATCACCGGAATGCCGAGCTTGACGCATTCCTCGGCCACCGGCAGCAGCTGATCCAGGCTGAGGCGTTCGACGCCGGGCATCGACGCGACGTTTTCGCGGCGTCCCTCGCCGTCGAGCACGAACACGGGCAGGATCAGGTCCTCGACGCCGAGGCGGTGCTCGCGCACCAGGCGGCGCGTGAAGTCGTCGCGGCGCAGGCGCCGGAGGCGCGTCGCGGGAAAGGGGGGCTGGGTCATGGCATCGGGCGGGGCGCGAGCGCCCCTGGAAGTCGAAATGGCACGAGGCCGGGAACACACGGCCGGGAACACGAGGCCGGGAACTTTTCCGGCCGGCGTCAGTCTATTCCTTCAGGTGGCCGCCGCGAGGCGCCCCCTCCCGCTTTTCCTCCCTGAGCGGGAGCCTTGGCTCGATGCCAGGCTGTTCACCCCGGCACATGCCGGGGATTTTTTTGCCCGTCGAGCGCACCGCCGCGTGGACAGGGAAGCCGACGCGCCGGTTGGCAGGCACAATGCGGGGTTGCCGCGCCGGGTGGGTGCGGGAGCGAGCTTTTTCTTCAAAGGCGCAAGCGATGTATCCGTGGATCAAGGCCCTGCACGTGATTTTTGTCGTGTCCTGGTTCGCCGGGTTGTTCTATCTGCCGCGCATCTACGTCAACCTGGCCATGGTGGGCGATGCGCCCGAGTCGCGCGCCGAGCGCGAGCGACTGCTGCTGATGGCGCGCAAGCTGCTGCGCTTCATGACCATCCTGATGGTGCCGGCGCTGGGCTTCGGCCTCGTGCTGTGGCTGGGCTACGGTGTCGGCCTGCACGGTCCCGGCAACGGCTGGATGCACGTGAAGCTGACCTTCGTGCTGGTGCTGCTGGGCTTCGACCACGCCTGCCGCCGCCTGTTGCGCGGCTTCGAGCGGGGGCGCAATCGCCACAGCCATCGCTGGTACCGCTGGTTCAATGAAATTCCCACCGTGGCGCTGTTCGTGATCGTGCCGATGGTGGTGGTCAAGCCCTTCTGATCCCGAAGCCCCCCTGTCGTCGCGCCGACGCAAGCCCGGCGCGCGTATTCGTCGATGAGCCATTACCAATACCACGTGTTCTTCTGCCTGAACCAGCGCGAGGGCCCTCGCCCGTGCTGTGCCGCGCAGGGCGCCGAGCAGGCCTTCGAGCATTGCAAGAAGGCGGTGAAGGCGGCGGGCCTGGCCGGCCCCGGCAAGGTGCGCGTGAACCGCGCCGGCTGCATGGAGCGCTGCGAGCAGGGCCCCGTGTGCGTCGTGTACCCGCAAGGCGTGTGGTACACCTACGTCGACCAGCAGGACATCGACGAAATCGTCGAGCGCCACCTCAAGCACGGCGAGATCGTCGAACGCCTGCTGGTTCCGCCGGAGACGGTGGCGTGAATCGTGGCACGCGCCGCGAGTGCATCCAGGGCCCCGCAGGCGCGCTGGAGGCGGCTGTCGACCTGCCCGCGCAGGCGCCCCGGGGGCTGGCCGTGATCGGCCACCCCCATCCGCTGCAGGGCGGAACGCTGGACAACAAGGTCGCGCAGACCCTTGCGCGTGCCTTCGTGCAGATGGGCTTCGCAGCGGTCCGGCCGAATTTCCGCGGGGTGGGGGCCAGCGAGGGCTCCTTTGCGCACGGAGCGGGCGAGACCGACGACCTGCAGGCCGCGCTGGTGCATTACCGGGGCGAGCTCGGCCTGCACGACCCGATGCCGCTGGCGCTGGCTGGCTTTTCCTTCGGGGGCTACGTCGCCGCCAACCTGTGCGCGCGCCTGCACGCGCAAGGGCAGGCGGTGCAGCATCTGTGCCTGGTGGGCCCGGCGGTGGCCAGTTTCGACGTGCCCCGGCTGCGCCAGCCGGACGGCAGCACCCTGGCTCGTCGCATGCTGGTCGTGCATGGCGAGAACGACGACGTGGTGCCGCTGAGCGCGGTGATGGACTGGGCGCGGCCGCAGTCCCAGCCGGTACTGGTGGTTCCCGGGGCCGGACATTTTTTTCACGGCCTGCTGACGCCGTTGAAGGAGTGGGTTCGCGCGTGGCACGGTGCCGTGCCCGGCGCGGAAACCTGAGGAAACAACAAGCACGCCGCCCGCTGCTATGGTGCGCAAGGTCTCACGCACTCAGCCGCGGGTGCTTCCGGATTTGCCGGCGGGTCGCCGCCGGGTTTTTCGCATCGGGTGATTCACACAATGTCCCTGTCCCATTCTTTCGTTCCGAGCCGCCTGACCATGGCCGCGCTCGTTGTCTGCCTTGCCTCGCCGATCTGGTCGTCCGCGCAGGCCGCGCCGGCGCAGCTGGCCGCGCCGGCGGCGGTGGCGAGCGCGCCGGCCGCAGCCGGCAACCTTCCCGACGGGCCCACCGCGGCGCTGCTGCAGACCGTGACCCCGCCCAACCTCGACGCGCGCAGCTGGGTGGTGCTCGACCTGACCAGCAACCAGGTGCTCGCGCAGCACGACTCCCACCAGCAGGAGGCGCCGGCGTCGCTGACCAAGCTGATGACGGCCTATCTGACCTTCAAGGCCATCCACGACGGGGTCATCAAGCGCGACCAGATGGTGCACGAGAGCACGAAGGCCTGGCGCACGGGCGGTTCGCGAATGTTCATCGATCCGCGGGTTCCGGTGTCGGTCGACGACCTGCTGATGGGCATGATCGTGCAGTCGGGCAACGACGCGGCGATGACCCTGGCGCAGACGGTGGCCGGGTCGGAGGCGACCTTCGTGTCGATGATGAACCGGCAGGCCCAGCAGTGGGGGCTCGCCGATACCCATTTCATGGACCCGACGGGCCTTCCCGACCCGGGGCACCACAGCAGCGCGCATGATCTGGCCGTGATCGCCACGCACATCATCCGTGATTTCCCGCAGGACTTCGCGCGCTACTTCAAGGTCAAGGAGTTCACGTACAACCACATCACCCAGCCGAACCGGGTGAGTCTGCTGTTCACGGATCCCACCGTCGACGGCATGAAGACCGGGTATACCGAGCAGGCCGGCTATTGCATGATCACGACGGCGCTGCGCAATACGCCGACCGGCCCGCGGCGCGTGCTGACCGTGGTCATGGGCACGCCCACCGAGCATGCCCGTGTCGCCGAGAGCGCGGTGCTGCTCAATTGGGCCTACCAGAATTTCGACGACGTGCACCTGCTGCAGGCGGGCAAGCCGCTGCTGCAGGCGCCGGTGTGGAAGGGCGCGGCGTCGACGGTGGCGATCGGCAGCGAGCAGGGGGTCACGGTGACCGTGCCTCGCGGCGATGCCAAGCGAATCCAGACCACGGTGCAGCGCAATGACCCACTGGTGGCTCCGCTGAGCGCGGGCCAGCAGGTGGGCACGTTGAAGGTCACGCTGGCGGACAAGCCGCTGGCGACCCTGCCGCTGGTGGCCTTGCAGCCGGTGCGCCAGGCGGGCTTTTTCAAGCGCATGTGGGACGCGCTGCGCCTGGCCATCAAGTAGGCGACGCTGCCCGGGCCGCGGCCCGGGCGCCTGGCGCCGCAGCGGCGTCAGGCGGCGTCAGGCGGCGTCAGGCCGTCTCGAGCGTGACGACTTCGCCACGCAGCGAATGCGGGTAGGCCACGGCGATTCGCAGGTCGATCATGCGACCGACCAGTCGGGCGGGCCCGGCGAAATGCACCATGCGGTTGTTCTCGGTACGCCCCTGCAGTTCCTCGGGGTTGCGCCGGCTGGGTCCCTCGACCAGCACGCGCTGCGTGCTGCCGACCATGGACTCGGAGATCTCGCGCGCGAAGCCCTCCAGGCGCGCCTGCAGGCGCTGCAGGCGCTGCAGCTTGACCTCCTGCGGCGTGTCGTCGGGCAGCGCTGCCGCCGGCGTGCCGGGGCGGGCGCTGAACACGAAGCTGAAGCTGGCGTCGAAACGCACGTCGTCGAGCAGGGTCATCAGCTGCTCGAAGTCCTGCTCGGTCTCGCCTGGGAAGCCCACGATGAAGTCGGAGCCGATGCTGATTCCCGGGCGCGCCGCGCGCAGCTTGCGCACGATGGACTTGAACTGCAGCGCGGTGTAGCCGCGCTTCATCGCCGCGAGCACGCGGTCGGAGCCATGCTGCACCGGCAGGTGCACATGCGCGACGAGCTGGGGAATCCGCGCATGAGCATCGATCAGGCGCTGCGTGAACTCGTTCGGATGGCTCGTCGTGTAGCGAATGCGCTCGATGCCCGGGATCTCGGCAACGCATTCGAGCAGCAGCGCGAAGTCACCCGGCTGGCCGTCGACGTCGGCGCGCCAGGCATTGACGTTCTGCCCCAGCAGCGTGACCTCGCGCACGCCCTGCGCGGCCAGCTCGGCGACCTCGGTGAGCACGTCCTCCAGCGGGCGCGAGACCTCCTCGCCGCGCGTGTAGGGCACGACGCAGTAGCTGCAATACTTGCTGCAGCCTTCCATGATCGACACGAACGCGGTCGGCCCTTCGGCGCGCGCGGCAGGCAGATGGTCGAACTTCTCGATCTCGGGAAAGCTCACGTCCACCTGCGCGCGGCCGCTGCGTTCGCGCGCGGCCAGCAGTTCGGGCAGGCGATGCAGGGTCTGCGGGCCGAACACCAGGTCGACGAAGGGCACGCGTTCGACGATCGCGGCACCTTCCTGGCTGGCCACGCAACCGGCGACGCCGATTCGCATCCCGGGCCGCTCGGCCTTCAGCAGGCGTAGACGCCCGAGGTCGCTGAACACCTTTTCCTGGGCCTTTTCGCGAATCGAACAGGTATTGAGCAGCACCAGGTCCGCCTCTTCCGGCGTCGCGGCGGGTTCGTATCCCTGCGCTGCCCCGAGAACATCGGCCATCTTGGCCGAGTCGTACTCGTTCATCTGGCAGCCGAACGTCTTGATGTAGAGCTTTTTCATGATGGAAGGCAGCGTGCCCCGGAAGTCGTGCTTCGGCTGGACGGGCCAGCTTCCCGCGCCGGGTTGCCGGGGTCGCTGAAACCGGGTCGCCGGGCCCGGCTCAGTACTCAGTATTGCTGGAACAGGCAACGGTTGGGCGCCGCAGGGACCTTCGGGAGCACCTGGCCGGGTGCGAGCATCCACACCTGGAACACGTTGCCCATGGAGTCGCGGGCGAACACCGCCGGCCCGTGCAGCCCGGCCAGTTGCCCGCGCAGCACCAGGTGCTGCTGCGGGTCGTGCACGCGCAGCCCGGGGCCCAGCGGATAGCTCACGCAGTTGATCTGCAGGCCGGGGCCCGCGCTGAATCGCGCATAGCCCATTTCGCTGCCCATCGGATACACGTGCTCGGGCACCGGGTCCGGAGCGACCTGGGCCTGTGTCGGCCGGGCTTGCGTCGCGAAGACCCCCGCGAGCAGCGCGCACGCGAGCGGCATACGGAGCAGGCGGGTCGGGGCGGGCACGCGCACGGGCAGGTTCCTGGCGGCAAGGACTTGGCTGAGGATTGTAGTCAGTCGAAGCATTCGGCGTCGGCCAGCGCGGGGGCGGCGGCGTCCTTCTGCGCCAGCACCGGCGCGCGGCCGGCCAGTGGCCAGTCGATTCCCAGGCGCGGCTCGTTCCAGCGCAGCGACCGCTCGTGTTCGGCGAACCAGTAATCGGTGGTCTTGTACAGGAACTCGGCATGCTCGGACAGGGTCAGGAAGCCGTGCGCGAAGCCCGCCGGGATCCAGAGCTGGCGCCGGTTTTCGGCCGACAACTCCACTCCCGCCCATTGACCGAAGCGCGGCGAGCCGCGGCGCAGGTCCACGACGACGTCCCACACGCAGCCGGACACCACGCGCACCAGCTTGCCCTGCGGGCGGTGCAACTGGTAATGCAGGCCGCGCAGCACGTCGCGTGCCGAGCGCGAGTGATTGTCCTGCACGAACTCCGGATCGACGCCGGTGGCGGCGGCGAAATCGCGGCGGTTGTAGCTCTCGAAGAAAAAGCCCCGGGCGTCGCCGAACACCTTGGGTTCGAGCAAGAGCACCTCGGGAAGCGCGGTGGGGGTGGCGGTGAATGGCATCGGGGCGGTGGCGTCGTTGCGAGGTCTCACTGCTCGTCTGCGAGCAGGCGCAAAAGGTACTGACCGTAGCCGTTCTTGCGCATCGGCTCGGCCAGGCGCTGCAGCCGGGCGGCGTCGATCCAGCCCTGGCGCCATGCGATTTCCTCGGGGCACGACACCTTCAGGCCCTGGCGCCTTTCGATCGTCGCGATGAACTGTCCGGCCTCGAGCAGGCTCTCGTGCGTGCCGGTGTCGAGCCAGGCGTAGCCACGCCCCAGGGTGCTGACATGCAGTCGCGAGCGTTCGAGATAGATGCGGTTGACGTCGGTGATCTCGAGTTCGCCGCGCGCCGACGGCCGCAGCGACGCGGCGATGTCCACCACGTCGGCGTCGTAGAAGTACAGGCCGGTGACGGCATGGCTGCTCTTCGGGCGCTGGGGCTTTTCCTCGATGCTCACGGCCCGTCCCTGCGCATCGAATTCGACGACCCCGTAGCGCTCGGGGTCGAGCACGTGGTAGGCGAACACGGTGGCCCCGTCCACGCGGGTGCTGGCCTGCTGCAGCAGAGGCTGCAGGTCGTGGCCCCAGAACAGGTTGTCTCCAAGCACCAGCGCGCTGGGAGCGCCATCCAGGAAGCCGCGCCCGATCAGGAAGGCCTGCGCCAGGCCGTCCGGGCTGGGCTGCACCGCGTAGCTCAGGTGCAGACCCCACTGCGAGCCGTCCCCGAGCAGTTGCTCGAAGCGCGGGGTGTCCTGCGGCGTGGAGATGATCAGCACCTCGCGGATCCCGGCCAGCATCAGGGTGCTCAGCGGGTAATAGACCATCGGCTTGTCGTAGACCGGGAGCAACTGCTTGCTCACGCCCTGCGTGACCGGGTACAGGCGGGTCCCGGAGCCTCCGGCAAGGATGATGCCCTTGCGGGCGGGTGCTTGCGTCATGGGTGGCGGAAACGCTGCTGAGAGTCGATAAAAAACCCCGCAGACCTTTCGGTCTGCGGGGTTCGGTAACTCTGGTGGCGCTTCAGGGACTCGAACCCCGGACCTGCGGATTATGATTCCGTCGCTCTAACCAACTGAGCTAAAGCGCCAAAAGACAAAAATTGTACCTTGCGCCGGGTCACGGCTCAAGTTCTTTTTGAAGACCCTGGCGCGGGATTCAGCGATGCTCGAATCTCGGCGAGCGCTTTTGCAGGAAGGCCGCCATGCCCTCGCGCTGGTCGTGGGTGCCGAACAGGCTGTGGAACATGCGGCGCTCGAACATCAGGCCGTCGGACAACGGGGTCTCGAACGCGCGGTTGACGCATTCCTTGGCCATCATCACCGTGTGCCTCGGGAAGGAGCTGATCGTCGCGGCGGCCTCCATCGCCTCGTCGAGCAGGCGCGCGGCGGGCACCACGCGCGACACCAGTCCGGCGCGCTCGGCCTCCGCCGCGTCCATCATGCGCGCGCTCAGCGCCAGGTCCATGGCCTTGCTCTTGCCCACCGCCCGCGGCAGGCGCTGCGTGCCGCCGGCGCCCGGGATGATGCCGATGCGGATCTCCGGCTGTCCGAAGCGCGCGTCGTCGGCGGCGATGATGAAATCGCACATCATCGCCAGCTCGCAGCCGCCGCCCAGGCAGTAGCCGGCGACCGCCGCGATCACCGGCTTGCGCACGCTTCGCATGCGCTCCCAGTTGCGGGTGATGAAGTCCTCGCGATAGGCCTGCATGTAGTCCTTCTCGGCCATCGCGGCGATGTCCGCGCCGGCGGCAAAGGCCTTTTCGCTGCCGGTCAGCACGATGCAGCCGATGCCGTCTTCGGCGTCGTAGGCCGACAGGGCCTGGCCGAGCTCGTCCATCAGCGCGTCATTCAGCGCGTTGAGCTGCTTGGGGCGGTGCAGGCGGATCAGCGCGACCTGGTCGCGCACTTCGAGCAGCAGGTTCTCGGGGTTCATCGGGGTCTCCTCGCTGTTGGATTCGTATCGGGTTCATGCGCCCAGCCAGGCGCGGCGCAGGCGCAGCGCCTGTGCCGACGGGCGCTGGTTCAGTTGCAGCCGCACCGGCCCCGCCGGGGCTCGCGGCAGCGCGGCGCCCAGGCTCAGCAGGCGTCCGTCGCGCATCACGTGCGCGCTCCATGGCTGGCCGGGTTCGGCACGCCGGTACGCGCGGGCCAGCGCGGCCTGGCTGGCCTGCTGTTCGTTGACGGCCACCAGCACGTCGCCTGCGCACAGGCCCGCCTGCTCGGCCCACGAGCCGCTGCGCACGTAGCGCAGCACCGGCCAGCTGCCCTGGCCGTCGAGTCGCATGCCCAGCGCATCGGGGGCTTCCGGCGCGGCGTGCTCGCAGCGCACGCCGAAGCCGGCGAGCAGGCGCGCCAGCGGCAGCTCCTGGCGCCCGTGCACATGGCGCCGGAACCATGCGCGTACGTCCAGCCCGCAGGCTTCGCGCACCAGCGCGGGCAGTGCGTCCTCGGCCACTCCCTGCTCGCGCAGCGCCGCGTCGGCGCGCCCGTAGCGCCGCCAGAGCAGACGCATGACATCGTCGAGGCACCCGTTGCCGCGGCTGCGCAGGTGCAGGTCCAGCGACAGCGCGAACAGGCCGCCCAGCGTGTAGTAGCTCACGGTGGCGTTGGGGGTGTTCTCGTCGGGGCGGTAGAACTTGATCCAGGCGTCGAAACTCGCCTCGTCGAGGCTTTGCAGCTGCCGGCCGGGCGTCGCCTGGACCGCGCGCATCGCGTCGCCGACCAGCTGCAGGTACTGCTCGGCGCTGATCAGCCCCGTGCGACGCAGCATCAGGTCGTCGTAGTACGACGTGAAGCCCTCGAACAGCCACAGCAGCCCGGTCAGGTTCTCGCGCTGCAGGTCGGGCGGCGTGAGGGCCTGGGGGCGGATGCGCTTGACGTTCCAGGCGTGGAAGTACTCGTGGCTGCACAGGCCCAGCAAGCGGCGGTAGCCGGCGCCGGCATCGGCGCCGTCGCGCGGGTGCGGCAGGTCGGCCTCGGCACAGATCAGCGCGCTGCTGTCGGCGTGCTCGAGACCGCCCCAGCCCTGCGGGGATGGCGCCAGCAGGAAGGCGTAGCTGCGAAACGGCGCGCGTCGCGTTTCGGGCTCGAACAGCGCGATCTGCGCTTCGCAGATGCGCTTGAGGTCGGCCCCCAGGCGTCGCTCGTCGACCTGGCCGCGCAGGCGCGACGCGTGCTCGATGACCATCTCATGCGGCGTGCCGCAGGCGCGAAACGCCACGCGCAGCTGCTCGCCGCACGACACCGGGTGGTCGATGAGCTGCTGGTAGCCCGGCGCCGCGTACACGCCGAAGCCCCGGGCATCGACGGTGCGCGCCGGCAGCGTCGTGGCCACGCTCCAGCGCAGCGGCGCCGGCGGAGCCTCGATGCGCACTTCGTGCGTGGCGGACTCGAAGCCGCTCGCCGCCAGCAGCAGGCTGCTGGCGTTGAAAAACCCGCGCGACGGATCCAGCCACGCGGTGCGCACCGAGGGGTCGTGGGCGTACACGCTCCAGCGCACCAGCAGGCGTCCCGCGCACGGCGCCACGCGCCAGCGGTTCTTCGCCGTCTTGCGCACCGCCAGCGCTTCGCCGTCGCAATGCGCCTGCACCTGCAGCACGTGGCGCGCGAATTCGCGCACCAGGTAGCTGCCGGGAATCCATACCGGCAGCCACAGTTCCTGGCCTGCTGGATCCGGATGGTCGAGCTCCAGCTCGACGTCGAACACGTGGGCGTGCAACTGCTGCATGCGCACCCGGTAACGCACCGCGGACGACGCGGCGGCGGCGCGGCGCGGCGCCGCCTTGCGGGAAGTGACGGCTGCGCGTCGGGCGCGCGCGGGCGTGTTGGCAGAAGTCATGGCGGCGAGGGGAATCAGCTGGGCTTCATGCTAATCTGCGCAGCCGCGTCGGGGAGGTCCCGCCGCATATTGCAACAGCGCGCCGCACAGGACAAGAGCTGCCGTGGAACGAGACGTGTTCAGCGAAATCGCCGTGCACACCGGCTCGGGTTCGCCTTCGCTGGTGTACCAGCCGCAGGTGCGCTACCCCGGTGGCGAGGTGGTGGGCCTGGAGGCCTTGTTCCGCTGGCGCGCGGACACCGCGCCGCGCCGGCACTCCCCGCTGGCCTTCCTGCCGCGCCTGTCGGTGTCGCAGACCAGCCAGCTGTTCTTCTGGGTGGTCGACACCGCGGTGGCCGAAGCGCGCGTGCTGTGCGACTGGACCGGCTGGCAGGGGCTGGTGGGAGTCAACGTCGAGGCCGACCAGCTCGGCGACCCGGAGCTGGTGCCGCATATCCAGCGCGTGTTGGCGAGCAGCAGCTGGCCCGCGCAGCGCCTGGCGCTGGAGGTCACGGAGCGCCGGCAGATCCCGGTGTTCCCGAGCGTGGTGCGCAACATCCATGCCTTGCAGCAGTCCGGCGTGCTGATCGCGATGGACGACTTCGGCGAGGGCTACGCGTCGTTCGAGTACCTCAAGCGCCTGAGCCCGGCGCAGATCAAGCTGCCCGCCGGATTCACCACCGGGCTGGACCGGGACGCCCGCAACCGCGAGATCGTGCGCAGCCTGGTCGCGCTCGGCCAGCGCCTGGGGGTGCAGATCGTGGCCGAGGGGGTCGAGAAGGCCGAGGACGCGCATGCGTTGCGCGAGCTCGGACTGCAGGTGATGCAGGGCTACCTGTTCGGGGAACCCCGCCAGCTCGAGGACTGGGCGGAGTTCCTCAACCACGGCGGCCGCCTGCGCAGCGCCTGAGGCCGGCGGCTTCAGCCGACGTGCTTGGCCAGGAAGCCCAGCGAGCGCTCCATGGCCAGCTTGGCCGACGCGGCGTCGTAGCTGCCGCGCGCATCGCAGTTGAAGCCGTGGTCGGCGTCGTACACGAAGAATTCGGCACCCGGATTGGCGTTGCGCACGGCTTCGCGGTCGGCTTCGGGGATGTGGGCGTCCTTGAGGCCGTAGTGGAACATCAGCGGGGCCTTCGCCTGTTCGCCGACGAACTGCACGTTGCGTCCTCCGTAGTAGCTGATGCCGGGCAGCGCGAGACGAATCGCCGACAGGTAGGTGACGGTGCCGCCCCAGCAGTAGCCGACCACGCCGACGCGACCGGCGCGAGAAGCCTCCTGCGCGGCGGCCTCGACGCCGGCCAGCGCGCGGTCGAAACCGAGCTTGCCGACGTAGTCGAGGCCCTTTTGCATGCCTTCCTGGTCGTAGCCGAGTTCGACGCCGGGCTGCACCGGGTCGAACAGCGCGGGCGCGACGGCCAGGTAGCCGGCAGCTGCGTAGCGGTCGGCGACGCTGCGGATGTGCGGGTTCACGCCGAAGATCTCCTGCACCACCACCAGGCCGCCCTTCGGCGTGCCGGCCGGCTCGGCCACGTAGGCGCCGATGCGGGTTCCGTCCTTCAGTTGCAACGAGATGGTCTTGCCCATGACAGTTTCTCCGTGGGGTTGTGATCGTTCTCGGGGAGAGGGCGGCCGCGTGCGCCTGGCGCACCGCGGGCCGCGGGGGCGCGAAGCTGCGCGCCGCTCACGTGGGCTGCCCGCGGGCAGCACGTGAAGCATCACATGGTACAAGTGGAATACGAATTCCCGCTGGGCGCGAATCAGCCGGCAGCGCGCTGCTGCAGCACCCGCGCCAGATAGGGCGCGGTGGCCGAGCCGGGCTGCGCGGCCAGCACCTCGGGGTTCGCGCTGGCGACGATTCGCCCGCCCCCGGCGCCGCCTTCGGGACCGAGGTCGATGACCCAGTCGGCGCTGGCGATCACGTCCAGGTTGTGTTCGATGACCACGATCGTGTTGCCGGCGTCGCGCAGGCGCAGCAGCACGCCGAGCAGCATGTCGATGTCGGCGAAGTGCAGCCCGGTGGTCGGCTCGTCGAGTATGTACAGCGTGCGCCCGGTGTCGCGCCGCGACAGCTCGAGCGCGAGCTTGACGCGCTGGGCCTCGCCTCCCGACAGCGTGGTGGCGCTCTGGCCGAGGCGGATGTAGCCCAGGCCGACCTCGCGCAGGGTCTGCAGCTTGCGCGCGATGGCCGGCACGCTCTTGAACTGCTCCAGCGCCTGGTCGACGCTGAGGTCGAGCACCTCGGCGATGTTCAGGCCGTGCCAGGTCACGTCCAGGGTTTCGCGGTTGTAGCGCTTGCCGTGGCAGACGTCGCAGGGCACGTACATGTCGGGAAGGAAGTGCATCTCCACCTTCACCAGTCCGTCGCCCTGGCAGGCCTCGCAGCGCCCGCCCTTGACGTTGAAGGAAAAGCGCCCGGCGTCGAAGCCGCGTTCACGCGCCAGGTTGGTCTGCGCGAACAGCTCGCGCAGCGGCGTGAAAAGCCCGGTGTAGGTGGCCGGGTTGCTGCGCGGAGTGCGCCCCAGCGGAGACTGGTCGACGGCGATGACCTTGTCCAGGAACTGCAGCCCCTGCAGGGTCTCGTAGGGCGCGGGTTCCGTGTGCGCCCCGTTGAGCGCGGCGGCCGCCGCCGCGTACAGGGTGTCGTTGACCAGGGTCGACTTGCCCGAGCCCGAAACGCCGCTGACCACGGTCAGCAGGCCCAGCGGAATTCGCGCCGTGACATGCTTGAGGTTGTTGCCGCTGGCTCCGGCCAGCTCCAGCCAGCGCTCGCCCGGGGCGCGCCTGGCCGCGGTGGAGGCCACGCGCCGGCGCCCCGACAGGTACTGGCCGGTGACCGATGCCGGGTCGGCGGCGACGGCCTGCGGCGTTCCCTGCGAGACCACCAGGCCGCCGTGTTCGCCGGCGCCCGGGCCCATGTCCACGACGTGGTCGGCGGCCCGGATCATGTCCTCGTCGTGCTCGACCACCAGCACGCTGTTGCCGAGGTCTCGCAAATGCTTGAGGGTGGCGATCAGGCGGTCGTTGTCGCGCTGGTGCAGCCCGATGCTGGGCTCGTCGAGCACGTACATCACGCCGGTCAGGCCCGAGCCGATCTGCGACGCCAGGCGAATGCGCTGTGCCTCGCCGCCCGACAGCGTGTCGGCGCTGCGCTCCAGGGTCAGGTAGCGCAGCCCGACGTCGTTGAGAAAACGCAGGCGCGACGCGATCTCGCGCCGGATGCGCGCGGCGATCTCGGCCTTGGCACCGTCCAGGCTCAGCACCTCGAACCACTGTTGCGCGTCCTGCAGGGTCATCGAGCAGACCTCCGGCAGCGAGGCATCGCCGACGCGCACCAGACGCGCCTCGGGGCGCAGGCGCGAGCCGGCGCAGGCCGGGCAGGCGTGCACGCTGCGCATGCGCGCGAGCTCCTCGCGTACCGCGGCGGTCTCGGTTTCCAGCCAGCGTCGCTGCAGGTTGGGCAGCACGCCCTCGAAGGGGTGTCGGCGCGTGCCCGAGCGCCCCTTGGCGTCGACCGCGGTGAACGCGATTCGCTCGTCGCCGGTGCCGTGCAGCACGCGCTGGCGTACGGGCTGCGGCAGTTGCTCGAACGCGGTATCGACGTCGAATCCGTCGTGCGCCGCCAGCGCCTGCAACTGCTCGAAATAGAAGCGATTGCGGCGATCCCAGCCGCGGATCGCGCCGCTGGCCAGGCTCAGCTCGGGGTGCGCCACGACCAGCGCGGGGTCGAACACCTCGACGTGGCCGAGGCCGTCGCATTCCGGGCAGGCGCCCGCCGGGTTGTTGAACGAGAACAGGCGCGGCTCGAGCTCGGGCAGCGAGGTGCCGCACAACGGGCACGCGAAACGGCTGTTGAAGCTCTGCAGTTCACCGCTGTCGAGGTCCAGCGCCAGCGCGCGGCCGTCGCTCAGGCGCAGCGCCGCCTCCAGGCTCTCGGCCAGGCGCTGGCGCAGGTCGCCGCCGGTCTTCACGCGGTCGACGACGACTTCGACGTCATGGCGCGAGCCGTCGTCGAGCGCCGGCAGCTGCTCGGCTTCGTGGATGCTGCCGTCGACGCGAAAGCGCACGTATCCCTGCGCGCGCAAAGCGGCCAGCAACTCGGCGTGTCCTCCCTTGCGCGACTGCACCACCGGCGCGAGCAGCGCCAGGCGTTGGCCGGCAGGGCGTTCGAGCAGCGAGTCGACCATTTGCGATACGGTCTGCGCGCGCAGCGCCTGTTGCGGGTGCTGCGGGCAGTGCGGGGTGCCGGCGCGCGCCCACAGCAGGCGCAGGTAGTCGTGGATCTCGGTGACGGTGCCGACCGTCGAGCGCGGGTTGTGGCTGGCCGACTTCTGCTCGATGGAAATGGCCGGCGCCAGCCCCTCGATGAGGTCGACGTCGGGTTTTTCCATGCGTTGCAGGAATTGCCTCGCATAGGCCGACAGGCTTTCCACGTAGCGGCGTTGCCCCTCGGCGTACAGGGTGTCGAAGGCCAGCGACGATTTGCCCGAGCCGGACAGGCCCGTGAGCACGACGAGGCGCTCGCGCGGGATGTCCAGCGAGATGTTCTTCAGGTTGTGGGTGCGCGCGCCGCGCACGCGGATCGCCGGGACGCCGCCGGGGGCGGAGGGGTCTGCGGGGTGCAAGGCGCGGGCGGGGTCAGGTGCGGTCATGGCGGGGTCGGGCGCAACCCGCAACTATAGGGCGAGCGCGCGGAGCGGGTGCTCAGGCCGTCCCGCGCACCGTCCGGCGGGGCGTTCGGCCCCATTGGCCGCGGGTGGCCGGCTTCGCGCTATGCTTTCCATTTGTGCCCAGGCGTGCGCGGCGCGCCCTTCCACACATCAGGACAACCCATGGCCTCCGTCAACAAAGTCATTCTGCTGGGCAATCTCGGGCGCGACCCCGAGGTGCGCTACGCGCCGTCGGGCGCCGCCGTCTGCAACGTGTCCATCGCCACCACCCGCCAATGGAAGGACAAGTCGGGTGAGCGCAAGGAAGAGACCGAGTGGCACCGCGTGGTGTTCTACGACCGCCTGGCCGAGATCGCCGGCGAATACCTGAAGAAGGGACGCCCGGTGTACGTCGAGGGCCGGCTCAAGTACGGCAAGTACACCGACAAGGACGGGGTCGAGCGCTACACGACCGACATCATCGCCACCGAGATGCAATTGCTCGGCTCGCGCGACGGCGGCGATGATGACGGCGGCGGTTCGTACAGCCGCGGCCGGGAGCATTCTCGCGGCGAGTCGCGCGGCGAGCGCGGCGAGTCGCGCGACAGCGCAGCGCGCTCGGCCCCGGCGTCGCGTGCCCCGGCGCCCTCCAAGCCGGCCGCCGGGGATTTCGACGACATGGACGACGACATTCCGTTCTAGAGGGCCCCCTGGGCCGGGTGCTGCCTGGCCCACCCATTGCGGCGTTCAGGGAGTCTTTTGGGGCGCCCCGGAGTTGTCAGCGGAAACAATCCATCGTACGTTGATGCAGTATGGGTCGATCATTCGTCGGCCATGCGCGAGAAACCACCCGGGAGCCCAACATCATGCCTATTCGTGTTCGGGCATACGCCGCCGCGCTGCTGTGCGCCGGCACGCTGGCTGGCTGCGTGGTCGCGCCAGCCCCCTACTACGCGCCTTACGCGGCGCCAGGCTATGTCGTGGTGCCGGCGCCGCCGCCGCCGCCACGCGTGGAGGTTGTCGGCGTCGCGCCGGCTCCGGGCTACCTGTGGATTTCCGGCTTCTGGGGCTGGGGCGGCGCGCGCTATGTCTGGCACCCGGGGCGTTGGGCGCCCCCGCGCCCCGGCTATACATGGGTTGCGCCGCGCTGGGAGCCGCACGGCGGAGCCTGGCGCGAGCGCCCGGGGCACTGGCGCCGGCGCTGAGCCCGCGCCTGCCGGGGGGCGGCAGCTCGGGCCGGCAGCTCAGGCCGGCTTGCGCGCCACCGCGTCGAGCAGCGCCGAGCGCCCGACATGGGCGCTGCCTTCGGCGAGCTCGTCCTCGTGCTCGCGCAACAGCAGCCAGTCGGCCCGAGGCAGCAGCTCGCGCAGCAACGCGCTGGTGTAGAGATGCTCGACCTTGCCCGGCCCTCCGGTGCGGAACTCGAGCTGGCGTGGCGTGTAGCCCTGCACCAGCAGCAGGCCGCCTGGCTTGAGCGAGGCCCACATGCCGTCGAACATGCGGCCGCGCATGGCCGGATCGGCGAACTGCACGAACACTGCGACCACGGCATCCCAGCGTGCCTCGCCCCAGCTCCAGTCGTCGACCGACGCGATATGCCAGTCGACTTCCAGGTTTCGCTGCGCGGCGAGCTCGCGGGCCTTGGCCACGGCGACCGGCGAGATGTCGAAGGCGCTCACCCGGTGGCCGAGCGCCGCCAGGTACAGCGCGTTGCGGCCTTCGCCGTCGGCCACGCTGAGCACCTGCGAGCCGGCCGCGAGGCGCTGCGCCTCTCGCTGAAGAAAGCGGTTGGCTTGCTCGCCGAACAGCAACCCGGGGCGGGCAAAGCGCTGATCCCAGTGGCTCTGGGCGTCGTTGAATCCGCCGGCGGCGGGCTTGTGCTGGGAGTCTGATGGCATGGTCGGGTCGGGGGCTGGGTCGCGCGGGGCTGGTCAATGCAGGCGCGTGCCGTCGGAGTCGAACACGGCGATGTCGGTGGGAATTCCGGCACGCACGCTTTCGCCAACGGTGCAGAAGGCCTCGAACTGGTCGAGGATGCGCTCCAGGTGCTGCAATTCGGCGGCGGGGCGGCCCAGCCGGATGTGCACGTCGATGTGCAGCACGCGCAGGCGTCCGTCGTCGTTGCGTCCGACGCGAGCGCGCGCCTCGGTGGTGATGCCGCCCGGGTCGTTCTTGAACTTGCGCAGCGCGAACAGCAGGCTGGAACTCATGCAGTCGCCGACAGCCCCGAGCAGCATCTGCACCGGCGACGGGCCTGCGGCCTGTCCCAGCGGAGGCGGCTCGTCGGCCACAAGCAGCGGGCGGCCGCCGCCGAACTCGATCTCGAACTGGTAGTCCTGGCGCTGGCGCAGCGTGACCAGGTGCTCGGTGGCTTCGGACATGATGGATCTCGGGGTTCGCGCCCCGATGCGCCTCGCACGGGGCCTGCCGTGCAGTCTAGGACACTAGTGCGGCGCGTGCGCCAGGCGGGATGCCTGCGCGCGGGCGCCGGGCCGCACCGTTGACGCGAATCAAGCGCGCCCGGACCGCGGCCGCACGGCGGACCGGGCGCGGCGCTCGGCGTCCTGGGCATCCAGCCAGGCCAGCCCGGCAGCGCTGACCAGCACGATCATCGCCGTGCCGACGATCCATGCGAAATACCACGAGGCATAGTCGCCGAGGATCACGCCGAGCACGATCAGCACGGCGCTGAGGCCCATCAGGCCGAGGAAGGTCAACAGGGTATGCATCGCAGGAGCCGGTTCAGTAGGCGTGGTCGCTGCCTTCGATCTCGTCGCCGTCGACGCTGCCGCGCATGATCCGGAAGCACCAGCGCGTGTACCACAGCACCAGTGGCAGCAGCACCGCGGTGAAGCCGCTCATCCACAGCAGCGCGCCGCTGCTGGACGCGGCGTTCCAGACCGTCAGGCTGTGTCCGGGGTGCGTGCTCGACGGCAGCACGAAGGGGAACAGGCTGGCGCCGGCCGTGCCCAGCACGCCCACCCACGCCAGGGTGCCCAGGTGCCAGGCGGCACGCGCATGGCGCGCGTACAGGCACGCCGCCGCCGCCGGCATGGCCAGCGCGCCGAGCAACGGCAGCAGCCACAGCAGCGGATGCTGCCCGAAGTTCGCCTGCCATGCGCCGCTGCGCACCAGCACCTGTTGCTGCAGCGGACTTTGCATCACCGCTGCGCCGGGGTGGGAGAGCAGCAGCCAGCCGTCCAGTCGCGAGGCCCAGACGCTGGCGCCGGCGAACAGCAGCAGCGCGCAGGCCCCGGCGCTGGCGCCGGCGAGCCTGGCCCGCCGCGCGACAGCTCCGGCGCAGCGTTGCACCAGCACGGCCGCTCCCTGAAGCGTGGCCAGCGCCAGTGCCAGCAGTCCGCAAAGCAGCGCGAAGGGGCGCAACAGCGCGCCGGCGTGCACCTGGTAGCTCGAACGCAGGTTCCAGTCGAGGTCGAAACCCACGCCGAGCAGCAACTGCCCGAAGGCGCAGCCGAACAGGAGCATGGGCAACGCGCCGCCGAGCACCAGCGCCCAGTCCCAGGCCTCGCGCCACGCGCGCAGCGGCAGCTTGCTGCGGTACTCGAAGCCGACCGGTCGCAGCAGCATCGACCACAGCAGCAGCAGCATCACCAGGTACAGCGCCGAGAAGGCGGTGGCGTACAGCAGGGGAAAGGCGGCGAAGCTGGCTCCGCCTCCGAGCACGAACCAGGTCTGGTTGCCTTCCCAGTGCGGGCCGATGGCGTTGAGGCAGACGCGGCGCTCGGTGTCGCTGCGCGCGACCACCCGCAGCAGCGCGCCGACGCCCATGTCGCTGCCCATCAGCGTGGCGGTGCCCACGAGCACGATGCCCAGCACGCACCACCAACCCAGCTTGAGCAAGGCATACAGTTCCATCGCGTGGTCCGGCGTGTCAGTGTGGCGTTGCGGGGTCCGGCGCCCGCAGCGGGGTGGCTTCGTCGCCGGCGTGCGGCCCGCGGCGTACCAGGCGCCACTGCAGCGCGATGTCGACGATCAGGAACGCGGTGTAGACGGTGGCGAACACGCCCAGCGAGAACACCAGTTCGCCGCGCGTATGTCCGGACGCGCTCATCCATGTCGGCAGCAGCTCGAACACGGTCCAGGGCTGGCGCCCGAGTTCGGCTGTGAGCCAGCCGAATTCGGAGGCCAGGAACGGCAGCGGGATCATGCAGGGCGCCAGGCGCAGGAACCAGCGCCGGTGCTGCACCTGGTCGCGCAACGTGAAAACCAGCGCCAGCACGAAGTACGCGAGCAGCGCCAGCGCCACCGCCACCATCAGGCGGAAGCTCCAGAACACCGCGAATACATCGGGCAGGCTGTCGAGCGCGGCCTGGCGTATGGCCTCGTCGCCGAGGCTTCGCACGTCGCCGTCGCGGGCGTAGCGCTGCGCCAGCAAACCGAAGCCGAGGTCGCGCTGATGGGCCTGGAAGGCTCGCACGGCCGACTCGCTTCCCGGCTCGGCGGCGAGTTCGCGCAGCGCCTCGAGCGCCTGCAGCCCGTTGCGCACGCGCAGTTCGTTGGCCTGTGCGATCTGCCGCGCCCCGGGAACCGGCTGGGTCAGCGTGTGGGTGACCAGCGGAGTGAGCACGTACGGTATGCGGATCTCGAAGCGGTTGTCCAGGCGCGACTGGTCGGGCCAGGCGACGACGTTGAACGCGGCCGGCGGCGGCTGCGTTCGCCAGGCAGCTTCCATCGCGGCCAGCTTGGCCGGCTGGGCATGGCCTCCCACGTAGCCCAGCGCATCTCCCAGCGTGATCACGCCGGCCATCGACAGCACGCCGAACAGCGTGGCCACGCGGAACGAGCGGCGCGCCAGTTCCACGTGGCGCCCGCGCAGCATGTACCAGGCGCTGATGCCGGCGATGTAGACGGCCGCGGTGACGTAGCCGGCCAGGCTGGTGTGAACGAACTTGGCCTGCGCTTCCTCGCTGAACAGCAGCGACGGCAGGCTGGCGAGCTCCATGCGCATGGTGATCGGGTTGAACTGCGCGCCCTGCGGGTCCTGCATGAAGGCGTTGGCCACCAGGATCCACAATGCCGAGAGGTTGGCGCCGAGCGCCACCAGGTAGGTGACGACCAGGTGCTGCATGCGGCTCAGGCGCTTCCAGCCGAAGGCCATCAGGCCGACGAACGTCGACTCGAGGAAAAAGGCCATCAGTGCTTCCAGGGCCAGCGGGGCGCCGAAGATGTCGCCGACGAAGCCCGAATAGAAGGACCAGTTGGTGCCGAACTCGAATTCCAGGGTCAGGCCGGTGGCCACGCCCAGCGCGAAGTTCACCAGGAACAGCTTGCTCCAGAACTCGACCATCCGGCGATAGATCGCGCGCCCGCTGAGCACGTAGACGGTCTCGATGGCCGCCAGCAGGAAGCCCAGGCCCAGCGTGAGGGGTACGAACAGGAAGTGGTACAGCGCGGTGACGGCGAATTGCCAGCGCGACAGCAGGACCACGTCGGGGTCGATCATCGGCGGTGCCTGGGAGATGGATAGGCCTTGAGGGGGCGCGTGGAGCGGGGGCGTCCGGGCTGCGCGGGCCTGGAGCAACGGGCCTGGAGCAACGGGCCTGGAGCAACGGGCCCGGAGCAACGGGCCCGGAGCACCGGGCCCGGAGCACCGGGCGGGTCTGGTGCGACCCAGGCCCTGCGCGGCGGCCCGCACGGCTCGCGAAGGCGATACCTTAGGGGCAAGCCTCGTGGCCGGCACGCGGCGCAGCCAGAGCCCGGGTTC
>JAKCDM010000079.1 GCA_021841865.1 Pseudomonadota bacterium
CGCCCACCTGGTCGACGCCTCCGAGGTGGCCGACGTCGTGGCCTTCCTGTGCTCGCCGCGCTCGCGCGCCATCAACGGCGATGCCATCGCCACCGGCGGCGGCACGCCGGGGAGCATCCACTACTGAACCCCTGGCAACGCCGCCCGAACGCGGGATGGCTGGTCGTGGCCGGCGTGGCAGCAAGCCAGTCCATTTCCCTGACGCAATGGAATAGCATGCCGGGAATTGCGCGGTCGCGCACGGCATGGGGCCGGGCGATGAGCGTATCGGGGCCTGATGCGCATGTGTGGAATCGCTGGCATGCTGGACTTCGTCCGGCCGCCGTCGGAGGCGGTGGTGCGGGACATGGTGCGCGCCCTGCGTCACCGTGGGCCGGACGGTCACGGAGTCCACGCCGGCGGGCCCGCCGTGCTGGGGCACGCGCGGCTGGCGATCATCGACCCGCAGGCCGGCGCGCAGCCGCTGAGCAACGAAGACGCAACGGTCTGGGTCACGTTCAACGGCGAGATCTACAACCACGCCGAATTGCGTGCCGAGTTGCTCAGACTCGGGCACAGCTTTCGCACCCGCTGCGACACCGAGGTGCTGGTGCACGGGTACGAATCCTGGGGCGATGCCCTCGTGGAACGCCTCGATGGACAGTTCGCGTTCGCAATCTGGGATCGGCGGCGTTCCCGCCTGCTGCTCGCACGCGACCGCGTGGGAATTCGCCCCTTGTTCCTGCGCCGTGACGGCACGTGCCTGGGCTTTGCCTCGGAAGTCAAGGCATTGGCGGCGATGCCTGGGTGGACTCCACGCCTGTCGACTTCGGTGCTGGCCGAGATTTTCACCACCTGGGCTCCGCTACCTGGGCACAGCGCCTTCGCGGGCGTGCGCGCCGTCGAGCCGGGGAGCTGCCTGGTGGTGGATGCCGATGGCGAGCGCTCCTGGCGTTACTGGGACTGGGTGTTCCCGGAGCGTGGCGGGCTGACCACGGCGGTCGAAGCCGACGCTGACGCCTGCGCGGAGCAACTGCTCGAGCACTTGCAGCGAAGCGTGGCCCGGCGCCTGCGAGCCGATGTTCCGGTGGGCGCCTATCTCAGCGGCGGGCTCGACTCGGCCGCGGTTGCAGCGTTGGCGCGGCGCGGCGGTGCCGAGCGCCTGCGCACCTTTTCCATTCGTTTCGATGACCCCGAGTTCGACGAAGGGCATGCGCAGCAGTTGCTGGCACGCGCGCTCGGCTGCGAGCACAGCGAATGGCGTTGCAGCGATGCCGACATCGCTGCCGGGTTCGCGCAGGCCGTATGGCATGCCGAGGCGCCGATGCTGCGCACGGCCCCCGTGCCGTTGATGCTGCTGGCTCGCCAGGTGAACGCAGCCGGGTACAAGGTCGTGCTCACCGGCGAGGGCGCGGACGAGGTGCTCGGCGGCTATGACTTGTTCAAGGAGGCTCGGGTGCGGCGTTTCATGGCGCATGCGCCACATTCCACCTGGCGAGCCGCGCTGCTGTCGCGTCTGTATCCGTACCTGGCCCACTCACCGACTGCCAATCCTGCGCTTGCGCAGCGTTTTTTCAGACCCGAGCCTCAACAGCTCGGCTTGCCCGGCTACGGGCATATGCCGCGCTGGAGCACCACCCAGCGAACCTGGCAGTTGTTCTCGGCCGACCTGCGCGACACGCTGCGCGAGCGTGACGTCGCGGGCGAGTTGGCGCAGCGCCTGCCGTCGCAGTTTGCCGGCTGGGGCCCGCTGCAGCAGGACCAGTACATCGAGGCTGCGACCCTGTTGTCGGGCTACCTGCTCAGCACGCAAGGCGATCGCATGGCCATGGCGTTTTCGGTGGAGGGGCGCTATCCCTTTCTCGACCACCACCTGATGGAGTTCGCGGCTGGCCTGCCCGCGCGCTACAAGATCATGGGGCTGAACGAAAAGTGGCTGCTCAAGCGGGCGATGCGCGGACTGCTTCCGGACGAGGTACTGGCACGCCCCAAGCAGCCTTACCGGGCTCCCGACAGCCGCTGCTTTTTCCAGCAGGGGCGCGAGCGGGACTGGGTCGCCGACCTGCTCAGTGACGACTCCTTGCGAGAGGCAGGCTACTTCGACCCGCACGCGGTGCGCCGCCTGCTCGCCAAGTGCCGCGCCGGGCGTGCCATCGGATTCGCCGACAACATGGGGTTCGTGGGGGTGCTGTCCACCATGTTGCTGCACCGTCAGTTCGTCTGTGGACAACCCCCGCGAAAGCGGGAGGATGCGCCCGTGGCTTTTGCGTAAGCTGGATCGTTGCCTATTTCAAATCGCACATCATGGTCCATCTGCTGCATCAGACCTTCGAGCAACAGGTGCGGCGCGCTCCGTCCAGGACCGCGCTGGTGCGCGAGGGGCAACGCAGCAGCTATGCGCAGATCGATGCGCTGAGCAGGGCCCTCGCGGCCAGCCTGCTGCAGCACGGAATCGAGCGCGGGCAGCGCGTGGCGCTGTTCCTGGACAACTCCGAGCACATGGTCGCGGCCATCTACGCCGTGCTGCGCGTCGGGGCCGTGTTCATGCCCGTCAATACGCTGACCAAGGCGGACAAGTTGGGCTACGTGCTCGACGACGCCCAGGCCAGCGCGCTGATCACGCAGCACGCGCTGGCGGGCGTGGCGGGCCAGGCTCTTGGCCTGGCCGGCTGCGTGCGCCATTGCTGGATGGTCGACGACGGCTACGCCGCACCGCCGCTCGCCTTGCCTGGCCAGGTGGCCTATCCGGATGCGGCCCAGGCGCCGTCTACCGTGGCAAGGCCCGGCACGGCTTCGATCGATCAGGATCTGGCGGCGATCATCTATACCTCGGGCTCCACCGGGCGCCCCAAGGGGGTGATGCTGAGCCATCGCAACATGCTCAGCGCGCTCGATTCGGTGAGCGGCTACCTCGAATTGCGCGAGGATGACGTACTGGCCTGCGCCTTGCCGCTGGCTTTCGACTACGGGCTCTACCAGGTGCTGATGGGCTTCGCGGTGGGGGCCACGGTGTTGCTGGAGCGCTCCTTCACGTATCCGGCACGGGTCTTGCAAAACATGTCGCGCGAGGGAGCCACAGTGTTTGCCGGCGTGCCGACCATGTTCGCCATGCTGCTGGGCATGGATCTGCGGGCGTTCGACCTGCGTCGATTGCGTCTTGTCACGAATACCGCGGCCGCGCTGCCGGTGGCTCACATCCAGCGCATCCGCGAAGCCTTTCCCCAGGCACGTCTGTTCTCGATGTACGGTCTGACGGAATGCAAGCGAGTCAGCTACCTGCCCCCCGAGCAGCTCGACGTGCGCCCGCAGAGCATCGGGCGCGGCATGCCCAACGAGGAGCTCTGGTTGGTCGACGAGCAGGGGCGGCGTCTGCCCGACGGCAGTACAGGCGAGCTGGTGGTGCGAGGCAGCCACGTCATGCGAGGGTATTGGAACAAGCCTGAGGAAACCGCTGAGCGGCTTCGGCCCGGACCGCTTCCGGGGGAACGGGTGCTGCACACCGGGGACTTGTTCCGAAGTGACGACGAGGGGTGGCTCTATTTCGTCGCGCGCAAGGACGACATCATCAAGAGCCGCGGCGAGAAGGTCAGTCCGCGCGAGGTGGAGAACGTGCTGCACGAGATCCCCGGAGTGGCCGAGGCAGCCGTGGTCGGGGTGCATGACGAACTTCTGGGCGAAGCCATCAAGGCCTTCGTCGTACTCGCGCCCCACCATGAACTCGACCAGCGCGCCGTGCTGCGTCATTGCCAGGCGCGACTGGAGAGTTTCATGGTGCCGCGCGAGGTGGAGTTCGTGACCGCCCTGCCGAGGACCGACAATGGCAAGGTTCGTCGCGCATCGCTGCAATGAACCCGAGCCGGACGACAACCTGCCCATCAAGGAGCTTCGCCATGCCAGACACCATCCAGCAACAGGTACGCGCCTATATCCGGGAGAACTTCCTGATGGGCGCGCAGGACCTGGAGTTCGGCGATACGGACTCGTTGCTGGATCGGCACATCGTGGATTCCACCGGCATCCTGGAGCTCATCCTGTACCTGGAGGAAGCCTTCGGCGTGCGGGTGCTCGACGCCGAAATGGTGCCTGAGAACCTGGATTCGCTGAACGCGATCGCGGGGTTCGTGCAGCGCAAGCAGGCAGCCGGCGTCGATGCCTGAGTCGGTCGACACGTCGGGCGCCGCGATGCCGCCCCTCGATTCGGGCGTGTTCGAGCTCGACTGCGAGCGCGAGGCAGACCGCATCGCCGACTTCCTGCGCAGCGGTCTGGCGAACATGCACAAGCGCGGCGTCGTGCTGGGTCTTTCGGGAGGAGTGGACAGCTCGGTGTGCGCGGCGCTCGCGGCGCGCGCGCTCGGGCCGCAGCGCGTGCTCGCGCTGCTCATGCCCGAGCAGGATTCCAGCGCCGACAGCGAGCGCCTGGGAGAGCGGGTGGCGCGCGAGCTGGGCCTGCGTTGCGTGCGCGAGGAGATCACGCCGGCCTTGCGGGCGCTGGGTTGCTACGAACGCCGCGACGAGGCGATGCGGTCGGTGTTCCCGGACTACGGCCCTGACTGGAAAAGCAAGCTTGCGATCGCCGACGGGGCTGCCGGGCGCCTGCATTTCTTCGACCTGGTGGTACGCGACCCCGCAGGCCGTGAGCAGCGGCGGCGCCTGCCCTTGCAGGCCTACCTGCGCATTGTCGCGGCGACCAGCTTCAAGCAGCGGATTCGAAAGAATCTCGAATACTTTCATGCCGACAGCTTGAACTATGCCGTGCTGGGAACCCCGAATCGACTGGAGTTCGATCAGGGTTTCTTTGTCAAGAACGGCGATGGCGCGGCTGACCTCAAGCCCATCGCGCATTTGTACAAGACACAGGTCTACGCGCTGGCACGCCACCTCGGCTTGCCCGCGCAGGTTTGCGACGCGCGTCCGACTACCGACACCTACAGCCTGGCGCAGGGGCAGGACGAGTTCTATTTCGCGCTTCCGTGGTGGCAGATGGACCTGGCATTGTGGGCGCGCGACCATGGCCGCACTCCCGCCGAGCTGGCCGAGGCACTGGGTGTCGCGCCAGCGCAGGCGCAGGCCGTGTATGCCGACATCGACGCCAAGCGCCGCAGCACCGCGTACCTTCACATGGCGCCGTTGCGCCTGGCTGCCGGCGCGGAGCCGGCGCGATGATGCTGGCCAGTCCGGACGGCCCGGAGTACGCCGAGCGCCTGCGGCAGTTGCAGCAAGTCCTGCACACCCTGCCCGACAAGCCGGAGGAAAGCGCCGCCTCGGCACTTCGCGCCTTGTGGTGCAAGGCCGCCGGCCTGAGGCTTTCGGTGCAGGCCGCGCAGGAGCACGCGGTGCCGTCGCTCGACGCGCGTCAGTTGGCGCAGCTCGATGGCCTGCTCGCGCGACGCCTGCGTGGCGAGCCCCTGGCCTACCTGCTGGAGCGCCAGAGGTTCATGGGTCTGGAATTGCTGGCGGGGCCACAGGCCCTGATTCCCCGGCGCGAGACGGAGATGCTGGGCAACGCCGCGCTGCAACTGTTGCGCGAAGCCGCGCTCGGCGTCGAGAACCCGCTGTGTGTCGATGTTTGCTGCGGCAGCGGCAATCTGGCGCTGGCACTGGCGCGCGGCGTCGCCTCGGCGCAGGTGCACGGAGCGGATTTGTCGCCCGAGGCCGTGCAATTGGCACGGCAGAACGCCGAGCACACCGGGCTGGCGCAGCGGGTTCAGTGGCACGTCGGCGACCTTCTGGCGCCGTTCGAAGCTCCCGTCTGGCAGCGTGCGATGGACATGGTGCTGTCTGCACCCCCCTACATTTCGACCACGCGCCTGGACGACATGCCACGCGAGATCATCGGTTTCGAGCCGAGCCTCGCATTCGACGGCGGTGCCTTCGGCGTGGGCATTCTCATGCGCCTGCTGCGCCAGGCTCCGGCGCTGCTGCGTCCCGGCGGCTGGCTGTGCCTGGAGGTCGGTCTCGGGCAGGGGCCGGCGATGCTGCAGTTGGCGCGCCGCGACACGCGGTACGACGAGGTCCGCGCAGAGGCGGACGAACTGGGGCGCGAGCGTGTGGTGCTCGCGCGGCGTGCCAGGGAGCCCGGCGGTGGCTGAGACGACGCCCGAGTCTGCCTATCGGGTCGAGACGGCGAACGTGGCCGTTGAAGCCACCGCAGTGATCGAGGTCTGGAGCGAGGCGCTCGGCCACACCGAGCGTCGACCGGCCAAGCTGGCGTGGTTCTACGCCGCTCGTGGCGCCGGGTTGGCCGAGTTGTTCGTGCTGCGCCACGAGGGTCGGGTGGTCGGCGTCACCGGAATCGGACAGCGTCGACTGATGTGGCGCGAGCGGACGCTGGACGCCGCCCAGATGGGTGATTTTGCGGTCGACAGTCGTCATCGCACCTTGTATCCGGCGTTGTTGCTGCAGCGCGCTGCCCTCGAACAAGGACTGGCACGGCATGTCCTGCTGTACGGATTCCCCAATGCCAAGTCGTTGCCCGTGGTGCGCAGGGTGGGCTATCGAGTCCTGCCGGGAATGGCGCGTCATGCGCGCGTCCTGCGCAGCGAGGCCTACCTGCCTGGGTCGTGGCCGCGGGTCCTGAGGCACTGGTCGGGTCTGGCACTCGACGCCGTGTTGGGCCTGCGCCACGCCACGCCGCTGCTCGGCAGGCAGCGCGTGGCCTGGCTGGACGCTCCCGACGAGCGCTTCGACGAGCTCTGGCGACGCTCGCATGGACAGTTCGATGACTGTGTGCTGGGTGTGCGTGATCAGGCTTTCCTGCATTGGCGCTTCACGCTGCAGCGATGGCGCAACACCCGGTTTTTCGTGTGGCTCGACGATTCCGGGTCCCGCCTGCTGGGCTACGCGGCCTGTGAAGCGGAGGGCGACGTGATCCATGTGCATGACTTCCTGGTCGAGCAGGCTTCGGCGCGACAGGTGGCTCGCATGCTGCGGCTGCTGGCCGCGCAGGCGCGTGCGAACGGCATGCGCAGCCTGTCACTGCAGTGCAGCGGCCCGCGGTGGCTGCTCGCCGGTGTGCACGCGGGCGGCCTGCGTCGTCGCGAGGTGTCGAATCAGCCGATGATCCTGGCTGTCGCGCCGGGGGCGCCTGCAGGGCTGGACGATGCCTGCTGGTACCTCACCCGCGCCGACGTCGACGAGTAGCCGGTGCGAGCAGGCTGATCAGCGCTGGGCGGTGATCGTGATTCCTCGCAGTTGCCCGGCCTGCGGCGTGCCGCCCGGGCGCGGATGGCGCTGCGGGTCGAGGCGGTGCAGCAGTTCGGCCTGGCGCAGGCGTGCGCGCTGCGCCGCGGCCTGCTTGACGTGGCCGAAACCGCGAATGTCCTGCGGCAGCGCGGCCAGCGCGATGCCCAGTTCCAGGTTGTCGGCGCGCAGCTGCGGCAGCAGCTCGTCGAGCAGGGACTCGAATTCGCCGATGAGGGCGCGTTCCATGCGTCGTTCGGCGCCGTGCCCGAAGGGGTCGAGCCAGGTTCCGCGCAGGCGCCGCGCGCGCGCCAGCAGCTTCAGCGCCGGCAGCACCCAGGCGCCCACGCGCAGCTTGCGCGGCGCGGCGCCGTTGCGGCTCCTGGCCAGCCACGGCGGCGCCAGGTGCAGGTGGATCCGGGGCCTGCCGTCGAACTGCTCGGCCAGCGCGCGCGCGAAGCCGCCGTCGGTGTAGAGCCGGGCGACTTCGTATTCGTCCTTGTAGCTCATCAGGCGCAGCAGGCTGCGCGCGGCTGCGTCGGTCAGCCGGCCGTCGCCGCCGAGCTCGGCCTCGCGCTTTCGCACGGACTCGATTCGTTGCTCGAAGCGCCTGGCCCAGGCCTCGTCCTGCCAGTCGCGCAGTTGCTGCATCGCAAGGTCCATGAACTCGCGCCGCGGCGCAGGCGCCGTCGGCGCGTGCAGCAGTTCGCGGCAGGCCTGCGGGTCGGCCGCCGACAGGCGGCCCAGCGCGAAGGCGATCTGGTTGGCGCGCACGGCCACCGCGTTGAGCTCGATGGCGCGTTGCAGCGCTTCGGCGCTGACGGGAACCAGGCCGAGCTGCCAGGCATGGCCCAGCGCCAGCACGTTGGCCGTGGTGGTGTCGCCGAGGAATTCCTCGGCCCAGGCCTGGGCGTCGACGCTGCGCACGAAGTCTTCGCCGGCGGCGCCGCGCAGCTTGTCCAGCAGCGCCTCGGCCGGCCATGGCGCGTCGCGGTCCAGCACCGCATGCGCGGTGGGCGAGGCGTGCTCGTTGACCAGCACGCGGGTGCGCCCGTGGCGCACCGTCTGCAGCGCCTCGGCGCTGGCCGCGGTGACCAGGTCGCAGGCCAGCACCGCGTCGGCCTGCTGCGCGTCGATGCGCACCTGGTGCAGGCGATCGGCGCGGTCGGCCAGGCGCACGAAGGACAGCACGGCACCGCCCTTTTGCGCGAAGCCCATGAAGTCGAGCACGCTGGCATGGTGGTTCTGCAGGTGCGCGGCCATCGCCACCAGCGCTCCCACGGTGACCACGCCGGTGCCGCCGACTCCGGTGACCAGCAGGTCGTAGGGGGCGTTCCAGTCGTGCGCGGGCGGCCGCGGCAGCGCGGCGGCCCGCGCCAGCAGCTGCTCGGCGGCGTGCGGCTGCAGTCCGAGCCGGCGCTTCAGGCCGGTGGCGTCGACGCTGACAAAGCTCGGGCAGAAGCCCTTGGCGCAGGAATAGTCCTTGTTGCAGGCGGTCTGGTCGATGCGGCGCTTGCGCCCCAGTTCGGTCTCCAGCGGCTGTACCGCGACGCAGTTGCTCTGCACCGAGCAGTCGCCGCAGCCCTCGCACACGCGCTCGTTGATGAACAGGCGCCGGTTGCGCTCGGGGGCCAGGCCCTTCTTGCGCCTGCGGCGAAGCTCGGCGGCGCAGGTCTGCTCGTAGATCAGCACGGTCACGCCGTCCATCTCGCGCAGCTCGCGCTGCACGGCGTCGAGTTCGTCGCGGTGGTGGAAGCGTGTCCCCGGAGGAAAGCGCCGGCCCAGCGAGCGCCAGTGCGCGACGTTCTCCGACACCACGGCGACGCAGCGCACGCCCTCGCTTTCGACCTGGCGCGCGATGGCGTCGACGGTGATGGTTCCGTCCACCGGCTGCCCGCCGGTCATCGCCACCGCGTCGTTGAACAGGATCTTGTAGGTCATTCGCGCGCCGGCTGCCACGGCCTGGCGGATCGCCAGGTAACCCGAGTGGTAGTAGGTGCCGTCGCCCAGGTTCTGGAAAATGTGCGGCACGCGCGTGAACATCGAGTGCGACACCCAGTCCACGCCCTCGCCACCCATCTGGATCAGGCCCTCGGTGTCGCGGTTCATCCAGCTGGCCATGAAGTGGCAGCCGATGCCGGCGCGCGCCGTCGAGCCCTCGGGCACGCGCGTGGAGGTGTTGTGCGGGCAGCCAGCGCAGAAGTAGGGGATACGGCGCAGCGCGTCGACCGGGCTCGGCGGCAATTGCGCCGGCAGGAAGTCGCGCACGTGGCGCCGGTGGTCGTTGAAGGTGCGCTGGTCGGGGAAATGCCGCACCAGCCAGTCGGCGACGATCTCGATCAGGCGCGACGGTCGCAGCTCGCCGGTGGCCGACACCAGCGGCCGGCCGTCGCGGTCGTGCTTGCCGACGATCGCCGGGCGCTGCCCGGCGGGCTGGTTGTAGAGCAGTTCGCGCAACTGGTTTTCCACCACCGGGGCCTTTTCCTCGACCACCAGCAGTTCGTCCAGCCCGCGCGAGAACTCCAGCGCACGCGTTGGCTCCAGCGGGAACGACAGCCCGACCTTGTACAGCCGTACTCCGGCGTCGGCCAGCATGCGCGGCGTGATCTCCAGGCGCCGCAGCGCCTCCATCAGGTCGTGGTGCGCCTTGCCGCAGGTGACGATGCCTACGCGCGCGCCGGGGCTGGCGATGAGCTCGCGGTCGATGCTGTTGACCCGCGCGAAGGCGCGCACGGCGTCGAGCTTGTCGGCCAGGCGGGTCTCGATGCGCAGCGACGGCAGGTCGGGCCAGCGGTAGTGCAGGCCGTCGGCGGGCGCCTGGTGCCCGCTGGCGGCGGCCACGCCGGCGGCGTCCAGCCAGGCCACGCGTCGCGCCTGCAGCAGGTCGAGGTCGACGCTGGCGCGGCTTTCCACCACCTCGGACAGAGCCGTCAGGCCCACCCAGGCGCCGCTGTAGCGCGACAGCGCCCAGCCGTACAGCCCGAACTCCAGGTACTCGGCCACGCTGGCCGGCGACACCACCGGCATGCTCATGGCCTGCATCGCCAGGTCGCTCTGGTGGGGCATCGACGACGACACGCAGCCGTGGTCGTCCCCGGCCACCACCAGCACACCGCCGTGGGGCGACGCGCCGTAGGCGTTGCCGTGCTTGAGCGCATCGCCGGCGCGGTCGACGCCCGGGCCCTTGCCGTACCACATGGCGAACACGGCGGCGGCGCTGCGTTCGGGATCGGACTCCACGCGTTGCGTGCCCAGCACCTGGGTGGCGGCCAGCTCCTCGTTGACCGCCGGCACGAAGCGCACGCCGGCCGCGTCGAGCTCGGCCTGTGCCTTCCACAGCTCCTGGTCGACCATGCCCAGCGGCGAGCCACGATAGCCGCTGACAAAGCCGCGCGTGTCCAGGCCGCGCTCGGCATCGGTCGCGCGCTGCATCAGCAGCAGGCGTACCAGCGCCTGCGTGCCGCTGAGCAGCACGCGCCCGTGCTGGGCCAGCAGCGCGTCGCGCAACTGGTAGTCCTCGCGCATGGGCGGGGCGTCGACGGGGGCGGCGCCAGCGTCGGGCAGGGGGCTTCGGGGCAGGGTGGCGGACATGGCGGATTCTCGACCTGGGAATCCAAACCATAGACTCGACGGGGCGAAAAATCCTTTTCGTTTTCCGGCAAAATCGCGCCATTGTGAGAAGAAATTTCCGGAGATGTTCCGTGTCCGAGCAAAATGTTCTCGATGCACCCAGCCTGCGCATTCTCGAGGAGTTGCAGCGCGATTCCCGCCAGACCGTGCAGCAGATCGCGGACAAGGTGGGGCTTTCGAGCACGCCATGCTGGCGGCGCATCAAGGAGCTCGAGGCCAGCGGCGTGGTGCGCGGCTACACGGCGCTGGTCGACCGCGCCAAGGTGGGGCTGCACCTGCTGGTCGTCGCCGAGATCAACCTGAGTCGGCACAGCGACGGCATCGTCGAGGACTTCGAGCGCCAGGTGGCGGCGGTGCCGCAGATCGTGCGCTGCCTGTCGACCACCGGCCAGGCCGACTACCTGCTGACCATCACGCTGCCCGACATCGAGAGCTACGAGCGCTTCCAGCACCAGGTGCTGTTTCGCCTGCCAGGGGTCACGCACGTGCGCTCGAGCATCGTGCTCAAGGAGGTCAAGGCCGAGGTGCGCCTGCCGCTCGCGGGTTGACAAGCCTGCGCGGCACAGGCCGTCACCGGCGCCTGGCGCGTCGCGTCAGGCGGGCGCCGCGGCTTGTCGCAGGAACTGCTCGACCGGTACCGGGCGACCCAGCAGGTAGCCCTGGTAGAGATCGCAGCCGTGCTGTGCCAGGAAGTCGCGCTGGGCCTCGGTTTCGACGCCTTCGGCGACCACCTCCAGCCCGAGCCCCTTGGCCATCATGATGATGGTCTGCGCCACCAGCGCGTCGCTGCGGCTGTCGGGCAGCTTGCGCACGAAGGACTTGTCGATCTTGAGCTGGTGCAGCGCCAGGCGCGTGAGGTAGGACAGCGACGACGCACCGGTGCCGAAGTCGTCCAGCGAGACCAGGATGCCATGCTGCTCGAGCCGCTTCAGGCGACTCATGGCCTCGTCGAGGTCGTGCAGGATCATGCTCTCGGTGAGCTCCAGCTCCAGGCGGTCGGGTTCGATTCCGGCGGCGGCCACCGCGTCGAGCACGT
The DNA here is from genome assembly GCA_021841865.1 of Pseudomonadota bacterium. Taxonomy (GTDB): domain Bacteria; phylum Pseudomonadota; class Gammaproteobacteria; order Burkholderiales; family Burkholderiaceae_C; genus Thiomonas_A. The sequence goes on from JAKCDM010000079.1 coordinate 11,825, forward strand.
CGGCGACGAAGTCCCCGCGGCGGAACTGCAGCGGGCTCACGTTCACCGAAAGCCGAAGGCTTCGCAGCAGCGGGTCGCGCGCCCAGGCGGCGAGCTGCTCGCAGGCCATGCGCAGCACCTGCCGGCCGACGGCGTCGATCATGCCGCTGTCCTCGGCCAGCCCGATGAAGGTGTCGGGGTACAGCAGCCCGCGCGCCGGATGCGCCCAGCGCACCAGCGCCTCGGCCCCCACCAGGCGCCCGTCGCCGCTGAACTGGGGTTGCAGGTGCAGCAGCAGCTGGCGTTGTGCGATGCCGGCGCGCAGCTCCTCCACCAGATGGGCGCGCGCTTCCATCTCGGCCTGCATCTGCGGCTCGAACACCCGTACCGTGTCTCGTCCGGCGTCCTTCGCCCGCCGCAGCGCGGCCTCGGCCTGCGCCAGCAGCACGTCGCCGTCGGCAGCCGCGCCGATGTCGGGACCGTACAGGCTCAGCCCGATGCTCAACGCGACGCCTGGCACATGCGCATCGGGCAGCTCGAAGGGCTCGGAGGCGGTGCCGCGCAGCTGCTCGGCCATCAGGCTGGCGCGGTGCAGCGCATAGGACGGCTCGCTGCCCAGGCCCTCCATGAGCACGACGAACTTGTCGCCGGAGAAGCGCCCGAGCACGTCCCCCGGGCGCAGCGCCTGACGCATGCGCCGCGCCAGCGCGACCAGCACGAGGTCGCCGCGCTGGTGCCCATGGGCTCCGTTGACCAGCGCGAAATGGTCCAGGTCGACCATGATCAGCGCGACGAGTTCGCCGCTGCGAGCGCTCAGCGCGATCGCGTTGACCACCAGCTCGCGCAGGTGCGGGCGATTGGGCAGCTCGGTCAGCGAGTCGTAGCGCGCGAGTCGTTCGGCCTTGCGCTGCGCGTCGCGTTCCAGCGTGGTGTCAGTCATCGTGCACACGTAGTGCCGGATCGCCCCGGCCTCGTCGCGCACGGCCGAGATCGACACGCGGGCGAGGATCTCGCGCTGGTCGGCGCAGCCGATCCACATCTCGCCCGACCAGTAGCCGCGCAGGCGCAGCGCGCGCTGCAGGCGGGCGTAGAAGCGCCGGCCGTGGCGAGCCGAGCGCAGCAGCGATGGGCGCTGGTCCAGCGCGTCGGCGGCGTGCAGCCCGGTGATGCGGCTGAAGGCCGAGTTCACGCGACGGATCACCCCGTCGGCATCGGTCACCAGGATTCCCTCCTGGGACTCGAAGGCCACTGCGGCGATTCGCATTTCCTCCTCGGCTCGCTTGTGCTCGCTGATGTCCATCGAGTAGACGATGCGCTGCTCGGCCTCGCCGGCGGGCGAATGCACCACGGTGACGTCGAGCAGCACCGGGAAGCGGCGCCCGTCCCGGGTCAATGCCTCGGATTCCAGCACCGCATGCTTGCCGCGGTCGGCAGCGGCCTTGTCGCTCAGGTAGCGCTCGCGCAATTCCGTGGGCACGGCGACGGTCACCGGCTGGCCCACCAGCTCGGCGCGCGTGTAGCCGCGCTGCGCCGCGAAGGCCGGGTTGACGTCGACGAAACGGTTGCTGCGCGCGTCGGAGATCGACAGGCCGAAGCGGGCGTTGTGAAAGGCCTCGGCCCACAGGCGCAGCGCGCGCTCCATGCGCCTGTGCTCGGTGATGTCGCGCGCCACGCCGAGCACTCCGGCGAAGCCGCCGCCGGGTGCCGGCAGCGGGATCTTGAGCACTTCGAGCTCGCGCGTCGCGCCGCTGGCGTCGACCAGGGTCTGTTCGCTTCGCGACGGGCCCGCGCCGCGCAGCGCCTGCAGGTCGCTGGCCGCGATGCGCTCGGCGATCGGCGCAGCGAACAGATCGTGCGCGCTTCGCCCCAGCACCTGCTCGCGCGTGCGGCCGCTGTACTGCAGCGCCCGCGCATTGCATTCGACGTAGACCCCGTTGGTGTCCTTGAGCCACATGCCGTCGGGATTGGCCTCGATCAGCATGTGCAGCCGCTCGTGCTCGAGCTCGACCAGCTGCATCTGCCGGTGCAGTTCGGCGGTGCGCGAGCGTACCGCCGAACGCAGCCCGCGCACCCACAGCAGGCTCAGCATGCCCAGCGCGGCAAGTGCCGCCAGCGCGGCGACGAGCTCCCGGGCGGGGTCCAGGGCGTGCAGTACGGCGCCTGGCGCCGTGCTCGCGCGAAACCCGGTGCCTGCCGGCGCGGCCGGCGGCGCGCCGGAGCCTGCGCGTGTCGCGGGCGGCCCCGTCGGCGACGCATGCACCAGCGTGGCGGAGCAAAGAACGCCCGCCAGCAGCACTCGCCTGAAGTCACGCGTCTTGGGCATTTCCGCAACGATCGAGCATTTATCGCCGAATATACGCTCTGCGATTGCGCGCAGCTTGAGCCCGGTCGCTTTTGCCCGATTGCCGGCGACATTGGCGGCGCTGGTGGCGCTCCGGGCCCGCTCGCGGTCGCGCTCGAGACCCATGGCCGCGGGCCTCCGGCGGGATCGAATCCTCGCGTACCCTTGGTGTTTTGCCCCGATCGCGCATGCACGCCCCGCCGTCCACCTCCCGCGACCCGCGCTCCCCGGCGCCGCCCGGCGACCCCGCAGCGGCGCTTCGCTT
>JAKCDM010000208.1 GCA_021841865.1 Pseudomonadota bacterium
ATTACAGCTTCGCCGGCGGTCTGCACGGCGTGGGCGTATCGGTGGTCAACGCACTGTCCAGCCGCGTCGAGGTCGGCATCCGCCGCGACGGCAGCGAGTACCGCATGTGCTTCGCGCATGGCGCGCCGGTCAGCCCGCTGCAACAGGTCGGCAGCGTGCCCAAAAAAAGCACCGGCACCACGCTGCGCTTCTGGCCCGAGCCCAAGTACTTCGACAGTCCGCGCATCGCGCTGCCCAAGCTGCGCCATCTGCTGCGCGCCAAGGCCGTGCTGTGCGCCGGCCTCACCGTCACCCTGCTGGACGAGGCCAGCGGCGAGCGCGAACAGTGGCGCTACGACGATGGTCTGGCCGATTATCTGCGCGGCACGCTGGCTGGCCTGGAAGCACTGCCGCAAGGTTTGTTCCTGCAACAACTCAAGCGCAGCGACAGCCAGCTCGACCTGGCGCTGGCCTGGTTGCCCGAGGGCGAACTGGTGCAGGAAAGCTACGTCAATCTGATCCCCACCACGCAGGGCGGCACCCACGTCAACGGCCTGCGCAGTGGACTGACCAGCGCGCTGCGCGAATTCTGCGAGCTGCGCAACCTGCTGCCACGCGGTTTGAAACTGGCGCCGGAAGACATCTGGGAACGCGTGACCTACGTGCTGTCGCTGCGCATGAAGGATCCGCAGTTCGCCGGCCAGACCAAGGAGCGACTGTCCTCACGCGATGCCGCGGGGCTGGTGGAAGGCGCGGTGCACGACGCCTTCAGCCTGTGGCTAAACCAGCATGTCGAACTGGGTGAGGCCATCGCGCAGCTCGCCATTGAGCGCGCCAACGCACGCCTCAAGGCCAGTAAGCAGGTACTGCGCAAGCGCATCACGCAAGGCCCGGCGCTGCCCGGCAAGCTGGCCGACTGCCAGAGCCAGGATCTGGCGCGCACCGAGCTGTTTCTGGTGGAAGGCGATTCCGCCGGCGGCTCGGCCAAACAGGCGCGCGACCGCGAGTTCCAGGCCATCCTGCCGCTGCGCGGCAAGATCCTCAACACCTGGGAGGTGGAATCCGGCGCGGTGCTAGCCAGCCAGGAGGTACACGACCTGGCCGTGGCCATCGGCTGCGACCCGGGCGTGGATTCGATCGAAAGCCTGCGCTACGGCAAGATCATCATCCTCGCCGACGCCGACTCCGACGGCTTGCACATCGCCACCCTGCTGAGCGCGCTGTTCGTGCGCCACTTCCCCGCACTGGTGCGCGACGGCCACGTGTTCGTGGCCATGCCGCCGCTGTTCCGCGTCGATGTGGGCAAGCAGATGTTCTACTGCCTCGACGAGGACGAAAAGCGCGTGCTGCTGGAGCGCATCGAGCGCGAGAAAATGCGCGGTGCGGTCAGCGTCACCCGCTTCAAGGGTCTGGGCGAGATGAACCCGTCGCAGCTGCGCGAGTCGACCATTCATCCGGATACGCGCCGCCTGGTGCAACTCACCCTCGACGACGACGCCGCCACCGCCAGCCTGATGGACATGCTGCTGGCCAAGAAGCGCGCCGGCGAACGCAAGACCTGGCTGGAGCGCAAGGGCGATCTGGCCTCGCTGGAGGCGTGAAAGAGGCCGGGACTGGGGACTGGGGACTCGGGACTCGGGTCAAAGCGTCGCGGCTGCGCTGGATGCACGCCCCCGCCTTCGCGGGGGCAGGCTCTGCGCGGGCATGACGATGCGGGGATTTTCCACGTGACATGGTTCTTGTCATCCCCGGTCGACGTCACCTATTCCTCGTCATCCCCGGGCGCGCGCAGCGCGAGCCTGGGATCCAGTGGCGTCGTCCCTGCGCTGCGCTGGTTGCCCGCCCCCGCCTTCGCGCGGGCAGGCTCTGCGCGGGAATGACGATGCGGGGATTCCCCACTCCCCACTTTTGTCATCCAGAGTGCAGCGCGTAATCGCCGGCGCCGGGGCGGCGCCATGACCGGCTTGGGTGTACGTTTCGCGCGCACATCGACCACGCGCTGACAGGGGATGGCCATGCATCGTCGCTACGGGCTTTTGATACTGCTCACGGCCGCCGTCGTGCTGGCCGTTGCGTATGCCGGCACGAAAATATTACAGCCCTCTGGAATGCCATTTTTAGTCAGCCTCGTGGATTCCCGTACCGCGGTGATCGTGCCGATTCCCGGCATCCCGCTGCCGAAGGCCTTCAGGCCAGGCGATCGAGTCGATCTCGCCGCGACGCCACGCTCGACCCGCATTGCGATCAGCCGATTCTTGCAGTCCCAGGACACGGTGCCTGTCGGGCGCACCTACGAGCTCGCGATTCGCCGTGGGCAGGCCATCGCCATGGTGCCGGTCACAACTGTCGATACCAGCACCAGAACCGGCGCGATGTGGTCGGAGTGGGCGTTTCTTTGCTTTGTCGTACTGCTCGGCGGCATTGCGTTGCTCGCCTCGTGGCGCGGCCGAGACCAGGCCGCCGCGGGCCTGGCGGTCTGGGCGATGGCCTTCGTGTTCGGCCTCGGGCTTGGTTCCATGCCACTCGACGGCAGGCTCGGGCTGAGTGTGCAGCTGGCTGTCGATGTCTTGTTTCTGCTCGCGCGGGTCGGCTTCTACATGATGGTCGAGTCCATGGCGGGCAGCACACTGACCCCGCGGACCCGGACGCTCTGGCGCGCGAGTTTTCTCCTCCTCCTTGGTGCGGGGGCGGTCACGCGCCTCGGCGGCCCCAGCTTCTTCGTCGCCACCGGCTGGGCGGAACTGTTGCGGCCTCAATATGGCTTGGTCTTCACTGCGAGTTACCTCGTGCCGGTCGTCCTGCTGTTCGCGAACTATCGCCATGCGGACGG
>JAKCDM010000080.1 GCA_021841865.1 Pseudomonadota bacterium
CCAGGGCGCCCAGCTGGGCCTGGCGCCGCACCGCGGCCAGCGCGCCGAGCAGGTTGTCGCGAACCTGCTCCAGGACCCAGGCCAGCGCGGCCGTGTCGGGCGGCGCGGAGCTCAGCGGTGTCGAGACGAGGTCGTTCATGCCGGGTCGGGGACTGGGTTGCGCGAAAGGTGGGTGGACGCTCACGGACGCGAGGCTCAGGCGATCTTGAACCGCGACACCGACTCACGCAGCACTTCGGCCACGCGCGCCAGCTCGCTGACCAGGTCGGCGGTGGAGCGGGTGCCCTCGCCGGTCTGCTCGGTCACCGCGAAGATGTGCTGGATGCTGGTGGCCACCTGGTTGGCCGACTGGGCCTCGGTCAGCGCCTGTTGCGAGATGCGCTCGATGAGCTCGGCAAGCTGGCGCGACACGCGGTCGATTTCGGAAAGGGCCGCGCCGGCGCTGTCGGACAGCCGGGCGCCCTCGACCACGCCCTGGGTGCTCTTTTCCATGGCGGCCACCGCGTCCTGGGTGTCGGTCTGGATCGCGCGCACCAGCGCGGCGATCTGCTTGGCCGCCTCGGCCGAGCGCTCGGCCAGGCGTTGCACCTCCTCGGCCACCACCGAGAAGCCGCGTCCGGCGTCGCCCGCCGACGCGGCCTGGATGGCCGCGTTCAGCGCCAGCACGTTGGTCTGCTCGGTCAGGTCGGAGATCAGCTCGGTGATCTCGCCGATCTCCTGCGACGATTCTCCCAGGCGCTTGATGCGCTTGGAGGTGTCCTGGATCTGGCTGCGGATGGCGTTCATGCCGTCGATCGAGTTGCGCACCGCCAGCAGGCCCTGCTCGGCGGCGTCCAGCGACTGGCGCGCCACGGTCGACGAGTGCTGCGCCTGCGCCGACACGGTGTTGATGCGCTCGGCCATGTCCAGCACCGAGCGCCCGGTTTCCCGGATCTCGATCAGCTGCTGCTCCGACGAGCGCAGCAGGTCGCCCGACGTGGTCTGCGCCTGGCTGGAGGAGCGACGCACCTGCTCGGCCGTCTTCTGCACCTGGGCCACCAGGTTGCGCAGCTCCTCGACGGTGTAGTTGATCGAATCGGCGATGGCGCCGGTGATGTCCTCGGTCACGGTGGCCTGCTGCGTCAGGTCGCCCTCGGCCACGTTCTGCAGTTCGTTCATCAGGCGCAGGATCGCCGCCTGGTTGGCTTCATTGCTGCGCCGCGCCTCCTGCTCCTGGCGCTCGGCCCGCCGCCGTTCGCGCTCGGATTGCAATGCGCGCTCGCGCGTGGCCTGCACGTACAGGCGGCCCAGGCCGATCACGCTCAGCAAGGCCACCACGGCCGCCGCGACCAGTACCCACAGCTCGACGCTGCCGAGGCCGGCCTGCGACGAATAGTGCTGCTGCAAGCCGCCCAGCGTGCCCAGCAGCGCGACCGAATCGTGCAGCACCGTCGCCTGCGCCAGGCGCGCGCTGCTCAGGCCCTGCAGGTTCTGCAGGATCTGCGCCGACAGGCCGGATACGCCGGCGAAGGCCTTGCGCATGCCCTCGACCTGCGCGCGTGCCTCGCCGTGCACCGGGCTGAGGTTCAGGTCGGAGTTGCCGTCGAGCAGGCCGCTGCTGAGCTGGTCGAAGGTGTGCAGGTCGCGGCCCAGCGCGAACACAGCTTCCGGGCTGATGCCTTCGTACGACAGAAATTCGTTGGCCGACTTGCCGATGCGCTGGGTCAGCATCTCGAGTTGCGCGGCTGCCGCGACGTCGGGGGCCGACGCACCCTGCTGCAGCAGCAGCGAGGTCAGGGTCTGCGCCGCCTGCAACAGCGAATCGGAGTCATGGCTGATGGTCCTCAGCGACTCGTTGGTATGGGTCAGCAGGGGTTGCAGCCTGACCACGACGCGCGCGTTCTTCACGGAGGACTCGACCATCGGCGTGACCGCGCGCAGGCGTGCGCCACCCACGTTCAGCGCGTCGCCGGCGTGCAGGCGCTTCAGGTCCGCCTCCAGCGCGTCGGCGCTGGCCGCCAGTTCGCCGAAGCCCTCGCGCGAGCCCAGCAGCGCCGCGCTGACCGACTTGGCCAGGCGTTGCGACTGCATCAGCGCGTCGCCCGAGGTGTTGAGCAGGCGCGCCGAGTAGGAGGTCACGCGCAGCGTGGCCGCCAGTCCGACGGCGACCAGCACCATCGAGATCACCAGCACGACGATCAGCAGGCGTTGCTGGCTCGCCATCGGCATGCGCCCGATCAGCGGCAGGCGACGGATGTCCTCGTCGGCAAGGCTGTTCTTCTCGACGTCGCGCTGGTCCTGCACGGCGGCCGACAGCGTGGCTCCGCTGACGGTGGCGTCGCTGGCGGCGAAGGCGGTGGCCTCGGCCGACGGGCGCTTCGAGGAGAACAGGGGGAACAGGGCCATGGGTGCTCCGACGTGAGTCGACGACGATGGAGAAAAGGGCTCAGACGACCTGCAGGAAGCGCGGATCCTGCGACAGCAATTCCAGGTTCAGTTCACGCCAGGACTGGCCTGCCGCGTCGCGCAGCGCAGGGCCCAGCCATGGCGGCGCCGCCGCGCCGGCCTGCGTGTCGGGCGTGAGCTGCGACGGAGTGCGCAGTCCGGCGAGCTGGTCGACGAGCAGCGCGCAATTGAGCTCAAGGCGCGACGAGAACTGCACCAGCCGGCTGTGTCCGCCGCCTCGCGCCTGTGCGTCGCGCGTGCCGCTTTCGCCGAGAAAGGCCGCGAGGTCGACCACGCCGCACAGCACGCCGCGCAGGTTGAGCAGGCCGGCGAACCAGGGCTGCGCATGCGGCAGCGGGGTCGGGGTTTCCCAGCTCGAGATCTCGCCCGACTGGCCCAGCGGAAGCAGCAGGTGGTGCGAGCCGGCGACCACCGCCAGCCAGCGCGACTCGCTGCGATTTTGCTGGGCGCCCCGCAGGCGCTCGGCAAGGCGGCCCTGGAATTCGATCAGCGAGCTTCGTGCCATGGGGTGTCGGTGGCGCGGGTCAGTTCAGCGCCATAATCTTGCTCAGCAGGTCGTGCGGGTCGACCGGCTTGGTCACGTAGTCGCGCGCGCCCTGGCGCATCGCCCACAACTTGTCGGTTTCCTGGCTCTTGCTTGTGCACACGATGATCGGCAGTTCCCGATAGGCCGGGTTGCGCGTGATCTGGCGCGTGAGCTGGAAGCCGTTGAGACCGGGCATCACGATGTCCATCAGCACCAGGTCGGGGCGCTCCTGCTCGATCGCCGCCAGCGCCTGCTCGCCGTTCTCGGCGGTGCGAACCTGGTAGCCGTTCTTGTGCAGCAGATCGGACAGGAAGTACAACTCGGTACGCGAGTCGTCGACGATCAGGATCTTGCGGATGCTCATGATTGGGCGGGATTCGTGCTCGACGCACCGGCGGCCGGCGCAGGCGCGCCCTGGCGGTGTGCATTCACCGCCGCCAGCAACTGGTCCTTGGTGAAGGGCTTGGTCAGGTAGGCCTGTGCGCCGACCATGCGCCCGCGCGCCTTGTCGAACACGCCGTCCTTGGACGACAGCATGACCACCGGGATGGCCGCATGGCGCGGACTGCGCTTGATGATCGCCACCGTCTGGTAGCCATCCAGGCGCGGCATCAGCACGTCGCAGAAGATCAGGTCCGGCATCGTGTCGTTGACCTTGGACAACGCGTCGAAACCGTCCTCCGACAACAATACCTCGAAGCCGGCCTGCCTGAGAAAGATTTCCGCGCTGCGCCGGATGGTGTTGCTGTCGTCGATCACCAGCACCTTGAACGAACCGGAAGCCGTGCTCAAGCGTTATCTCCGTGGGACAAAGGGTTCGAATTCGCGGCTCGCTGCGCGATCCGCCGGCGGCCACCGCGTGCCGCCCGGCGCCGGATTCGGCAGGCCGCTCAGATCTGCACCATTTCGAAATCGTCCTTGCGAGCGCCGCATTCCGGGCAGGTCCAGTTCATCGGTACGTCGGCCCAGCGCGTTCCGGGTGCGAGGCCGCTTTCCGGATGGCCCAGCTCCTCCTGGTACACGAACCCGCAGATCAGGCACATCCAGGTCTTGAAGTCAGGTTGCGTCACAGCGTATCGTCCTCTGGCATAAGATTCAATCATTCTAAGAAAGAGGGGCGCCGCATTTGTGGCGTCTCGCCGACCGGACGGCTGAGGGCTTGGCCGTCCCCGCCGTCCACTCTCGTGAAGCGCGTCATCATGCCTCCATCCAGCGAAGCCCCCGAATCTCCCCCCGCGGTCATGTTCCTCAACGCCGCCGACCCCAGCGGAGCGGCAGGCCTGAGCGCCGACCAGGCCGTGTGCGCGGCGGTCGGCTGCCATGCGCTGCCGGTGACCACGTCGATCTGGGTGTGCGACACCGCGGAGGTGTTCGACATCGTCGAGATCGACGCCGAGGCCGTCGTCGAGCAGGCGCGCGCCGTGCTGCAGGACGTCGAGCTGGCGGCGTGGAAGGTCGGCTTCCTCGGCGGCGTCGAGGTCGTCAGCGCGGTGGCCGAGCTGCTCGCCGACTACTCCCAGCTGCCCCTGGTGACCTACGTCGGCAACCTGCAGGCGCTGGAGGAATCGCAGGTCGAGGAATACATCAAGGCGATGCAGGAGCTGATCCTGCCGCAGACCCGCGTGCTCTGCGGCAACGTCACGGCGCTGAGCCAGTTCCTGTTCCCGGATGTCGAGCGCGAGCAGCCACCGACTCCCGACGCGCTGATGCAGCAGGCCCACGCGCTGGGCGTGCAGTATCTGCTGGTCAGCGGCGTGCTGGTGCCCGAGAACCACGTCGAGAACGTGCTGCTGAGCCCGCGCCGGCAACTCCTTCGCGAGCGCTTCGAGATGTTCGATGCCGGCTTCTCCGGCGCCGGCGACACGCTGTCGGCGGCGGTGGCCTCGCTGCTCGGCACCGGCGCCAAGCTCGACCAGGCCGTGCACGAGGCCCTCGAGTTCCTGGACCAGAGCCTGGACTTCGCCTATCGCCCCGGCATGGGCAACCTGGTGCCGGACCGCTTTTTCTGGGCCCAGACCGGCCCCGAGGGCGAGGGCGACTCGATCTCGCCGGTCGGTCTGCAGTGAGCACGCGCTGAATCCCCGGCCGGGCTCGCCGTGCGTCGGCGCGCCCGGTCGCCTGTCCCTGTTGCGGCGCAGCGCGCAGCGCACAACTGCGGCGCGGCCCGCCCCTTCGTGTCGAGTCCTGCCATGTCTTCCCAGCCGAGCAACGAATCCCTGTTCGAACGCGCCCAACTCTGCATTCCCGGCGGCGTGAATTCGCCGGTCCGGGCCTTTCGCCAGGTGGGCGGAGTGCCGCGCTTCATCGAGCGCGCCGAAGGCCCGTACATGTTCGACGTCGAGGGCCGGCGCTATATCGACTACATCGGCTCCTGGGGGCCGATGATCGCCGGTCATGCCCATCCGCAGGTGATCGAGGCCGTGCAGCGCGCGGCCACGCGCTCGCTGTCCTTCGGAGCGCCCACGGCCGACGAGATCGAGATCGCCGAGACGCTGCGCTCGCTGATGCCGGCAGCGCAGATGCTGCGCCTGGTGTCGAGCGGCACCGAGGCGGCCATGAGCGCGCTGCGCCTGGCGCGCGGGTTCACCGGGCGCGACGCCATCGTCAAGTTCGAGGGCTGCTACCACGGCCATGCCGACAGCCTGCTGGTCAAGGCCGGCTCCGGTCTGCTGACCTTCGGCAACCCGAGCTCGGCCGGCGTGCCGGCCGATGTCGCCGCGCACACGCTGGTGCTGGAATACAACAACATCGCACAGCTCGACGAACTGTTCGCCGCGCGTGGCGACGAGATCGCGTGCGTGCTGGTCGAGCCGATCGCCGGCAACATGAATTTCGTGCGGGGCGACGCTGCGTGGCACCAGCGCCTGCGCGAGCTTTGCACGCGCCATGGCTCGCTGCTGGTGTGGGACGAGGTCATGACCGGGTTCCGCGTCGCGCTGGGCGGTGCGCAGCAGGTCTACGGCATCGAGCCCGACCTGGTCGTGCTCGGCAAGGTCATCGGCGGCGGCATGCCGATGGCCGCCTTCGGCGGACGTGCCGACGTGATGCGCGGGCTGTCTCCGCTGGGCGGTGTCTACCAGGCGGGAACGCTGTCGGGCAATCCGGTGGCGGTGGCGGCGGGCATGGCGCAACTTCGCATCGTGCGCCAGCCGGGGTTCTACGAAGCCCTGGGCGACAGTACGCGGCGCCTGATGCAGGGGCTGGAGCAGGCAGCGGCGCGCCATGGCGTGCCGCTGCGCACCGACTGCGAGGGCGGCATGTTCGGCGTGTACTTCGCTTCTGCGTTGCCGCGCAGTTACGCCGACGTGGCGCGCGGCGACCTCGAAGCCTTCAAGGCCTTTTTCCACGCCATGCTGTCACGCGGGGTCTACCTCGCGCCGAGCATGTTCGAGGCCGGTTTCGTGTCCAGCGCGCACGACGCCAGCGTGATCGAGCAGACCCTGCAGGCGGCCGACTCCGCCTTCGCCGAGCTGGCGCGCGCTTGACGCGCCGCGCGTGGCTTCAGCGCGGCACCTGCGCCTGTTCGGCGCGCGCCGCGATGGTGTAGGTTCGACGGTCGATGTACGGGCCGTACAGGTGGCGCTGGAACACCCGCGGGGCCGGCAGCATGACGGCCAGGCGCGCGGCCTGCAGGCGCGTCAGGCGCGCTGCCGGCACATGGAAGTACTGCCGGGCCGCGGCCTGCGCGCCGTACACGCCGTCGCCCCACTCGACGCTGTTCAGGTACATCTCCAGGATGCGCCGCTTGTCCAGCATCAGCTCCAGCATGCCGGTGATGACCAGCTCCTGGGCCTTGCGCACGTAGCTGCGCTCGGGTGACAGGAACAGGTTCTTGGCCAGCTGCTGCGTGATGGTCGAGCCGCCGACGATGCGGTGGTCCCTCTCGACGCGCCGCGTGTGGTCTCGGATCCAGGCCTCGCGCATGGCTTTCCAGTCGACCCCGGGGTTGGTCAGGAAAGTCGCGTCCTCGGAGGCCACGACGCTTCGCTTGAGCCACGGGCTGATGCGGTCGTAGCCGGTCCAGTCGTGGCGCCACGGCACGCTGTCGCCGGTGCGCAGCATGCGCAGCTGCTCGGCGCGCATGAAGGCCGTGTCGTGCACCGGCAGCACCGACCAGACGGCGATCCGAAGCGCGAAATAGGCCTGCAGGATCAGCAGCGAGCCGGCGCTCAGCAGCAGTGCTCGGGCAAGTCCGTGGCGGCGGCGCGAAGTGGGCATGGGGCGGTGCGCGCGGGCGGCTCAGGTGGCCCGGGCCGCGGCTTCGGCGTCGAGCTCGGCGCGCAGTGCCCGCAACACCGGCGCGGTCTGCACGCTCACGCCACGCCACAGCGCGAAACTCTCGGCGGCCTGCTCGACGAGCATGCCCAGTCCGTCGTGGGCGCTCGCGCCGGCTTCGCGCGCAAGGCGCACGAAAGCCGTCGGTGTCGCGCCGTACATCATGTCGTAGGCCAGCGCGCCGCCGTGCAGCACGCCGGGCGGCAGCTCGGGGGTGGCGCCGCCCAGCGCACCGGCGGTGGCGTGGATCACCAGCGCATGCCCGGCGCGCGGCGCCGGGTTGCTGCGAAGGCGGGTGCCGTGTTCGTCGGCGAACGCGGCATGCCGCGCCACCAGCTGCGCGGCCCGTTCGGGGTTGCGATTCCAAACCTCGATGGACGAGGCCCCGGCCAGGATCAACTCTCCGAGCACGCCGCTGGCGGCGCCGCCGGCGCCCAGCAGCAGCAGGTCGAGCCCGCGCAGCGCCTGCGCCTGCCCGCGCCCGAGCAGGCGCGCGAGGTCGCGCACGAGGCCGACGCCGTCGGTGTTGTCGGCCCACAGCTGCCCGCGGGCGTCCCAGCCGAGGGTGTTGGCGGCCTCGGCCAGTCGCGCCCGCGGCGACAGCCGGGCGGCGGCCCGCGCCGCGTCGAACTTGAAGGGCACCGTGACATTGCAGCCGGCGGCGCCTTCGGCGCGAAACGCCGCCAGCGCGGCATCGAATGCGCCAAGCGGCACCAGGCGCCGCTCGTAGCGAATGGCCTGGCCGGTCTGTTCGGCGAAGCACTGGTGGATGCGCGGGGAGCGGCTGTGCTCCACCGGATTGCCGAGCACGGCGTACAGGTCGGGAGTCGTCATCGGGATCGGGTGCTCGCGGAATCCTGGCCGCCGGCGCGCATCTCGGTGCTCAGGCCGCCTTCGCGGGTGAAATCGAAGCCGGCGACGACGACGATCTGATCGGCGTCGCGGCGCATCACCGGGTTGAAGTCCCCGAAGGGCTGGGCGGCCTCGACGATGGCCTGCGCCATGCGGTCGAGCATGGCGTCGCCGGAGCCGCGCACGACCTCGGCGCGCAGCACGCGCCCGGACGAGTCGACGGTGATGGCCATGACCAGGCGTCCGTACAGCTTGCGGCCCCTGCTTTGCGGAAAGTCGGCCGTGCCCAGGCGCTCGATCTTCTCGCGCATGCGGTCGTAGTACAGCGCATAGGGAACGCTGCGCGTGCTGGGGCCGACGAAGCGCCTGCGCGGGCGCGCGTTGTTCAACTCGATACGGCGCTCGATGGCGCCGACGAGGTCGAGCAGTTCGCGGTGCTGCTCGCGCAGCGCGTGCTCAACCGGTGGCGTGAGCTCGTGCGACTGCACGGCGTGCTGCAGCGTGACGATCTGGCTGCGCGCCGCGCTGAGAACCTCGCGTTCGCTGTGCTCGAGGCGCTGCATGCGGGTTTGCGCGTCGCGCGCGGCATCCCCGAGCGCATTGCGCCCGGCTGCCGGCAACGGGGTGGCGGCGAGCCCGCTGCGCGCGCTGCCGCCGCCGTCGAGGTCGGCCTGCGCCAGCGCCTGCGGCTTGTCCGCCGGCGACGGGCTGGCGCGGTTGACCAGGATCACCGACAGCGGAGGATTGCCGAACACGCGATCGGCCATCTGCGGCGCTCCCAGGCGCAGGCCCAGCAGCAGCGCGTGCGCGGCCACCGAGATGCCGAGGGCCCATTGCAGCGGGCTCAGGCGCAGGCGCTGGCGTGCGGGCATCGGTGATCTTCAGGTCGGTCCGGCGCCGTCATGCGCATGCGTGCCGGTGTGTTGCGCCGGCTCGGCAGCGGCGGCGGGACCGCCTTGCGGCGCTGCCTCTTCGGCCGCCTCGATCGCGTCGACTTCCAGGCGCAGTCCGCCGGCCAGGCTTTCATCGTCCTCCGAGTCCGCCGGCTCGGCGCCCTGTGCCGCTTCGGCGGGCGCGGTCTGGTTCAGCACCTGGGCCACGCGACAGGGCTGCTCGAGGGTGATCAGGTCGGCTTCGCCGAAGTGCACGCGCACGCGCGTGCCGCGCGCCAGATCCTGCGCGCCCGCCGCGGCCAGCACCAGCGGCAGGCCGTCGATTCGCACCAGTCCCTCGCGCAGTACCGCGCCGTCGGCCTGCACGATGCCCTGCTGGCGCAGGTAGCGCAGGGTCCAGTAGCGCTCCATGCCGCGCTGGAAGTCGGCGTAGGCCTTGTAGGCCTCCTCGAAGGCGCCGACCACCGCGAACAATTGCGCATCCTTCGGACGGTAGGGCGCGACCAGCGCGGCGGCACGCCCGTGGCGCGCGGCCGCGATGATCTGCCCCTGGTTGACCAGGTCCGCGTAGCGCCGCAGCGGCGACGTGCACCACGCGTACTGCGCCACGCCGAGCCCCTGATGCGGCGCGGCGCGCGTGCTCATTCGCGTGCGCAGGTTGGCGCCCATGCCGCTCTGGCTGCGGTAGATCGCGGGCAGGCCCAGCTCGGCCAGCCATCCGCCCCACGTGGCGTTGGCCAGGATCATCATCTCGGCCACGATCAGGTCCAGCGGCGCGCCGCGGCGGCGCGGCACGATGTCCACGCGCGCCTGTTCCTCGCCCTGGTCCAGGCCCTCGACCCGGAAGGTGTAGTCGACGCCGCCAGGGCGTTCCGGGCGCCCGCGGACCTGCTCGCGCCCCGCCTGCAGCCGGCGGGCGACGCGCCACAGCTGCGACAGCTCGCGCGCGCAGGGATACGCCTGCGCGTCGGGGTCGCCCTGCAGCGACTCCTCGGTGATGGCGTCGTCGAGCCGGTCATGGCGCAGGTTGGCGACGATCGGCACGCGCTCCACGCGGGTCTCGTGGCCGCGCACTTCGAGCTGCGCGTCGAAGTCGACGTACAGGCTCACCGCCGGCGCGTGCGCACCCTCCGCGAGCGTGTAGGCGCGCACGAGTTCGTCGGGCAGCATGGTGATCTTGTCGCCCGGCATGTACACGGTCGACATGCGCTGGCGTGCCGCCTGGTCCCACGCGCTGTCGCGCGCCAGCGCCAGCGCGGGCGCCGCGATGTGGATGCCCACCACGACGCCGCCGTCGGCGCCGGCGCGCACCGACAGCGCGTCGTCGATCTCGGTGGTCTGGGAATCGTCGATGCTGAACGCGCGGACCTCGGCCAGCGGCAGCTCGTCGGCGGCGATTCCCGGCAGCGAGATGTCGCCGAAGCCGGTGCCGCGCGGAAAGTACTCGAGCAGGAAGCGCTGCATGTGAAAGCGCCATGGCGACTCGATCGCGCCGGCCTCGCGAAGCAGCTGCAGCGCGCCCTTGGCGCTGTTGCGCACGGCCAGCGCCAGCGCCTTGTACTCGGCGCTGTTCTTGTCGGGCTTGAACAACAGGCTGTAGAGTCGCTCGGCAATGCCGGGCGGGCAGCTGCCCTGCTGCAGTTGCTGCGCGTCCTCCTGGATGCGCCGCTCCAGCTCCTGGCGCCGGGCGATGCCGGCCAGCGCCGCCTGCAGCACCTCCGGGGCGGCCTTGCGAAAGCGGCCCTTGCCGCGGCGCGAGAAGTAGTGCGGCGCACCATGCAGTCGCAGCAGTACCGCGGCCTGCTGGCGTGCGTCCGCGCCGTCGCCGTAGTACTCCGCAGCCAGCTGCTCGAAGGCGAACTCGTCGTCGGGCGCGAACTCCCACAGCAGGTCGAGCTCGATGCCGTCCTGCTGCGCCTGCGCCCAGTCCATCAACTCGTCGGGGGCGGGCGCCTCGAAACGCAGCAGCGCCTGCTGCTGCTTGATCTTCTGGCGCCGTCCGCTGGGCAGCTCGACCTGCATCGATGCGTCGGCCTGGCTCATGACCCGCGCGGTGGCGAGTTTGCCGGCCTCTTCGAAAACAACGTAACTCACGAGTGATTCCAATCAGTCGGCGCGTACGCCGAGAAATTCCAGGACCGCGTCGCAATGGCGCGACGCGTAGTCTTGCAGCGCGTGCCCGCCGCTGTCGACCACGCGCAGCGTGGCGCCGCGGTAGCGTGCCTGCATTTCCTGCCAGTCCAGCACCTCGTCGTCGCGCGCGATCACGGCCAGGTAGCGTTCCGGGTGGGGTACCGCCTGCTCCACGGATCCGAGTTCGAAGGCGCGCAATTCTTCGACATGTGCCGCGGTGAACTGGAAGCGCAGCGCGGGATCGTGCCAGCTGCCCAGTTCGCCGATCTGCGCGCGCAGGTCGCGTGCCGGGTTCACGGCCGGGTTGAGCAGAGCGGCCTTGCAGTCCAGGCGCTCGGCCAGCCAGGTGGCGTAGAAGCCGCCCAGCGAACTGCCGACCAGCGCCAGGCGCTGCGGCGCCGCGTGTCGCACCAGCTCGAGAGCCAGCTCCATTGCCTCGCGTGGTGACGGTGGCAGCTGCGGGCACAGCCACTGCACCGGGGCCCGCTGCGCCGCCTGCAACTGCTGCAGTCGCTGGTGGGTCAGGCGCGCCTTCGCCGACGCCGGCGACGAGCGGAATCCGTGCAGGTACAGCAGGTGCGAAGGGCGTGGGGACGGGCAGTGGGCAGGCATGCGCGCGAGCAGGCGGGTGCGGGCCGGCCGCTCGCGGGGCGCGTCGGTTCGGCAGGCCCAATCGTAGCGCCAGGAGCGTGGGCGGCGACCTTTCGCCGCGGGCGGGTGCGCGGCGGCTCAGGCGCTGCCCGGGGCGCTCTCCGGTTGAGCCGCCTCGGGCGGCCAGTCGCGGATGTAGGCCTTGAGCATGCGGTTCTCGAAATCCTGTTCCTGCACCACGGCGCGCGCGACGTCGCGAAACGAGATCACGCCGAGCAGTGTGGTGCCGTCCATCACCGGGATGTAACGCGTGCCGCTGTCGAGCAGCAGGCGCCGCAGTTCGTCCAGCCCGGTCTGCGGCGAGCAGTGCACCGGGTCGCGTTGCATCAGTTCGCCCGCCAAGGGCGCCGCCGCGCCCTGCGCGCTGACCGCGCCCAGCACTTCGCGGAAGGTGAGCATGCCGGCCAGGCGGCCGTCGTGCATGACCACCAGCGAGCCCACGTCGTGCAGCGCCATCGTGCGAGCTGCCTCGTGCAGCGGGGTCTGGGGCGAGACGGTGAACAGCGCAGTCCCCTTGATGCGCAAAATATCACTTACTTGCATCGCGGTCTCCGGTGGGCGTTGCGGGCATGGAGCCAATATAGTGCAGGCGCTTGCGGGATTCCACGCTGCCCTGCGTCGTCCATCGTCGCGCAGGGTCGCGCAGGGTCGTGAATGCGGCCGGATCCCGCGGCGAGCCCTGTAAGCTGACCGCGCCCTGCGCGCACGCGGAGAATTCCATGCAATGTCTGGTCGATTCGCGCGAGGTGCACGTGCACTGCCTCGCCGCCGCCACTCCCGAGAAGGTTCCGCCGGTGGTGCTGCTGCACGGAGCCTGCCAGGACCACCGGGTGTGGCTGCCCGTGCTGCCCGGCCTGGCCCGCGCCGGGCATGCGGTGTACGCCGCCGACCTCCCCGGGCATTCGGCCAGCGCCGGGCCGCCGTGCGCCGGCGTGCCGGAGCTGGCGACCTGGCTGCTCGAGCTGCTCGATGCGCTGGCGCTGGAACGCTGCGCGCTGGTCGGCCACAGCATGGGCTCGCTGGTTTCGCTGCATACCGCGGCGCTGGCCCCGCGGCGGGTCAGCCACCTGGCGATGGTGGCCACCGCGCTGCCGATGACGGTGTCGCCCGTGCTGCTCGAGCGGGCGCGCACCGACCCCCAGGCGGCCATGCGCGACATGGCGCTGTGGTCGCACAAGGGCTCGCGTGAGCAGGCGCCCGACCCGGGCCTGGTCGACGCGAGCCTGCAATTCATGCAGTCGGTGCAGGCGCGCTGGCCGGCCGGAGACCTGCTGGCCACCGACCTGAGCGCCTGCAACGCCTACGCCGACGGCCTCGAGATGGCGCGCAGGGTGCAGGCGCCGGTGCAACTGGTGCTCGGCGAGGCCGACCGCATGACCCCGCCGCGCGCGGCGCGCGAGCTGCAGCAGGCCTTGCCGCAGGCGCGGGTCAGCCTGCTGCCTGGCGGACATGCGCTGATGCAGGAGCAGCCCGACGGCGTGCTGCAGGCCTTGCTGGAGCTGCTCGCGCGCTGAGCCGGCGGAAGGCGGCGGGCGCAAGGCGGCGGACAAAAAAAGAGGCCGATCGGGTTCGATCGGCCTGCAAGGGTACTTGGAAGTACCGAGGAGACAATCTGCACGGCCGTCTTCGCGGCCTGCTTGGCGCGGCGGATCCCGCGGACCCGCCGGCAGGGGTGTTTCTCAGGCGGCGGCGCGCTTGGCGCGGCTGCTGGTGGTGTTCTGCGCGGCCTTCATCGCGGTGCTGGTCACCGTGTTGATGTTGGCTTCGACCACTTCGGCGGCCTGCTTGCTGGCCTTGTGCAGCGAGTCGTACGCGTTGTTGGCGGCGCTCATCGCGCTCTTGAGCATCGCCACGGCGGTCTCGGTACCGGCCGGCGCGTTCTTGGTCGCGGTTTCCACCAGGGCCTGCACCTTGCGGTTGAAGTCCGTGGCATTGGCTTCGACGGCCTTGGCCAGTTCGGCCTGGGTGCCCGAAGCGATCTCGTACACGTGGTGCGAGTACGCCAGCATCTTCTCGGCCAGCGGTTGCGCCAGATTCGGCTGCAGCGAGGTCAGCTCCTGCAGGTCCTTGACCGACAGCGCGGCGATCGTGGCCTCGGAGGTCTCGTGCATCGCGGTCTTCAGGGTCTGCAGGTTCAGTTCCACCAGACGCTCCAGCCCGTCGACGGCCTTGCCCTGCAGGGCGAACAGGGTTTCGAGTTGGGACTTTTGCGCGGCGATCAGTTGTTCGGGGGTCATCATCATCGGCTCCTGGTGGGTAGCGTTGCTCTCGGTTCGTCTGAGGCCGGAGGTGAGCCCAGCCTTGCTCGATTCTG
>JAKCDM010000081.1 GCA_021841865.1 Pseudomonadota bacterium
CGCCCAGGGCCTCGCTGCCGTGCAGCTCGAGCACCTCGAAGGTGTCGCGCGCGAACGCGTCGCTGGCGAAGCTCGCGTGCCCGGCCGGGTTCGCGGCGGCCTCGCGCTGGCTGCGGGACGGGTTCATCGCGCGGGCTCCGGCGCTTGCTGGGACTGCCACTTGCCGACATGCGCCGGCGGAGCGCATCCGGCCGGACGGTCCAGCCAGGCGTCGAGCCCGATGCGCGCCCACTTGGGCTCGCCCAGGCGAAGCGCGGGCGGGCGCGCGTCGGCGCGCAGTTGCAGCTCGAGCCGCACGTCCAGCGAGTCGCGCAGGTACAGGCTCACCAGGTCCTGCATGCGCCGACGCCCGGGGCGACCGGGAAGCAGGTCCTGGAAGGTCTCGGTGTCCAGGTCCCGGACCTGGATCGCGATGGTCGCGCAGGCGTCGTCGATATGACTTCCCATGCGCGCCTGCACCCCCAGCGCGTGGCAGCACTCGCCGACACGTGTTCGCTGCCGGCATGGAATCGGCAGCATGCGTCGCACATGCTGGACCACCCGCACGCTGGCAGGGCGCAGCTCGAGCCCGAGCATGCCCTGCAGACCGGCGGCGCTGCGCGGCCCCTGCTGCAACAGCGCGAGGTAGCGCAGCAGTGCGAGCTGTCCGTCCGCCCGACGCTGGTACAGCGCTTGCGGGCCGAGGCCGGCGAAGGCGTGCAGGCAGCCCAGCGCTGTCTCATCGCCGGTTTCGGCCACACGCTGCGCCACGCGGTACTTTTCCCAGGACTCGAACAGCAAGGGGTACAGCGCATGGTGCAGGATGTCGATCAGTCCGCGCGCGGCCCGGCGTCCCTCGCGTTGCTCGTCGAGCAGGTCCTCGGTGTAGTACACCGGCAGCGGCGACGTGGCGCCGTACAGCCCGAAGCAATTCGCGGTCACGCGCCATTGCCCGGCGCCCGTGCGCCGCACCGAGCGCACCTCGCCGGCGGCGATGCCCAGTTGCAGCGCGGCACGCGTGCGCAGATGCGGCGCTGGCGCCGCGCAGCCGACCTGGACGCCGAGCAGGCGAAGCAGGCGCACGATCTGGAAGTAGTCGAATCGCGTGGCGTCGCGCTGCAGGCGCTGCATCAGAGCGTCGCGCGGGTTCCCGTCCGTGGCGGCCATTGGTAGACCCTGGTGCTTTGCAGATCCTCGATCTCGAGCTGCACGAAACTGTTGATGCCCGCGTAATCGGCGAGAAAGACCTCGAGCACGCAACCGAACAGATACAGGTCCCCGAGCCCGGCGAAGTGATCGGGCCGGCAGCCCACGCGCACGCGCCGGCCGCGCAGCATGCTGCAGGGACCGACCACGAGGTTCTCGGCAAAGCTCTGCACGACCTCGATGCCGTCGATGCGGCGGCGGTTGGCCGCCTCGAGCCCCGCAGCCTCGGGTCCATCGCCCGCCGCGTGCCCCCTGGCGTACAGGCTCAGCATCGAGCGCAGCGTGGCGGCGTCGGCGAGCGAGAAGAAATTCAGCGCGAGATGGGACTGCAGGCGCCACATGGAGTCGGCGTCGGTGCGAGCGCTGCGAGCCGGCGCTGGCGGCTGCAGGTTGTGGAACAGGACTCGATCCGGCGTGCTGGCGGCCGCATGGCAGATGTCGCCCCGGCCCAGGCTCTCGGGCAGCGAGCCGTTGGTGCAGCGCAGCCTCACGCTGAGCACCTCGTTGCGCGGCACCTGGCCCGGCGGGTAGTGGAGGCTGAGTACCGTTTCAGGCGACGCATGAAGCGGGTTCGGCCGCACGATGCTGCGGTAGCTCGGCGCGGCCGGCGCCCGCGGGCCGGGGTACAGGTGAAAGGGCTGCCAGGTGCGCGTGTGGCCCTGCCCATGCTCGAGCCCGACGACGCGCTGCACGTCGTGCACGCGGTAATGCTCGGGGCGTTCGGCCTGGACCTGCAGCGTGTAGTCGCTGCGTCGATGGTCGACTTCGATGGGCTCGGCGTCCTGCTCGAACAGGTTGATCGCCGGCACCACGCCGAGCAGGAGGTTCTCGGTGCGGATCTCGGGAATCCACGGCCACACGCGGTCGAGCTCGAAGTCGAGTTCGATGTCGCGCGTCTGCGCCGGAAGGGGCGCCACGTCGTGCAGCGCCAGGAACAGGAACTTGGCGGGCTGCGCGAAGTATTCCTGCAATACGCGATAGCCCGGGAAGGCATGCGGGGGATGGTCGAGCAGCGCGTGGTCGAAGCCGGCGAGGCGTATGCATTCGGCTGGCAGCAGCCGCTCGCCGTCCGCCGCGGCGCCGGCGCCGCTCCAGCTTGCGCGCACCCGGCGCACGTGGCGCGTGAGAAGCAGCAGCAGGTTGCAGGCCTCGGCGTGACTGCCGTCGAGGAACAGCCGCAGCCCGGACAGCCGAAGCGGCCCGGCGCCACCGCGAGCCTGCAGGCGCAGGCGTACCGCCGACGGCTTGCCGGGCGTGCCGTGCAGGCGGCAGTCGACCACGCGCAGCGGCGGAACCTCGACGTCGTGGCAGGTGCGAAATCGGCACGCGGTGCCGTCCACCGGAGTGGAAAGCACCTCCGAGCCGCCGGGAATCGATACCGCCTGTGCATCGTCCACGCGTGCCCGGAAGGCCATCATGACCGAGCAGGGCATGCACAGCAGGTAGTGCGGGAGCAGCAGCGCGGTGAGGTCCTGGATGAATTCCGGGAATGCATCGTCGAGCTTGCCTCGCAGCAACGCGGTGAGGAAGGCCACGCCTTCGAGCAGGCGCTCGACATCCGGATCGGCGCTGCTTCCCAGAAGCATCGGAGCCAGCGCGGGGTTCTCGCGCGCGAACTCGCCGGCCAGCACCTTCAGGCGCCCGAGTTCGTCCTCGTAATGCCGGTTCAGCATGCGAGCCCTCCGTTCAGTCGTCGGCGGTGTGCACGCGCACCTGCCCCTGCGCGTCGATGCGCGTGGCCAGCTGCAGCGGATACTCGTTGGGGCCCGGTGCCATCGAGGCCTCGACGGTGAAGCTCATTCCCAGCGCATCGCTGCGTTCGCGGCAAAGGCGCACCACCGGATGCAGCAGGCGGGGTTCGTAGCGTTCGATCATCGACTGCAGCTGCTGCTCGACGTCGGCGATTTCCCCGTGGTTCATGCCGCCGCCGAGGTTCGTGAAGTCGCGCACGCCGAAGGAATCGTCGAGTGGCACGAAGCCTTGCCGGGTGTTGAGCAGGCGGGTCAGGTGCGACACCACCGAGCGCAGCAGCTCGGTGGTGCCGGTCTCGCGCCTGCGCATGCTGGCGAAGTCGCCCGACGCGCGATCGCCGCGAGCGGCCCGCTCCCATTGGGCGACCCGTTCGAGAAGCCTGTCGCGATGCATGGCCAGCGCGCGAACCGTCGGAGTCGCCAGGCACTCAGGCCTTGGGTGCGAGCCAGGAATCCTCGGCCTCGATGCCGTCGGGCTCGAAGGTCCAGGTGATTTTCTCGTAGGTCAGGGAGACGTCTTCCATATGGCCGATCTGCTGGTTCTCCTGCGCCAGGCAGATCGGGGTCCACGCGCGTATGTTGGTGATGATGGCGTTTTGCAGCTTGACCGTGTAGTAGCTCTCCTCGGTGCCCTTGGGCGAGATGCGCATGTACTGCAGCGTGACGTCCTTCATCTGCTCTCCCGAGGTCAGCGCCTGGAACAGTTTCGGCGACGACTTGTCAATTTCCTTGGTCAGGGTCATCGGGCCGTGCACCCGCTTGCCCGTGGGCAGGCCGGTCTGCGGGCTCTTGGGAATCTCGATGGTGTGCTCGACGGCCTGCACGAGAATCTTGCCTTCATGCCCCTTGACCTGGGTGGATCCCTCGATCTTTCCCTGGTTTTGTCCTTCGAGGACCAGATAGCACGGCATCGGCATGGTGAATCTCCTTGGTGGCGAACGGGCGCGCAGCCCGGGGATGTGTGACGAACGCTTCGCAACGCCTCGCCGTCAGCGCTTTTCCAGCTTGCCCACGAGCGAGAGTGTGAACGACGCGCCCATGTACTTGAAATGCGGCCGCACCCGCAGGTCGACGCGGTACCAGCCAGGCTCTCCTTCGATGTCGCTGACCTGCACGGCGGCCTGGCGCAGCGGCCGCCTGCTGCGCACGCCGGGGGCCGGGTTGTCCATGTCGGCCACGTATTGGCGAATCCACAGGTTCAGAGCGCTTTCCAGATCGCCGCGCTCCTTCCACGTGCCGATGTTCTCGCGCTGGATGACCTTGATGTAGTGGGCCAGCCGGCTGACCACGAACATGTACGGCAGTTGCGTGCTCAGCCGGTAGTTGAGCTCGGCTTCGCGCCCTTCCGGGGAGGAGCCGAAGAACTTCGGCTTCTGCACCGAGTTGGCGGAGAAGAAGGCGGCGCTGTCGGTGTTCTTGCGCATGGTCAGCGCGATGAAGCCCTGCTCGGCGAGTTCGAATTCCCGGCGTTCGGAAATCAGCACCTCGGTGGGCATGCGGTGCTCGAGGGTTCCCATCGACGGGTAGGTGTAGATCGGCAGGCCCTTGACCTCGCCGCCGCCCTGGGGACCGATGACGTTGGCGCACCAGCGATAGTCGGCGAAGCTTTCGCACAGCCGGCTCGCCAGCGCGAACGCGGCGTTGCCCCAGAGGAAGCCGGCCCCGCGTTCGCCGACGTCCTCGACGTGCTGGAAGCTGCGCACCGGAGCGGTGTCGGGGCCGTAGGGAAGGCGCAGCAGGAAGCGCGGCAGCGCCAGGCCCAGGTAGCGCGAGTCCTCGTTTTCGCGCAACGCGTTCCACGCGTTGAACTGCGGGCCCTCGAACAGCGACGCCAGGTCCTTGAGCGCCGGCAACTGTTGCATCGAGTCCAGGCCGAAGAACTGCGGCGACGCGCCGGCCAGGAAGGGTGCGTGGGCCATCGCGGCCACCTGGGCCACGTGCTGCAGCAGACGCACGTCCGGAGCCGACGGGCCGAATTCGTAGTCGGCGACGATGGCGCCGTAGGGCTGCCCGCCGAACTGTCCGTACTCGGCACTGTAGACCAGCTTGTACAGCCCGCTGCGCACCACTTCAGGTGCGTCGGCGAAGTCGCTCATCAGGCGTTGCTTGCTCAGGCTGAGAAAGTGGATGCGGGTGTTTTCACGGAAGTTGGTCCGGTCCACCAGGAATTTCAGCGACCGCCACGCGGATTCGAGTTGCTGGAACCCGGGGTGATGCAGGATCGCGTCGACCTGCTGCGACAGCTTGCGGTCGATCTCGACGATCATCGAGTCGACCACGGCCTGGTTGATTCCGCAGGAGCCCCCCGGAGGCGGCAGTGCGAGCGCGGGCAGGCCTTGGCGCTGCTGCTGTTCTGGGTCGACCATCTGCAGCAGCAGCGCCTCGATGCCGCGGCGGGTGATGGCGTAGGCATCGTCGCCGTGGCGCACGCGGGCGCTCGCGGTGAGCTCGTCGATCATCGGTGTGGTTGCGCCGACGTGCCCCGCTGCCGGGGTTGCCTGCGTGGCCTGGTTGTGCTCGGCTGGGTTCATGGACGGCTCGCGGGCTGGGGGTGGTCCGAGGCGGCGTCGGCGGCGGCGGCGTCGGAGTTCGCCGGGGAATGGGCTGACTCGGCGCGGGAAGCGGGCCCTTGCGCCGGGCCCTCAGGCGCCGTGGCGGGGACGGGCCGCGGCGCGGCGTCCTGCGGCGCAGCCTGGCGCAGTTCGGCGATCAGGCGCTCGCGCAGCTGCGGGTCGGCGATGATGTCCTGCAGGCGCCGGCGGAACGCGGGGATGTTGCTCAGCGGGCCCTTCAGCGCCTTCAGCGCCTCGCGCAGCTGCAGCAGTGCCTGCAGCTGCGGAGCCTGCCTGACCAGGCTGTCGGGGGCGAAGTCGGCCAGTTGCCTGAAGCACAGGTCCAGTTGCAGGGTCTGCCCCCTTCGGCCTTGCAGCAGATCGGGGACCTGCAGTTGCAGGCGCGGGGCCTGCGCGGCGAGCACGTCGTTGAAATTGTCCTTGTCGATGTTGACCGGGCTCAGTTCATCGAGCGCGGTGTCATCGTCCCGAAGGGTGAAATCGCCGAGCACCAGCAGCTTGAGCGGAAGCTCGACTTCTTCCTGTGCGCCTTCCGTCGCCGGGCGGTAGACGATGTTCACTCGCTCCTTCGGAGCGACCGAACCTTGCGATGCCATGTTGCTTCTCCGGTCGGTGGGTTCCCGGCCCCGCTCGCGGGGGCTCGCGGCGGCCATTGCGGGTCTATTGCACCTCGATCGGTTTCGGCGCGTGCGCTGTGGCCCTGATGTCCTTGACGGCCAAACGCTGTAAGGGTTTCAGGGAAATCAAGGCTTGCGGGGCCGGTGCAAGCGCGCCGCGGCGCCCGGGAACCGCGGCGCGCCGCCATGTGCTAAGTTTTCGCCCCTGCGCGGCCGCCCGGTGCGGCCGCTGGCCCGGCTGCAACGCGGCTCCCGCAGCGATCGCTGCCGGGGGTGCCCTCGGCCCGTCGCTCGCCTCTCGTCCATGACCGTCCACATCTACAACACCCTGTCCCGCAGCAAGCAGCCGCTGGTGCCCCTGGAGCCTGGGCACGTGCGCATGTACGTGTGCGGCATGACGGTGTACGACTACTGCCACCTCGGGCACGCACGCATGATGGCGGTGTTCGATGTGGTGCAGCGCTGGTTGAAGGCGCGCGGGCTGCGCGTGACCTACGTGCGCAACATCACCGACGTCGACGACAAGATCATCCGCCGCGCCGTGGAAAGCGGCGTCAGCGTGCGCGAGTTGACCGACCGCTTCATCCAGGCCATGCACGAGGACACCGATGCGCTGGGCATCGAGCGCCCCGACCTCGAGCCGCGTGCCACCGAGCACATCGAGCCGATGCAGCGCATGATCTCCCGCCTGATCGAGCGCGGGCTGGCCTACCAGGACGCCGCGGGCGACGTCGACTACGCGGTGCGCAGCTTCGCCGGCTACGGCCGACTGTCGGGCAAGTCGCTGGACGAGCTGCACGCCGGCGAGCGCGTGGAGGTCGATGCGGCGAAACGTGATCCCCTGGATTTCGTGCTGTGGAAGCGCGCGAAGGCCGACGAGCCCTCCGAGGTTCGCTGGGACTCGCCTTGGGGTCCGGGGCGCCCCGGCTGGCATATCGAATGCTCGGCCATGAGCTGCGAATTGCTCGGCGAGCAGTTCGACATCCACGGCGGCGGTGCCGATCTGCAGTTTCCCCATCACGAGAACGAGATCGCGCAGACCGAGGGGGTGACGGGCAGGCCCTGGGTGGGTACCTGGATGCACAACGGCTTCGTGCGAGTGGACGAGGAGAAGATGTCCAAGTCGCTGGGCAATTTTCTCACCATTCGCGAGGTGCTGAAACAGGTCGACCCCGAGACGCTGCGTTTTTTCATCATCCGCGCCCATTACCGCAGTCCGCTGAACTACAGCGACGACGCGCTGCGCGATGCCCACAGCGCGCTCGAGCGCCTGTACATCGCGCTGCGGGACCACGCCGGCGTGCCGGCGCAGGTGGATTGGCAGCATCCCGCGGCGCAGCGTTTCGGCGCCGCGATGGACGACGACTTCAACACCCCCGAGGCGCTCGCGGTGCTGTTCGATCTGGCCGGCGAGCTCAATCGCGGCGGCGATGCGCAGCTGGCGGCGCTGCTCAAGGGGCTGGCGGGCACGCTGGGCCTGCTGGGGCAGGCACCGCAGCGCTTCCTGCAGGGCGCGATGGCGCAGTCGGACAAGGAATGGATCGAGCAGCAGGTGCAGCTGCGCGCCGATGCCAAGAAGGCGCGCGACTTCGCGCGCGCCGACGCCATCCGCGCCGAGTTGTTGCAGCGCGGCGTCCAGCTCGAGGACAAGCCCGGCGGCGTCACGCTGTGGCGTCGCGCCTGAGGCCCGGGCCATGGGTACTGCGCGAAACGCCGGGCTGCAGGCGCAACAGGCTCCTTACTGGGACCAGGCCTGCGGCGAACTGATGCGAGCCGACCGCGTGATGCGCCGCTTGATCCCGGTGCACGGCAAGGCGCGGCTGCAAAGCCGCGGCGACGCGTTCCAGACCCTGGCGCGCTCGATCGTCGGACAGCAGATCTCGGTCGGCGCGGCGCAGGCCGTGTGGAACCGCCTGCAGGCCGCCTGCGGCCCGATGGAGCCCGCCAGCGTGCTGCAGCGTCCGCCCGAGACGCTGCGCCAGGCAGGCCTGTCGCAGCGCAAGGTGGAGTATCTGCGCGACCTCGCCGGCCGTTTCGACCAGGGCCTGGTGCACCCGCGGCAATGGCACGCGATGGACGACGAGGCGATCATCGACGAGCTGGTCGCCATCCGCGGCATCGGCCGCTGGACCGCCGAGATGTTCCTGATGTTCCACCTGCTGCGTCCCGACGTGCTGCCGCTCGACGACCTCGGCTTGCGCCGGGGTATCAGCCAATGCTACTTTTCCGGCGAGGCCGTCAGCCGCAGCGAACTCCGCGAGGTGGCTTGCGCATGGCAGCCATGGCGCTCGGTGGGTACTTGGTATATTTGGCGCAGCCTGGACCCCCTTCCGGTCGAGTATTGACGCTTCACGAAGGGGCTGCGCGCCCCCGCCGGCGTGGAGCCAGCCGATTCCCGGCCCGCCGCGGCGCCTACCCGATTGCGGGAATGCCGGCGGGCAGCGCCGGCCGTGCGAACTGAACACATCATGAGCAAGAAAGTCTTTCTGGATTTCGAACAGCCGGTGGCCGAACTCGAGGCCAAGATCGAGGAACTGCGCTATGTGCAGGACGAGTCGGCGGTCGACATCTCGGAGGAGATCTCGCGCCTGCAGAAGAAGAGCCAGCAGCTGACCAAGGACCTGTACAGCAAGCTGAGCCCGTGGCAGGTCACGCAGATCGCCCGCCATCCGCAGCGGCCGTACACGCTGGACTACGTCGGCGCGCTGTTCACCGACTTCCACGAGTTGCACGGCGACCGTCATTTCGCCGACGACTTGTCGATCGTCGGCGGGCTGGCGCGCTTCAACGGCCAGTCCTGCATGGTGATCGGGCACCAGAAGGGGCGCGATACCAAGGAGCGCGCGATGCGCAACTTCGGCATGAGCAAGCCGGAGGGGTACCGCAAGGCGCTGCGCCTGATGAAGCTGGCGGAGAAGTTCCGGCTGCCGGTGTTCACGTTCGTCGACACCCCCGGCGCCTACCCCGGCATCGATGCCGAGGAGCGCAACCAGTCGGAGGCGATCGGGCGCAACATCCTGGAAATGGCCCAGTTGCAGGTCCCGATCGTGTCGACGATCATCGGCGAGGGCGGGTCGGGAGGCGCGCTGGCCATCGCGGTGGCCGACCAGGTGCTGATGCTGCAGTTCGCCGTGTACTCGGTCATTTCCCCGGAGGGCTGCGCGTCGATCCTGTGGAAAAGCGCCGAGCGCGCGTCCGACGCAGCCGAGGCGCTGGGACTGACGGCGCATCGCCTGAAGGCGCTGGGCCTGATCGACAAGATCGTCAGCGAGCCGGTGGGCGGTGCGCATCGCGATGCACAGGCCATGGCCGCCTCGCTCAAGCGCGCGCTGGCCGAGAGCCTGCGCCAGTTCCAGGACGTCAAGCCGGCCGATCTGGTGCGCCAGCGTTACGAGCGGCTGTGCGCGTTCGGTCGCTTCCAGGACACCAAGTCGGCGCGCTGAGCGCGGCCGCTTCGCGCAGCGCCGGCGCCGCGCTGCGTCGCTTCCGGCGCGCGCTGGCAAGCCACGCCGAGGCTCCGCCGCTCGACGGCGACGGCCCGCTTGCCGTGGCCTTCAGCGGCGGCGCCGATTCGACCGCGCTGCTGCTGGCGGCTCGCCGGCTGTGGCCGGTTCGTGCGCTGTTCGCCCTGCATGTGCACCACGGCCTGCAAGCGGCGGCCGACGATTTCGCCGGGCATGCGCAGGCGCATTGCGCCCGATGGGGCATCGACTGCCGGGTTCTGCCGGTGCACGTGCCTCTGGCGGCTGGCGACAGCGTCGAGGAGCAGGCCCGGCTTGCCCGGCACGCCCGCCTGCAGCGCGAGGCGCGCGCGCTCGGTTGCGAATGGCTGCTGCTGGCCCATCACGCGGACGACCAGGCGGAAAGCCTGCTGCTGGCGCTGTTGCGCGGTGCCGGCCCGGCCGGGCTCGCGGCGATGCCGCCTGTGGTTCGTCGAGCCGGCGTCTGGGTCGGGCGTCCGCTGCTGGACTGTCCCGGACCCGCATTGCGGGCCGAGCTCGACGCGGCCGGCGTGGACTATGTGCGCGACCCGATGAACACCGATCCGGCGTGGCGTCGCAGCCGCATCCGGCACGAACTGCTGCCGGTGATCGAGCGCCTCGAGCCCGGTTGGCGCCAGACCCTCGGGCGCAGCGCGGCGCTGTGCGCGCAGGGCACGCAGCAGTTGCGGCGCCAGGCCGCCGAGGACCTGCGACGCTGCCGCGGCGAGGCGGGGCTGCGCCTGCAGGCGCTGGCCGAACTGGCGCCTGCCCGGCGGGCCGAGGTGCTGCGGGCCTGGCTGCTCGAACTGGGGCTTCGCAGCAACGCCGCGCAGATCGACAACCTGTGCCGTCAGCTCGACGCAGCCGCGCATCGCCCCGTGCAGGCCGGCATCGGCGCTGCCCGTTTGTGGCGCGATGCCGGCTGGTTGCGTTGCCAGCTGCCGGCTGATCTCCGGCGCCCGCCCCGAAGCCTATAATCGGCAGCTTTTTGCGCGGCGGCAGGTGCTGCGGGGAACATCGCGCGGGCAAGCACCCGCGCGACACCGCCGGGCCGCGCGCGCCGCGAAACTCGCGGACTCCCTTTCCTTCCATCATGGCGCTCATCGTCCAGAAATACGGCGGCACATCGGTCGGTTCCGTCGAACGCATCAAGAACGTCGCGCGGCGCGCGATCAAATGGGCCGATGCCGGGAACCAGGTGGTGGTCGTGGTTTCCGCGATGTCGGGCGAGACCAACCGCCTGATCGCGCTGGCGCGCGAGATCCAGCCCGAGCCCGATCCGCGCGAGCTCGACGTCGTGGCCTCCACCGGTGAACAGGTCACCATCGGGCTGCTGGCGATGGCGCTCAAGTCGCTCGGGCGCGACGCTCGCAGCTACACCGGAGGGCAGGTCGGCGTGCATACCGACAGCGCCTTCACGAAGGCGCGCATCGAGTCCATCGACCAGCAGCGCATCCGGGCCGACCTCGACGCCGGTCGCATCGTCGTCGTCGCCGGGTTCCAGGGCGTCGATGCGCAGGGCAACATCACCACGCTGGGCCGTGGGGGCTCCGACACCTCCGGCGTCGCGCTGGCGGCGGCGCTGGGCGCCGACGAGTGCCAGATCTACACCGATGTCGACGGCGTGTACACGACCGATCCGCGGGTCGTGCCCGAGGCCTCCAAGCTGCCCTCGATCACCTTCGAGGAAATGCTGGAAATGGCCAGCCTGGGCTCCAAGGTGCTGCAGATTCGCTCGGTCGAGTTCGCCGGCAAGTACCGCGTGCGACTGCGCGTGCTGTCGAGCCTGACGCCGTGGGACATCCCGCTGGAGCACGAGATGCACAGCGGCACCCTGATCACTTTCGAAGAGGACCAGAAGAACATGGAACGCGCCGTGGTTTCGGGAATCGCCTTCGCCCGCGACGAGGCCAAGATCACCGTGGTCGGCGTGCCGGATCGCCCCGGCATCGCCTACCAGATCCTCAGTGCCGTCGGCCAGGCCAATATCGAGGTCGACATGATCGTGCAGAACCAGAGCGTCGACGGCTTCACCGACTTCTCGTTCACCGTCGGGCGCAACGATTACGCCCGCACGCTTTCGATCCTGAAAAGCGAGGTGCAGGGCCACATCGGCGCGAAGGACGTGATCGGCGACCCGAAGGCCTGCAAGATATCGATCGTCGGGGTCGGCATGCGTTCGCATGCTGGCGTGGCCAGCACCATGTTCCGCACGCTGTCGGAAGAGGGCATCAACATCCAGATGATCTCGACCTCCGAGATCAAGGTTTCGGTGCTGATCGACGAGAAGTACCTCGAACTGGCGGTGCGCGCGCTGCACCGCGCCTTCGACCTCGACGCTCCGGCCACCCCGGCCTGACGCTCCCGCCCGCGGGCCGGCCGCTGCGCCGTCCGCCGGGCGGCCCGCACCCGTCAGGCCGCCGCAGCGCGCGGGAAGCTCACGCGTACCCGCAGCCCGCCCAGCGGGGAGTCGAGCAGCTCGACCTCGGCCCCGCTGCGCTCGGCCACGCTGCGCACGATGGCCAGCCCGAGCCCGCTGCCGCCGGGAGGCGAGTCGGCGCGACGGTAGAAGCGGTCGAACACCCGCGGACGTTCGGCGGCCGGAATGCCCGGACCGGAGTCGTCGACCTCGAGGATGCTGCGGTCGCCCTCGGCCCGCACGCGCACGTCCACGCGCGCGTCGCGAGGGCAGTAGCGCACAGCGTTGTCGACCAGGTTGCGCGCCAGCATGCGCAGGCCCTGGGGCGGCGCCCTCACCATCAGCTCCTCGGCCTGTTCCAGGCCGGCGTCGACGCCGTGCGCGTGCGCCAGCTCGAGCGTGTCGGCCAGCGCCTGGCGCGCCGCGTCGGTCAGCGAGGTCGACTCCGGGGCCTCGCGCCCGCCCGAGTCGGCGCGCGCCAGCGCGAGCAACTGCTCGACGAGGTGCGTGGCGCGGTCGATGCCGGAGTCCAGGCGCTGCGCCGCCAGGCGCCGCGTGGCGTCGTCCGGAGCGCGCGCCAGCATCTGCAGCTGCAATTTCAGCGCGGCCAGCGGCGAGCGCAATTCGTGCGCGGCGTCGGCCACGAACATCTGCTGCGCGTCGAAGGCCTGGCGGGTGCGCGCGAACAGGCCGTTCATGGCGCGCACCACCGGTTGCATCTCGAGCATCACCGAGCGCGGATCCAGCGGGTCGAAGGACGTCGCCGCGCGGTTCTCGAGCTCGGTCGACAGCGTGCGCAGCGGGCCCAGCGAGCGCCGCACCACCCACGCGACGACCAGCAGCAGCAGCGGCACGATCAGCAGCATCGGCCACACCGAGTTGAGCGCGAAGGTCAGCGCCAGCGCGCGCCGGCTCAGCAGCGGCTGCGCGACCTGGATGGTGCGCCCGCCCGCCTGCATCGAGAACACCCGCCATTTCTGGTGGTTCACGTCGGCGTTGGCGTAGCCCAGCACGGCCTGGTCGGGCAGCTCCACGCGCGGGCGCGACACGTAGATGCGCTGCCCGTCGGGGGCCCACACCTGGAACACGTAGTCGAGGTTGTCGTTCGGGTTGCCGCGCGGGCCGAAGCCCGGCAGCCCGAGCTCGCCCGTGGCCAGGGACAGCGCGATCTGCTGCAGGTGGTAGTCGAACACCGCGTCGGCCTCGCGCATCGCGTTGCGGAACACGGCGGCGGCCTGCACCAGCGCGGCCGTCAGCACCGCCACCGTGAGCAGCACCAGCAGCTTGGTTCGCAGGGACTTCACGCCGCCTCCCCGTCGTCGCGCGCGAGCACGTAGCCCATGCCGCGGATGTTGCGGATGAAGTCGGCGCCGAGCTTCTTGCGCAGCGAATGCACGTAGACCTCGACCGCGTTGCTGGAGATCTCGTCCTTCCAGCCGTAGAGCTTTTCCTCCAGCTGGGCGCGCGACAGGATCACGCCCGGGCGCCGCATCAGCGCCTCGAGCACCGCCCACTCGCGTTGCGAAAGCACCAGCGGGCGATCGTCCAGCGTGGCCTCGTGGGTGGCCGGGTTCAGGCGCACGCCGCGATGTTCCAGCGCCGGCTCGGCGCGCCCGGCTGCGCGGCGGATCAGCGCGCGGATGCGCGCCTGCAGTTCGCTCAGGTCGTAGGGCTTGAGCAGGTAGTCGTCGGCCCCGGCGTCGAGCCCGCGGATGCGGTCGTCGACCGCGTCGCGCGCCGTCACGATGAGCACCGGGGTGCGGTCGCGGCGTTCGCGAGCGGCCTTCAGCACCTGCAGGCCATCGCGCGCGGGCAGTCCGAGGTCGAGCAGCACCAGGTCGTACTGCTCGCTGCTCCAGGCGCTGTCGGCGGCGCGCCCGTCGCGCACCCAGTCCACCGCGTAGCCCTCGGCGCGCAGCGCGTCGAGCACGCTCTCGCCGATCATCATGTCGTCTTCCACCAGCAGCAGGCGCATCGGGTCGAGTCCTCGGGTCGTCGGGTTCCGCGCCGGCCGTGGCGGGCGCTGCAGCC
>JAKCDM010000209.1 GCA_021841865.1 Pseudomonadota bacterium
CAACCCGCATGCGTCAGCGCTGCTCCAGGCAGAGCACCGCGTTGCCGGGGTCCTGCGCCCGCGTGATGGTGGCCTGGCGGCCCTTGAACCACACCTGCACCTGGCCGTTGGTGTAGCGCGCGCCGTCGGCGGCCACCGTCTGTTCGAGGGTCAGCACGCCGAACGCCGTGCTCATGGTCACGCTGACGTCGCCGAAACTGGCAAGAAACGACGTGCCGTCGTTGCAGACGTAGCGCACGGCTCCCGGCGGCACGGCCGCTGCAGGAATCGACGCCGGGCTGACCGGCGCGGAGGCCGGTGCCGAGCCGGGCAGCGCCGGCGCGGATGCCGGGGCCGATGCCGGCGCGGGCATCGACGCCGGGGCCGACGCCGACGGCAGCGCCGGCAGGCTGGCCGCGCTCGCCGGCGCCAGCGGCTGCACCTCGACTCCCGGTTCGGGTTGCAGCCCCTGGGATTGCGCGGCAGGTGCCGCCGGAGCGGCGGGCGGCGGTGTCGTCGCTGGTGCAGGCGCCGGGGCGCTCGCCGGTGCCGGATGCAGCACGACGATCGGAGCGGGGTTGTTGAGCGAGACGGTCTCGCATCCGGCGAGCAGCGCCAGCGCGCCGCAGGCGGCCAGCGCCAGCCCGAGCCGCGGCAGCGAGGCCGGCGCACGGCCTCGCGGATGCTCGGGGGCTCGACGCCGGAGCGCCGCTCGGGCTTCGCGTTCGGGCGCCGGGTTGTGCGCCGGGTTGAGCGTCGGCATGTGCGTCGGCATGTGCGTCGAAGGGGGCATCGAGACTGGCTCCTTGGCGGGACGTGTTCGCATTACACCAGATCGGTGCCGGGGGCCGCGCCGAAACCCCCATCGGCCGGCTCAGGGTTGCGGCCTGGGCAGCAGGATCCACATGGAGCCTGGCGACTGCATGCGCCCCGCTGCCTGGCCCGCGGCGTCGCCGGTGCCGAAGAACCAGTCCGCTCGCAGTGCGCCGCGGATGGCTCCGCCGACGTCCTGCGCGAAGACCAGGCGCCGCAGCGGCTGCCCGCCCGAAGTCGTGGACACCCACAGCGGCATGCCCAGCGCGAGCAGGCGCTTGTCCACCGCGACGCTGCGCATCGCGGTCAGCGGCACGCCCAGCGCCCCGACCGGGCCGCGCGCCGGGCCGTCGAGCGGCGTGGCGCGAAAGAACACCACGCGGGGATTCGCGTCGAGCATGTCCTGCACCTGCTCCGGGTGCATCTGCGCCCAGGCCTGGATGCTCTGCATGGTCACGGTGCCGCGCAGGTCGCCGCGGTCCAGCAGCCAGCGCCCCACCGAGCGATAGGGCCATCCGTTGTCTCCGGCGAAGCTCAGGCGCAGCAGCGAGCCGTCGGGCAGGCGCACCAGGCCGGAGCCCTGGACCTGCAGGAACAGCGCGTCGACCGGGCTTTGCAACCAGGCCACCACGTCGTGCGACAGCAGCTGCCGCGCCTGCGCGTCGCGCTGGATCTGTTCGCGGCTCCAGAAGGGTTCGATGCGCGTGCTGCCGTCGGCCTCGACCACGCGGCGCCCGCGGCGCACCTCGCCGCCGGCGCTGGCGGGCAGGTCGACCAGGTCGGGCGGCAGGCCCCAAAGCGGCACCACGTAGGGCCATCCGCGGGTGGTGGATCCGGCGAACACCGGCTCGTAGTAGCCGGTCACCAGTCCGCGGTCGCCGCCGTCGGGCGCCAGCAGTCGCCAGGGGCGGAACCATTGCTCGAAGAACGCCCGCTGGGCCGCCTTGTCGTCGGCGTGGATCGCCACCGACGCCGCGCAGGCTTGCGCCAGCAAGGCCACGTGCGCGTCGCAGTCGCGACGCCAGGCCTGCCAGAGATCCTGGAAATCGTCGGAGTTCCAGCCGGGAAGCTGGTCGAAGCTGGCCGGGCGCAGCGGCAGCGACGTCGCCGCGCTCGCCGCCGCGGCGGGGGGAGCGGGTGTCGCCGACTGCGCCGGGGCCGATGACGCAGCGGGCGCGGAGGCCGGCGGCGCCGCCGGAGCGATCGGCCGCGGCACGCTGGCACAGGAGCCCAGCAGCAGCGCCAGCGCTGGCGCGAGGGCCCAGAAGAGCCACCGCATGGGCAGGCGCGGCAAGGCGGGGCGGTTCACGCCGTCAGTGCAGGGTCACGCCCGGTGGCACGAGTGCGAATTCGGGAATCGCGGCGTCGAACTGCGATCCATCGTCGGCCACGCAGAGGTAGCTGCCGCGCATGCTGCCACTGGGCGTGGCCAGGCGCGTCCAGCTGGTGTATTCGAAGACTTCGCCCGGGCGCAGCAGCGGCTGCTGACCGACCACGCCCAGCCCGCGCACTTCCTCGGTGCGCCCGGTCTCGTCCATGATCACCCAGTGGCGCGCGATGAGCTGCGCCGGGTGGCGGCCGGTGTTGCGAATGCGCACGGTGTAGCGGTAGGCCCACAGGCCCTGGTCGGCATCGGACTCGTCCGGCAGGAATGCCGGCTCGACCGTGACGGAAAATTGATACGCATCCATGGTGGCGACGATTGTAGACACAGCCACGTGGATGACGCAGCGCCAGCCGGGGCGCCGCTTCTACAATCGGCGCCATCATGAGGAACTACCGAATCGCTCCCAGCATCCTGTCCGCCGATTTCGCTCGCCTGGGCGACGAAGTGCGCAGCGTCATCGACGCCGGCGCCGACTTCATCCATTTCGACGTGATGGATAACCACTACGTGCCCAATCTGACGGTGGGGCCGCTGGTGGCGCAGGCGATCAAGCCGTACTGCAAGCGCGCCGACGGCAGCGCGGTGCCGCT
>JAKCDM010000082.1 GCA_021841865.1 Pseudomonadota bacterium
TTGTCGCCTCGAAAAGTCAAACGCCCACACTTATCGGCTGCTTCTTGTTAAGGATCTCGCTTCCAGACTTCGCATCCCTTGCGGTTACTGCGTCATCTGTCTGCGTTGCTGCATCAGCAGCGAAGAACGACATTCTTGCACAGCTTTGCGAGTTCGTCAACACCCCGCATCGCTCTTTTTCCGCTCCCGTCTTCGCCGCGCTTCGTCCCGCGAACCGCGGCATCTGCGCAAACAAAAACGAGAGGGCGAATTCTGCAGCCAATCAATGGGGCTGTCAACAGGTCTTTCGCGAGACCTTGTCCGGGAGCCCGCCGGCAACCCGGGCCCGCCGGGGCGTCAGAGCACCACCTGCACCATCGGGTGCGATGTCAGCGCGCGGTACAGCGCGTCGAGCTGCTCGCGGCTGGACGCGCGCACGGTGCAGGTGCAGCTCAGGTAATTGCGACTCGAGGACACGCGCAGCTCGATGCCCGCGGGATCGAAGTCCGGCGCATGCTGCGACACCACCGCGGCCACCGCGTCGGCGAAACCCTCCACATTGCGGCCCATGATCTTGATCGGGAAGTCGCAGGGGAATACCCACGGGCCGTCGGTGCGCTGCTGCGGCGTGGAACTGCTCATGATCACTCCTGGGAACACGGCGCACGGCGGCGCCGGCGCGGCAAATCAGCGCACCAGCCCGCGACGGGCGGCCTCGAGCGCGGCCTCGGCGCGCGACGAGATGTCGAGCTTGCGGTAGATCTGCTTGACGTAGTCGGCCACGGTGTGGCGCGACAGCCCGAGCTGCTGCGCGATCTCGGGCAGCGTGTAGCCCTTGCCCACGCGCTGCAGCACCTCGGTCTCGCGATCGGTGAGCGCGACCTCCGGCTCCTCGACCATGCCCGGACGCATCGGCGCCACCGGCAGCACGCCGACCGGCGCGGCGGGAGCCACCGGAGGCAGGGGTTGCACCGGCTCGTGCTCGGTGACTGCGGCGAAATGCTTGAGCATGCGCAGCGCCACCGACGAACTCAGTGGGGGCTCGCCATCGCGGATGCGCCGCAGCTGGGCGACGATCTCGATTTCCGGGCGATCCTTCAGCACATAGCCGAAGGCCCCGGCCTGCAGCGCCGGGAACACGTGGGCATCGTCTTCGAACAGCGTGATCATGACGGCGCGTGAATCCGGCTGCGCGCTGTGCAGCATGCGCAACGCGTCGAGACCGCTGCCGTCGGGAAGCGTGAAGTCGATCAGCGCCAGCTCGACGTCGAAGGACCGCATCATGTCCTCGACCTGGGCCAGCGTGCCGGCCTCGCAAACCGGCAGCGAGGGCTGCACCTTCGCGAGCAGGCGCGCCATGGTGGCGCGCGACTCCGGAAGCTGGTCGACAATCAAGGTACAGCGCGGCTTGCTAGGCATGGAGTTGGCCGATCAGGCTGATCGCCGGACATTCAACTATCGCTAAGGTCATTGATTTTAAGGCATGCAACCGGCGTGATTCCCGTGGCAGCCCGGGCTCGGGCCAAGTGCCCTTTGCGCTGCCCGACGGCGACCCCAGGCAGCCGGCGGTGCGAATCAGAGGCGGGGGCCCGCGCGACACTCGGCGTCGGCTTGGCGCACAATTAACAGGCTGTTGAACAAACTGTATCAGCATCAACGTGTACCAGCATCAACGCGCATCGAACGCCCGACGCGCGCAAGCGCGCACCATCTTGATCGTCAAGCAACGCTTCGCCCCCCCCGACAACGCTCGCCTGGCGCACCTGTGCGGCCCGGTCGACGAGAACCTGCGGCAAATCGAGATCGCCTTCGACGTGGCGATCCGCCACAGGGATCATGAATTCACCATCGACGGCGCGCGCGCGCGCTCGGCGCTGTCGCTGCTGCAGGCGCTGTGGCAGCGGGCCGAGTCCCCGCTGAGCCTGGACGACATCCAGCTCGAACTCACGCAGGCGGCGCAGGGCCAGGAGCCGCAACTCGGCGCCGCCAGCGACGAGCCGGTGCTGCACACGCGCAGGGCCGGACTGCATGGCCGCACGCCCCACCAGAGTGAATACATCCGCAACATCCTCGGCCACGACCTGACCCTCGGACTGGGGCCGGCAGGCACCGGCAAGACCTTTCTCGCGGTGGCCTGCGCGGTCGACGCGCTCGAGCGCAACGCCGTCGAGCGCCTGGTGCTGACGCGCCCGGCGGTGGAGGCCGGCGAGCGCCTGGGCTTCCTGCCCGGCGACCTCGCGCAGAAGATCGACCCCTACCTGCGCCCGCTGTACGACGCGCTCTACGACCTGCTCGGTTTCGAGAGCACCCAGCGCCTGTTCGAGCGCGGAACCATCGAGATCGCGCCGTTGGCGTTCATGCGTGGTCGGACCCTCAACAAGGCGTTCATCATCCTGGACGAAGCGCAGAACACCACTGCGGAGCAGATGAAGATGTTCCTCACCCGCATCGGATTCGGTTCCCGCGCGGTGATCACCGGCGACCTGAGCCAGGTCGACCTGCCGCGCGGCGTGGCCAGCGGACTGGCCGAGGCCGCCCGCGTGCTGCACGGGGTGCGCGGGATCGCGGTGACCGAATTCACCAGCAGCGATGTCGTGCGCCACCCGCTGGTGGCCCGCATCGTCGAGGCCTACGAGCGCGCGCAGCAGTCGGCGCAGCCGACCCCGGGCACGCCGCCTGCCGCCCGGGCACGCCGCGGGCGCAGCGCATCGTGAGCGCGCCGAAGCCCCGCGCGGAACGGGTCGTGCCTGCGCTGGCGCTGCAGCTGTCGGTGCAGTTCGCCAGCCGCGAGCACCGAGCACTGCTGCCGCGCCACCTGCTCGCGCGCTGGGTGCGCGCGGCGCTGCGCCGAGGCCCGGACGGCAGGCCCCCGGCGCCCTCCGGCGAGGCGGCGCAGATCACGCTGCGCTTCGTCGGCGCCGACGAGGGCCGCCAGCTCAACCGGGAATTCCGGCGACGCGACTACCCGACCAACGTGCTGACCTTCGCCTACCAGAGCTGGCCCCCGTGCGCCGACATCGTCTTGTGCGACAGCGTCGTCGCCGCGGAGGCGCAGGCACAGGACAAGGCCATCGCCGACCACTACGCGCACCTGGTGGTGCACGGCGTGCTGCATGCGCTGGGCTGGGACCACCTGCGCGATGCCCAGGCGCAGCGCATGGAACAGGCCGAGCGCGAGATCCTCGCCCGCCTGGGAATCGGCGACCCCTACGGCGACGGCGGAGGGCGTGGCGATGCCTGAGGCCCCGTCGCAGTCGCGCGTGCTGGCGCGCCCGGCCGCCACCATGGCCCGCGTGCTGGCGCGTCCCCAGTGGCTGGCTGCGCCGCTGGGCCTGCTGCTGGCACAGTCCTTCGGGCGCCAGCATGCCGCCGGGCTGGCGGTGATCGCGCTCGCGGCGTTCGCGGCGCTGCTGTGGCACACCCGTGTCGAATCGGCGGCGGCCCGCGCGCGCCGCGGCGCATGGCTCGGACTGGCCTTCGGCATGGGCTGGTTCGCCGGGGGCATCTGGTGGCTCTACATCAGCATGGCGGTGTACGGCGGCATGCCGTCGCTGCTGGCCGGCGCCGCGGTGGCGCTGTTCAGCCTGTACCTGGCGCTGTACCCGGCGCTGGCCTGCGCACTCGCCGCGGCGCTCGCGCCACCCGCCGGGCGTGCCGCGTGGTCGTTGCCGCGCGGACTCGGCGCAGCCGCGTCGCTGGCCGGCGCGCTGACCCTGGCCGAGATCCTGCGCGGCACCGTGTTCACCGGCTTTCCCTGGCTGGCGCTGGGCTACAGCCAGGTCGGCGGCCCGCTGGCCGGCATGGCCCCGCTGCTCGGCACCTATGGCGTGGGCTTCGTCGCCGTGCTGGCGGCTGCCCTGCTGGCGCTGCCCACGCAACTGAGCCTGCGCGGCAGCATGCTGGCGGTCGCGCTGCTGGCGTTGCTGGCAGTCGGCACGTCGCGCGTCGGCATGCTGCGCTGGACGCACGCGCAGGGCACGCCTTTGCGCGTGGCGCTGCTGCAGGGCGACATCGCGCAAAGCGAGAAGTTCCGTCCCGAGAACCTGGCCCCGACGGTGCAGCTGTACGACTCCTGGCTCAGGCACGTGCACGCCGACCTGATCGTGACCCCGGAAACCGCGCTGCCGGTGCTGCCGCAGGACCTCCCGCAAGGCTTCCTGCAGGGTCTGCAGCGCGACCTGCGAGCGCGCGGCACTCGCGCGCTGGTGGGGATTCCGCTGACCCGGGGCGCGGACAACTACACGAACAGCGTGATCGGCCTCGGCGCCGAGCAGCCCTACCGCTACGACAAGGCCCACCTGGTTCCGTTCGGTGAGTTCATTCCGTACGGATTCCACTGGTTCGTGCGCCTGATGAACATGCCCCTGGGCGATTTCGCCCGCGGGCGCCTCGACCAGCCCTCGTTCCACGTGCAGGGTCGCAGGGTCGCGCCGACCATCTGCTACGAGGACCTGTTCGGCGAGCAGCTGGCGCAGCGCTTTCGCGATCCGGCCACGGCGCCGAACGTGATCGCCAACCTGACCAACCTGGCCTGGTTCGGCGACACCGTGGCGTTGCCGCAGCACCTGCAGATCGCCCGCATGCGCTCGCTGGAATTCCAGCTGCCGAGCATTCGCGCGACGAATACCGGCGTGACCGCGATCATCGATGCCCACGGACGAGTCACCGGGCAGCTGCCGCCCTACACGGCCGGAGTGCTGCTCGGCAATGTGCAGCCGGCGGCCGGCATGACGCCGTACGCGTGGCTGGCATCGCAGCTGGGCTATGCGCCGGTGATCCTGCTCGGCCTGCTGGCACTGCTGCTCGGCGCGGCGCTGGCGCGCGTGCTGCCTACAATTCGCGCTTGACCCCGCCCGGCCAGGCCGGGCGCTTCCGGTCCGTCCGCACCAGTCGCCATGCTCACCTTCCAGCAAATCATTCTCAAACTGCAGAACTACTGGGCCGAACAGGGTTGCGCCCTGCTCCAGCCCTACGACATGGAGGTCGGCGCCGGAACCAGCCACACCGCGACCTTCCTGCGCGCCATCGGCCCGGAGCCGTGGAACGCGGCCTACGTGCAGCCCAGCCGCCGCCCGAAGGACGGGCGCTATGGCGACAACCCGAACCGCCTGCAGCACTATTACCAGTTCCAGGTCGTGCTCAAGCCGGCGCCCGCCGACATCCTGGACCTGTACCTGGGCAGCCTGCGCGCGCTCGGCCTGGACCTCGGCCGCAACGACATCCGCTTTGTCGAGGACGACTGGGAAAACCCCACGCTCGGCGCGTGGGGGCTGGGCTGGGAAGTCTGGCTCAACGGCATGGAAGTGACCCAGTTCACCTATTTCCAGCAGGTCGGCGGAATCGACTGCAAGCCGATCACCGGCGAGATCACCTACGGCCTGGAGCGCCTGGCGATGTACCTGCAGGGAGTGCAGAGCGTGTACGACCTGCTCTGGACCGAGACCCGCGTGGCCGGCCAGACGCGCCAGCTGCGCTACCGAG
The DNA here is from genome assembly GCA_021841865.1 of Pseudomonadota bacterium. Taxonomy (GTDB): domain Bacteria; phylum Pseudomonadota; class Gammaproteobacteria; order Burkholderiales; family Burkholderiaceae_C; genus Thiomonas_A. Next base: position 5,461 of record JAKCDM010000082.1, read on the forward strand.
ACGTGTTCCACCAGAACGAGGTCGAGCAGAGCACCTACAACTTCGAGCACAGCGACGTCGGCTTCCTGCAGCAGGCCTTCGACGCCCACGAGCGCCAGGCGCGGCACCTGATCGCGAACCAGCTCGCGCTGCCGGCCTACGAGCAGGTGCTCAAGTGCGCCCACACCTTCAACCTGCTGGATGCGCGCGGCGCCATCTCGGTCACCGAGCGGGCGGCCTACATCGGACGCATCCGCAACCTGGCACGCGGTGTCGCGCAGGAATACCTGGACAGCCGCGCGCGCCTGGACTTCCCGCTGGCGCCGCGCGACTGGGCCGCCCAGTGCGCCGCCGAGGCGGCGCAGAAAAAGGCCGCCTGAGCGCCATCGCGCCTCGCTCCAGCGCGAGGCCGACCCGTGTCACCGATCCGCACCCCATGACCGCCCGAAACCTGCTTGTCGAACTGTTCGTCGAGGAACTCCCGCCGAAGGCGCTGCCGCATCTCGGCCGCGCCTTCGCCTCCGGCCTGAGCGCGGCGTTGCGCCAGCAAGGCCTGCTGCTCGAGTCGTCCGCGGTGACGCCGTACGCCAGCCCGCGCCGCCTCGGCGCCCACGTCTCGCAGGTCCTGCCGCGCGCGGCCGACCGGGCGTCGAGCATCAAGTTGATGCCGGCCTCGGTGGGACTCGACACCAGCGGCGCGCCCACGCCCGCGCTGCGCAAGAAGCTGGCCGCGCTGGGCCTGCCCGAACAGGCCGCCGAACGGGTGCGCGCCGAAGGCGAAGGCAAGGCCTGCACGCTGTTCATCGACACCGTGGTTCCCGGGGTCGCGCTGCCCGAGGGCCTGCAGCGCGCGCTCGACGACGCGCTGGCCGAACTTCCCATCCCGAAACTCATGAGCTACCAGCTCGGCGACGGCTGGAGCACCGTGCGTTTCGTGCGCCCGGCGCACGGCCTGCTCGCACTGCACGGCGCCGACGTGGTGCCGCTGCGCGCGCTGGGCCTGCAGGCCGGGCGCTCCACCCACGGGCATCGCTTCGAGGCCGCCGAGGACCCCGTCGAACTGGCGCATGCGGACGACTACGAGACCGCGCTGCTGCAGCGCGGCGGCGTGGTCGCGAGTTTCGAGCGCCGCCGCGAGTCGATCGTGGCCCAGCTCGAGCAGGCCGCGCGCGAGCTCGGCGACGGGCTGCGCCCGCTGCACGACGACGCGCTGCTCGACGAAGTCTGCGCGCTGGTCGAGAAGCCCCGCGTGCTGGCTTGCCGCTTCGACGCCGAGTACCTGGAAGTGCCGCAGGAGTGCCTGATCCTGACAATGAAGGCCAACCAGAAGTACTTCCCGCTGCTCGATGCGCAGGGCCGGCTCAGCAACCGCTTCCTGGTCGTGAGCAATATCGACCCGGCCGACGCGTCGGCGGTGATCCAGGGCAACGAGCGCGTGGTGCGCCCGCGCCTTGCCGATGCCCGCTTCTTTTTCGACCAGGACCGCAGGCAGAGCCTGGAGCAGCGCGTGCCGGGCCTGGAGCGCGTGGTCTATCACGCGCGTCTGGGCACGCAGGCGCAGCGCATGCAGCGCGTGCGGGCCATCGCCGCCGAGCTCGCACGCCGCGCCGACCCCGCGCTGGTGGCCGACGTCGAGCGCGCCGCGACCCTGGCCAAGACCGACCTGCTGACCGAGATGGTCGGCGAGTTTCCCGAATTGCAGGGCATCATGGGGCGCTACTACGCGCTGCACGACGGACTGGGCCGCGACATCGCCGAAGCCATCGAGGACCACTATCGTCCACGCTTCGCCGGCGACGCGCTGCCGCGGGGCATGGTGGGCCTGTGCCTGGCGCTGGCCGACAAGCTCGAGACCCTGTGCGGCCTGTGGGGCATCGGCGAGCGCCCGAGCGGCGACAAGGATCCGTTCGCGCTGCGCCGGCATGCGCTCGGCGTGGTGCGCATGCTGATGGAGCGGCCGCGCGAATCGCGCGCCTGGCCGCTCGATGAACTGCTCGCCGCCGCCGCCGCGGCGTTCCGCGGCATCGACGCGTTCCAGGACCCGTCGCAGGCCGTAGCCGAATTCGTGTTCGAACGCATGGCCAACCTGCTCCGCGAGCAGGGCTACTCGGCGCAGGAAGTCGACGCCGTGCTCGTGCTGCGCCCGCAATGGCTGGGCGATGTCGTGGCCCGCCTGGATGCCGTGCGCGCGTTCGGGGCGCTGCCCGAGGCCCAGGCGCTCGCGGCGGCGAACAAGCGCGTGGCCAATATCCTGAAAAAGTCGGCGACGTCCGGCGGCCCGGGCTTGTCGCAGGAGCTGCTGCGCGAGCCGGCCGAGCAGGCGCTGGCCCGTTCGCTGCACGAGGTGCTGCCGCGGGCGCAGGCCGCGCACGCGCGGGGCGACCATGCTGCCGCGCTGCAATGCCTGGCCGCGTTGAAGACTCCGGTCGACGAATTCTTCGACCATGTGATGGTCAACGCCAACGATGCGGCGCTGCGCGCCAACCGCCTGGCGCTGCTGGATCAGCTGCAGCAGGCGATGCGGCAGGTCGCCGACCTTTCGCGCCTGGCCGCCTGACCCCCGCGAGGCCCGCCGATGAAACTGCTGATCCTCGACCGCGACGGCGTCATCAACGAGGACCGTGACGACTACGTCAAATCCCCCGACGAATGGGTCCCGGTTCCCGGCAGCATCGAGGCCATCGCGCGCCTGCACCGCGAGGGCTGGCGTGTGCTCGTGGCGACCAACCAGTCGGCGCTCGGACGGGGACTGTTCGACATGAGCACGCTGAACGCCATCCACCTGAAGATGCAGCGGGCGGTGCATGTCGCCGGCGGGCGAATCGACGCGATCTTCTTCTGCCCGCACGCGCCCGAGGACCACTGCGACTGCCGCAAGCCTCGCCCGGGGCTGTTCCGCGACATCGCCCGGCGTTTCGGCCTGGAGGACCTGCGCGACGTGCCCTGCGTCGGCGACACGCTGCGCGACCTGCAGGCCGCGCAGGCGCTGGGCTGCGCGCTGCACCTGGTGCGCAGCGGCAAGGGCGAACGCGTGCTGGCCGCGCAGACCGCGCTGCCCGAAGGCACGCGGGTGCACGACGACCTGGCCGCATTCGCCGACTGGCTGCTGACGCAACCCGTCGCCTCCTTGGCCTCCTGACGCGCACGGCACCCGGCATGTCGCACCGCTCCGCCAGCAAGCCCGCCCCGACGCGCGTGCGCGCGAGCCTGTCGGCGCGAATTCGCTCCGCGCTGTACATGCTGTGGCTGATCGCCACCGTGGCGCCCTACGCCATCGCGGCACTGCTGCTTTCGCTGCTGACGCGGGGACTTCCGCTGTACCGTTTCTGCGTGGGCTGGGCCTGGCTTGCGCTGCATGGAGCCCGGCGCATCTGCGGCATCGAGTGGCGCCTGCAGGGACTGGACAACCTGCCGCAGGGCCCGGCGATCGTGCTGGTCAAGCACCAATCCGCCTGGGAGACCCTGGCGCTGCCGTTGCTGCTGCCGCGCCCGCTGAGCTATGTGTTCAAGCGGGAACTGCTGTGGGTGCCGTTCTTCGGCTGGGCCCTGGGGCGCCTGGACATGGTGCATATCGACCGGAAGCGCGGCACCCAGGCCCTCGGCAGGCTGCGACAGCAGGGCGAGCGCCTGCTCGAGCGAGGCTACTGGATCGTCATGTTTCCCGAGGGCACGCGCACGCAGCGCGGAGCCCAGGGCCAGTACAAGCCGGGCGGCGCCAAGCTGGCGCAGGTCACCGGCGTGCCGGTGATTCCGGTGGCGGTGACCTCCGCGCGCTGCTGGCCGCGCCAGGCCTTCGTCAAGCAGCCGGGGGTGGTCGACGTGTCGATCGGCCCGCTCATCCGCACGGAAGGGCTCGGGGCGGCCGAGATCAATGCCCGGGTGCAGGCATGGATCGAGTCGGAGATGCGCCGCCTGGACCCCGACGCCTACGTCGAACCAGTCGCCGCGACCCCGCAACGCTGACCCTCCGCCTGTCGACCCCCTGGGCATGCCGATGCGACACCGCCTGCTGCAGCAGTTCGACCTGTTCGACCCGGCGCAGGCCGCGCCGGAGGCGCCGCTGCGCTCGCCCCGGCGCTTCGTGCACGGCAGCGCGAGCTTCAGCTACGAGTTGCAGCGCGCCACGCGCAGGTCGGTGGGCATTCGCATCGACGACGCCGGCGTGCATGTCAGCGCGCCGCGCTGGGTCAGCGTGGGGCAGGTCGAACAGGTGCTGGCCGACAAGGCCGACTGGGTGCTCAGGCAGCTGCGCTTGCGCGAGCAGCGCCTGCAGGAGCAGCAGCGCCTGCGCATCGAATGGAGCGACGGCGCCAGCCTGCCCTACCTCGGAGGCTCGCTGCTGCTGCGCCTGGGGCAGCCGGTGCGGCATCCGACGCTGCGCGATGACGCCGGCGAGCTGCTGTTGCCGCTGGCCGCCGGCAGCGCCGCGCAGCTGCTGCGCGAACACACCGAAGCCTGGATGCGCGAACAGGCGCGCGGCCTGTTCTCCGAGCGCGCCCGGGAGCTTGCCGGGCGCCTCGGGGTCGAGCTGCGATCGGTGGGGCTGAGCTCGGCGCGCACGCGCTGGGGCAGCGCCAGCGCCGATGGGCGCATTCGCCTGCATTGGCGACTGCTGCACTTCGCGCCCGACATCATCGAGTACGTGATCGCCCATGAAGTCGCGCACCTGCGCGAGATGAACCACGGCCCGCGCTTCTGGGCCGCGGTGGGCGAGGTCTACCCGGCGTGGCGCGAGGCTCGCGCCACGCTGCGCAAATCCGTGCTGCCGCCGTGGTGAGAGTCCGGCGGCGACACGGCCCGGCGACCCCGGCGCGACGCCCGGGCGGGTTGCCCTGCGGGATTTGAAGAGCCTGCTAACGCCGACTTCCCCCCGCTTGTCCGGGCGGCGCGCCGAATTTGCGACAATGGCGGTCTTGCGCCGGCTGCGCCTGCCGGCCCGCGAGCCCGGCGACAGCCGGTCCGCGTCCCCACGACGAACCCGATGAATGCCATGTCGATCGACCTGATCTCCGTCGCACACGCCGCCTCGGCCGCCCAGCAGGGCGGCGCCGAATCGACCCTGCTGAACGTCCTGCCGCTGGTGGTGATGTTCGTCATCCTGTGGCTGGTGATGATTCGCCCGCAAATGAAGCGCCAGAAGGAGGCGCGCGCGATGATCGCGGCGCTGGCCAAGGGCGACGAGGTCGTCACCAGCGGCGGACTGGTCGGCCGCGTGGTGCGCCTGGGCGACAACTACCTGCACCTGGAAGTGGCCAGCAAGGTCGAGGTGCAGGTGCAGCGCTCGTCGGTCAGCACCGTGCTGCCCAAGGGCACGCTGAAGTTCGAGTCCTGAAGCCCTCGCAGCCCACCCGCGAGTCCTCGACGACCCCATGTCGACGATGTTCCCGCCGCAGTGTTCCGGAAGAACCGGGCGGCGCAGCCTGATCGCCTGGTTGGCAGCGCTATCGTGCCTTGGCGTCGCGGCCTGGTCGGCGCCCGCGGCAGCCGCCCCGCCGCGCGCCGCGCAGCAGCCCTCCCGGGTCGAGGGCCCGGCGTCGCTGGAACTGCGCGGCGTCGACACCCACGGCGCCTGCCGCGGCGACGGGCCGGTACTGCTCGACGGCCACATGGTCCGGAACGTCGAAGTCCTGGAAAACCCCGCCGGCGGCGTGCCCATGCTGTCGCTGCGCTTCACGGCGGCGGGCTCGCGCCGGCTGGCCGACATCACCCGTGCCCGCACGGGAAGGCGCATCGCCTTTGTTCTCACCGAGGGGCAGCGCACGCGCGTGCTGGCCTGCCCGGTGGTACGCCAGACCATCGACACCGGCAGGTTCGAGCTGCCGCTGTCCGGCATGAGCATGCCCGAAGCCGGGCAACTGGCGCGCCGGCTGCGGGCTGACCTGGCCCGGCCCGACCCCGCCAACCCACAGTCTCCCAAGGGCCGCAACGCACCCAGCGCCCGACCTGGATCGCCATGAATCGCTACCCGCTCTGGAAATACCTGTTGATGGCCGCCGTGCTGGTGGTGGGCGTCGTGTATGCGCTGCCCAACCTGTACGGCGAGGCGCCGGCGGTGCAGATCAGCTCGGCCCACCCCGGGCACGACCAGCCGGACCAGGCACTGCTGCAGCGCGGGGAGCAGATCCTGGCCAAGGCGGGCATCCAGCCCGAGCAGGCCGTGGTCAGCGGCCCCACGCTGAACTACAGCTTCGGCAGCACCGACGTGCAGCTGCGCGCGCGCGAGCTGCTGGCGCATGCGCTCAACAGCAATCCCGACCAGCCGTCGTACATCGTCGCCGTCAACCTGCTGAGCCGCTCGCCGGCGTGGCTGACGGCGCTGCACGCGCACCCGATGTACCTGGGCCTGGACCTGCGCGGAGGCGTGCACTTCCTGCTGCAGGTCGACATGCAGGCGGCGCTGCAGAAGAAGCTCGACTCCATCGCCGGCGAACTGCGCTCGGCGATGCGTGACAAGGACGTGCGCTACAGCGAGCTCAAGCGAGTGGGCGATTCGGTGCAGATGCAGTTCCACGACCCGGAGATGTTCCGCGCGGCGTTGCCGCTGGTGCGCGACAACGCCGGCGACGCGCTGATCGACGCGCAGGCCTCCAGCGGCTCGATCACGCTGCGCCTGAGCCCCCACACCATCCAGCAGACCGAGGACTACGCGATCAAGCAGAACATCACCACGCTGCACAACCGGATCAACGAACTCGGCGTCGCCGAGCCGGTGATCCAGCAGCAGGGGCGCGACCGCGTCGTGGTGGAACTGCCCGGGATCCAGGACACGGCCCGCGCCAAGGACATTCTGGGCCGCACCGCGTCGCTGGAAGTGCGACTGGTCGACGACAGCGCGGCCGCGCAGAGCGCGCTGGCCAGCTCCGGCCCGGCGCCCGAGGGCGACCAGAAGCTCTACGACCGTTCGGGCACCCCGCTGATGGTCAAGCGCGACGTGCTGCTGACCGGGCAGAACCTGACGGACGCCCAGCCCGGCTTCGACCCGCAGACCAACCAGCCGGCGGTGTTCCTGACACTGGATTCTCGCGGCTCGCGCATTTTCGCCGACGTCACGCGGGCCAACGTGGGCAAGCGCATCGCGATGGTGCTGATCGACCGCCACCAGGCGCAGGTGGTCACGGCCCCGGTGGTTCGCAGCGAGATCGACGGGGGTCGGGTGCAGATCTCCGGCAGCATGACGGTGCCCGAGGCCAACGATGTCGCGCTGCTGCTGCGCGCGGGCGCGCTGGCCGCGCCGATGCAGATCATCGAGGAGCGCACCATCGGCCCGAGCCTGGGACGCCAGAACATCCTGCAGGGCTTCCACTCCGTCACGTGGGGCTTCGTGGCGATCGTCGCGTTCATGTGCGTGTACTACCTGCTGTTCGGCGCCGTGTCGTCGATCTCGCTGGCGGTGAACCTGCTGCTGCTGATCGCGCTGCTGTCGATGCTGCAGGCCACGCTGACCCTGCCGGGCATCGCGGCGATGGCCCTGGCGCTGGGCATGGCCATCGACTCCAACGTGCTGATCAACGAGCGCGTGCGCGAGGAGTTGCGCAACGGAGCCGGCGCGCAGGCTGCCATCGCCACCGGCTACGCACGCGCATGGGCGACCATTCTCGATTCCAACGTGACCACGCTGATCGCCGGCCTGGCGCTGCTGGTGTTCGGCTCCGGCGCGGTGCGCGGCTTCGCCGTGGTGCACGTGCTGGGCATCCTGACGTCGATGTTCTCGGCGGTGTTCTTCTCGCGCGGGCTGGTCAACCTCTGGTACGGACGGCGCAGGCGCCTGCAGTCGGTGTCCATCGGGCAGGTGTGGAAGCCGTCCGCGGACACCAGGCAGCCGGGCAACTCGCCCGCGCGCAAGCCCTGAACCCGGCACATCCCTCGAGACCAGGAGATCCTGATGGAGTTTTTCCGAATCCAGCGCGACATTCCGTTCATGCGCTTCGCCCCGGTGCTGAACGTGATCTCGGCGCTGCTGTTCGTCGCCGCGGTGTTCTTCCTGTTCACGCGCGGGCTGCACCTGTCGATCGAATTCACCGGCGGCACGGTGATGGAGGTGCACTACCCCCACGCCGCCGACCTCGCCGCGGTACGCGAGGTGCCCAGGCGACTGGGCTACGGCGACGTGCAGGTGCAGGCCTTCGGCAACCCGCGCGACGTGGTGATCCGGCTGCCGCTGCACGCCGGCGAGACCAGCACCATGCAGAGCGGGCGCGTGATGGCCGCGCTGCAGGCCGCCGACCCGCAGGCGCAGCTGGCGAGGACCGAGTTCGTCGGGCCCCAGGTGGGCTCGGAGCTGGCCACCGACGGCCTCAAGGCGCTGGCCTTCGTGATCGGCGGCATCATGCTGTACCTGGCGCTTCGCTTCGAGTGGAAGTTCTCGGTGGCGGCGATCGTCGCCAACCTGCACGACGTGATCATCGTGCTGGGCTTTTTCGCGTTCTTCCAATGGGAGTTCTCGCTGCCGGTGCTGGCCGC
>JAKCDM010000210.1 GCA_021841865.1 Pseudomonadota bacterium
GTGAACACGATGGTGGTCAGCGACGTGGCGATGGCCATGTGCACCACCAGCTCGGGCGGGAAATGCTGGTGCGTGAACATGAAGGTCAGGAACGGCACCAGCAGCATGCCGCCGCCGAGCCCGAGCAGACCGGCGAAGCATCCGGTGAAGCTGCCCAGCAGCATCAGTTCGAGCAGGAAGGTGATCGGCATGGGCGCGAAGGGCGGTGGATGCGCCGCGCGCGCATGCGCGAAGGCGAATGGACGGGAAGCGGACGCATCGCCGCCTTCGCCCTGCGTTGTCGGGGGCGTCTGCCCGAACCACGCCGACCGTGGATCCCTGAACCCTTCCGGGACAGGTGGGCGAGGTCACCGCCATTTCGGGAGCGTCTGCGCGAGACACTGCGCGCCCATGGGGAATCTTCCAAGCCCGAGGCACAGCGCATCGGTTCAAGAAATGCCTGATCGGCGCGGCCAGGCAGACAGCTCGAATTGTACGGCTTGCCGGGCTTCGCGGAAACCGTGCGCCGCCGGCCCGCAGGCCTCGTCAGAGCAACTGGCCGTCGCCGTCGAGCGCCGCGTCCAGGCGCTGGTGAAGGCGCTGCAGTCGCGCCGCCAGTTCGGGCGGCGCGGCGCCGCCGGCGTGGCCGGCGCTGCCCGCCAGCAGCTTGGCGTGCGCCAGGTTCAGCGCCGCCAGCACGGCGATGCGCTCGCGCGCGCGAATTCGCCCGAGGTCGCGGATGCTGCACATTTCGCGATCGACCTCGGCCACCGCCTGGCGCAGCGCATCCTGCTCACCCTGCGGGCAGGCCAGCACGTAGCTCTGGCCCATGATCTGAACTTCGAGCGTGGCGGCCGGGGCCGTCGGCTTGTCGGTCATGGCTATGCTCTCCCGGGCGCGCTCAGCGGGCCTGTTCGGCTGCGCCGCCGTCGGCGGATTCGTCCTGCAGGCCCTGCAGGCGCGCGATCAGCTGATCGACGCGACCGCGGGCCTCCCCCAGGCGCTGCCGCAGGCTGTCGCGCTCGGCCTCGAGTTGCTGCACGCGCTGCTGCAGCAAGGCCTGCGTGCGACGCGCCTCGGCATGGCGCAGCGCCAGGCGCTCGACCTTGTCCTGCAGTTCGTCGAGCTGAGCGGTCCAATCGGTGCCAGGAGTCATGCGGCGGATTCTAGCGGGCCGCGCATCCGACCCGGCGGCCGGGCCGGGCCCCCGGTTTGCAATACGATGAACCGTTCTGCCTGGAATCGCGCCCCCGGTCCATGTCCCTCCCATTCGCCTCCCGCCGCTGCGACGGGCACGCCGCGGCAACGCCTCGCAGCGGCAGGCTGGCCCTGCTGGTCGGCGGGCTGCTGCTGCTGATGGCCGCGCTCGAGCTGGGCGTCGGCGCGGCCGGCTGGTCCTGGCCGCTGGTGCGGGAGCTGCGCCTGCCGCGCGCCCTCGCGGCGGCGGGCGTGGGCGCGCTGCTGGCGCAGGCCGGGCTCGCGATGCAGCTCGTGCTGCGCAACCCGCTGGCCGATCCCTACGTGCTCGGCGCCTCGGGCGGGGCCGGGCTCGGAGCGCTGATCATGCTGGTGCTTTTCGGCGGACTGCTCGGCCTGGGCAGCCTGCTCGGCGCTGCCGGCGCGCTGGGCCTGCTGCTGCTGCTCGGGCGGCGCGCGCTGGCGGCCACCGACGAGCAGGCCCCGGCGCAATTGATCCTGATCGGGGCCATGTTGTCGGCGGTGTTCGGGGCCTGCTCCACGCTGACCCTGGCGCTGGTGCCCGAGCGCAGCCTGCGCGGAGCCGTGTTCTGGCTGGTCGGCGACCTGTCCGGCGCTTCGTGGGGTTGGGCGCTGTGCCTGCTTGCCTTGGTGCTGGGAGCCGGCTTGCATGCGGCAGCGCGCAGGCTCGATCGGGTCGCGCTCGGCGGCGAACAGGCCTGGCTGCTGGGCGAGCCTGTGCGTGCGTTGCGCCTGGCCCTCGTGCTGATCGCAGCGGTCGCCACCGGCGCCGCGGTGTCGCAGGCCGGAGCGGTCGGCTTCGTCGGGCTGGTGGTGCCGCATGTGCTGCGCCTGCGAGGCGTGCAGCGCATGCGCCAGCAGGCCTGGGCGGCGCCGGCGCTGGGAGCCGCGCTGCTGCTCGGCGCCGACGCGCTGGCGCGCGGCGTGGCCATGCCCTACGAACTCCCGGTCGGTGCGATCACGGCGCTGCTCGGCGCGCCGGTGTTCGTCGTCATGCTGCTGCGCGGGCAGGCCTGATGCAGACGACGAGCCGCGCCGAACTGCTCGACGTGCGGCTGCCCGCGCTGCTCGCCGGCTCGCGCGAGCTGGTGCGCGAGCTGCGCCTGCGCGTGCAGGCGGGCCAGCGCTGGGCCATCATCGGGCGCAACGGCGCCGGCAAATCCACGCTGCTGCGCGTGCTGGCGGGCTTGCAGGCGCCGCGCAATGCAAGCATGCTGCTGGGTGGCGAGTCGATGGCGCGCATGAGCCCGGCCCGCCTGGCCCGCTGGCGCGCCTACATGCCGGCCGTGCCGCACGACCGCTTCGGCCTGCCCGTGCTCGATGCGGTGATGCTGGGCCAGCGCGACGGCGATGCGATCCGCGCGATGGAATGGCTTCGTCGGGTCGACGCCCAGGAACTGGCGACGCGTTCGCTGCTGAGCCTGTCGGCCGGCGAGCGCCAGCGCGTCGCGCTGGCGCAGGCGCTGGCGCAGGACACGACCCTGCTGCTGCTCGACGAGCCGGTGAGTTTCCAGGATCCGCGGCATCACGCGGCGATGGCC
>JAKCDM010000211.1 GCA_021841865.1 Pseudomonadota bacterium
TCTTCAGCAGGTCATTGCGTTCGGCGGCCGGCAGAAATTCCCCGGGCAGCACTTCCTGGCCGCGATTGTCGACCATGCGCAGCAGCACATCGAACATGCGTGCATCGCCACCGCGCAGACTCGCCACTGGCTGTGTGGCGAGGCGGAAGCGGTTCTCGAGCAGAGCGCTTTTGATCTGCTGGACCCAGGCTGCGTCGTACGGCGAGGCGGATGCAGACGCCGCTCCGGCCGTGACGGCCTGACTCCCCCCGCGGCGCGCTCCGCGACTGCAGGCTTCGAGCGCCGAGGCAATCAGCGCATCGAGATCCTTCGCGTGGCTGGCGACCGGCGCGAGACCCACCGTGCAGGAGAGCGAAACCTCCTTCGTCCCACAGCGCACCGGATGTTTGGCCGTTTCCGCGACAAGCTGCGCAGCCCACGCCTGTAGATCACGGTCGTTGCCGCGCTCGAGCAGCACCAGGAATCGCACGCCGCCGAAGCGGCCCGCGACCTCCGTCGGATGCAGCGTCGCACGCAGACGTGCGGCGAACTCGCCGAGCACCTGTTCGCTGGCGCTCGCGCCCACGCTACGTTCGACGTCAGCGAAGCGGTCGAGCTTGATCAAGGCGAGTGCCCGCACGCCGCCGGGGCTGGCGATGGCCAGCCGCTGCAGGAGGGCCGGCAACAGGTCGCGCCGATGGAGCAGTCCGGTCGTCAGGTCGCACTGCACGGCATGCTGCAGTTCCTGCAGCAGTTGGCCCTCGTCGCGCGATTGGCCCGGCAGCACCAGCCGCACGCACGGCTGACCTTCGTGCTCGCCGAGGGTGAAGGTGAGCTCGGCGTTGAGGCTGCTGCCATCGGGGCGCAGCGCGCCGGCGCGCAGGCTGTGATGTTGCCAGCGTCCCTGCAGGCAGGCGGCCAACGCGCCTTTCAGCGCCGGCCGGCTCGCCTCATCGAACAGGTCCATGACCGGCTGGCCGATGACCTGGGCGCCGGGGCCGAATAAATCCAGCCAGGCCGGGTTGGCGTCGACGACGATGCCTTCCTGCACGTGGATGATCGCATCGGCGGGCTGGCGCGTCAGGGGCAGCAGCGCCTCGCGAGCATGGGGCGTGGGCTGCACCGTCGAGAGCAGCGCCCGCTCCAGGCGCGCCGAGCGCAGTTCGCGCACGATGACCGCCGTGAGGCGCTGGGGAGAGTCGAATCCGACCGCATCGCGCGCGCCGGCGCCGAGCGCCGCGGCGATCGCCGGTTCATCGACGCTCGGGGCGGCCAGGACGATCGGCAGCCACGGAGCCACCTGATCGCGCAGCGCCATGACCGCCGCGACGTCGTGCCCCGGTTCGATGCAGTCGATCACGAGCGTGGGTTGGACTCGCTGCAGTGCGGCGTGCAACGCTTCCAGGGCCGCGACCCACGTGCACTCTACGGCCAGGCCCGCGCCGCTGAGAGTGTCGTTGATCGTGTCAACTGCACTTCGCGACGCGCAGCGAACCACCAGCGCAATCGTGTTCTCGGCCAATCTTGACTCCCGACGGGGTTCCCACGCGTTGGGACACGCGTGATTGTAGCCGCGCGCGGCGCGCAGCGGCGCCACCGCGCCCCATTATGTGCACTGCCGCACAGGCTCACGCTCCGTCACGAGGTGACGCTGATCGGAGTCAGAACCGTCTTGGAGGGCGCCGCGGGCAGTTCCCGCACGAGCCGTGGCACGAGGTAGCCCGGCAGGCGGGCGGCAAGTTCCCCGGCGAGGCGCCGCGCGCGCTCATCGGGCACGAGAAAATGCGCCGCGCCGCGCACCTTGTCGAGCGCGTGCAGGTAGTAGGGCAGCACGCCGGCCTGAAACAGCTCTCGTGACAGCTCGGCGAGTACCGCCGCATCGTCGTTGACGCCGGCGAGCAGAACGGTCTGGTTCAGCAGCGTGATCCCGGTGGCGCGCAGGCTCGCGCACGCGGCGCGCAGCGACGCGTCGAGTTCGTTCGGGTGGTTGATGTGCAGCACCATCACGATCGGCAGCGGGCTGGAGCGCAACCATTCGAGGAGGCTGGCGTCCACGCGCGAGGGCAGCACGACCGGCTGGCGCGTGTGGATGCGCAGACGCCGCAGGTGCGGGATGCGTGCCAGCTCCTCGCCCAGTGCGCTGAGCCGCGCCGTGCTCAGCGAAAGCGGATCGCCGCCGCTGAGGATGATTTCCTCGAGCGATGCGTCGGCGGCGATTGCCGCGAGCGCCTCGCTCCAGCGCGCCCCTTCGCTGTGCTGGGCGGCGTAGGGGAATTCGCGCCGGAAGCAGTAGCGGCAGTGCACTGCGCAGCTCTGGGTGGCGATCAGCAGCGCTCGGCCGCGGTATTTCTGCAGCAGCGCCGGGGCGCGCTGCGCGGCAGCTTCCTCGAGCGGGTCGGCGCCGTAGCCGGCCTGCTCGAGCAGCTCTGCGGCGGCCGGCAGCACCTGGCGCAGCAGCGGATCGGCCGGATCTCCGGGGCGCATGCGCGCCACGAAACTGCGCGGCACGCGCAGCGGGAAGGCGGTGTCGACCGCCCCCAGGGCGTGCAGCGGCAGTCCGAGCGCCGCGGCCAGCGTCTCGGGATCGGTGATGGCCTCGGCGAGCTCCTGCTGCCAGTGGGCGGAAATCTGGCGGGGTTGAACCGATGCCGGTATCATACGCGGCCCTTTAATCGGAGGGGCCGCGCATTGTGCCGCTCCGGCTGA
>JAKCDM010000083.1:0-2845 GCA_021841865.1 Pseudomonadota bacterium
CCGGGCTCGGCGGCTTCCACGTGTCGGCCCTGCGCCTGGACCCGCAGCAGCCCGAACCGTGGGAGGGCGACGACATCGGCCGCCCGGGCCACCTGGCCAGCGCGCTGCAGATCATGATCGACGGGCCGATCGGCGCGGCGGCCTTCAACAACGAATTCGGGCGTCCCAACCTGTGCGGGGTGTTCCGCGTGTTCGAGCAGGCCGCCGGCGGGCGTCACTGGGGATACCACAAGCCCATCATGATCGCCGGCGGGCTGGGCGAGATCGCCGACGCCCACACCCACAAGGTCTCGTTCCCGCCCGGCACGCTGCTGCTGCAGCTGGGCGGGCCCGGCATGCGCATCGGCGTCGGCGGCGGTGCGGCGTCGAGCCTGGCCACCGGCAGCAACGCCGAGCACCTGGATTTCGACTCGGTGCAGCGCGGCAATCCGGAAATGCAGCGCCGCGCGCAGGAGGTCATCGAGGCCTGCCGCGCGATGGGCGCTGCCAACCCGATCCTGGCCATCCACGACGTCGGCGCCGGCGGGCTGTCCAACGCGCTGCCCGAGCTTGTCGACGGCGCCGGGCTCGGCGCGCGCCTGGAGTTGCGCGACGTGCCGGTGGAGGAAAGCGGAATGAGCCCGCGCGAGATCTGGTGCAACGAAAGCCAGGAGCGCTACGTGCTGGCCATCGCCCCGCAGGCGCTGGACGAATTCGCCGCGCTGTGCGCGCGCGAGCGCTGCCCGTTCGCGGTGCTCGGCACGGCGCAGGAGCAGCCGCTGCTGCAGATGGCCGACCGCCTGCTCGGCGGCGCCCCGGTGGACATGCCGATGCCGGTGCTGCTGGGCAAGGCGCCGCGCATGGTGCGCGACGTGCGCAGCGCGGTGCCCGAGCTGGCGCCGATCGACCTCACCGACGTGGATCCGGCCTGGGCCGCGGCCACGGTGCTGCGGCACCCCAGCGTGGCCAGCAAGCGCTTCCTGATCAGCATCGGCGACCGCACCGTGGGCGGTCTGTCGCACCGCGACCCGATGGTCGGCCCGTGGCAGGTGCCGGTGGCCGATTGCGCGATCACGCTGGCCGACTACGCCGGCACGCGCGGCGAGGCCATGTCGATGGGCGAGCGCACTCCGCTGGCCGTGGCCGACGCCGCGGCGAGCGGGCGCATGGCGGTGGCCGAGGCCTTGACCAACCTGCTGGCGGCGCCGCTGCGCACGCTGCGGCAGGTCAAGCTGTCGTGCAACTGGATGGCCGCCTGCGGCCAGCCCGGCCAGGATGCCGCGCTGTACGACACGGTGCGCGCCGTCGCCGAGCAGCTGTGTCCGAGCCTGGGGATCTCCGTTCCGGTGGGCAAGGATTCGCTGTCGATGCACACTCGCTGGCAGCAGGACGGCGCCGAGCGCGCGGTGAGTTCGCCGGTTTCGCTGCTGGTGTCCGCGTTCGCGGTGCTCGACGACGTGCGCGGCGCATGGACCCCGCAACTGCGCGTCGACCAGGGCGCCAGCGTGCTGCTGCTGGTCGACCTCGGGCACGGGCGCCAGCGCATGGGCGGCAGCATCCTGGCGCAGGCGCTGGGCCAGGCCGCGAGCCCGGTTCCCGACCTCGACGATGCCGAGGACCTGGCGCGCCTGTGCGCGGCACTGGCCGAGCTTCGCGAGCAGGGCATGGTGCTGGCCTATCACGACCGCAGCGACGGCGGCCTGTGGGCGGCGGTGTGCGAAATGGCCTTCGCCGGGCGCGCCGGCGTGGCGCTGAACCTGGACCTGCTGATCGCGGCTTCCGAGGCCCTTCCCGACGAAGGCGACGCGAAGAACTGGGCCGAGCAGGTGGCCGAGCGACGCAACGACCTGATGCTGCGCGCATTGTTCAACGAGGAACTCGGCGTGGTGCTGCAGGTGCGCCTCGAGCAGCGCGACGCGGCTCTGCGCGTGCTGCGCGCGCATGGCCTGTCGGCCTGCAGCCACGTGGTCGCGCAGGTGTCGGCCGGCGAGCACATCGAGATCTGGCGCGATTCCCGGCGCGTGCTGGCGCTGCCGCGCTCCGAACTGCTCGCGCAGTGGGATCACGTGTCGCACGCCATCGCGCTGCGGCGTGACAACCCCGAGTGCGCGGACTCGGAGCACCAGCTGGTGTGCGGCGACGACCCCGGCCTGCATGCCGAGCTCGGTTTCGATCCGGGCGACGACGTGGCCGCGCCCTTCATCGCCACCGGAGCGCGACCGCGGGTGGCGATCCTGCGCGAGCAGGGGGTGAATTCGCAGCGCGAGATGGCCTGGGCCATGGACCGGGCGGGTTTCGACGCCCACGACGTGCACATGAGCGACCTGATCGCCGGACGCGTCGAGCTGGGCGAGTTCCGCGGCCTGGTGGCCTGCGGCGGCTTCAGCTACGGCGACGTGCTCGGCGCCGGCGAGGGCTGGGCGCGCAGCATTCGCTTCAATCCCGCGCTCGAGCAGGGCTTCGCTGCGTTCTTCGCGCGCAGCGACACCTTCGCGCTGGGCGTGTGCAACGGCTGCCAGATGCTCGCGGCGCTGGCCCCGATGATCCCCGGCGCCCAGGCCTGGCCGCGCTTCACGCGCAACCGCTCCGAGCAGTACGAGGCGCGACTGGCGATGGTCGAGGTGCCCGCGTCGCCGTCGCTGTTCTTCAGCGGCATGGCCGGCAGCCGCATGCCCATCGTCGTGGCGCATGGCGAGGGCTATGCCGACTTCTCCCGGCAGGGAGACGCAGCGAAGGTCGAAGCCGCGCTGCGCTTTGTCGACGGCCACGGCCGGCCGACCGAGATCTATCCCCTCAACCCCAACGGCAGCGCCGGCGGCCTGACCGGCGTGACCACGCCCGACGGGCGCTTCACGGCGCTGATGCC
>JAKCDM010000083.1:2945-13558 GCA_021841865.1 Pseudomonadota bacterium
GGCCGGGCTTCGCCCGGCAGGCCGAGGCTGGGCGGGCTCGACAGCCTGCGCGGGCTGGCCATCGTCTGGATGATGGCCTTTCATTTCAGCTTCGACCTGAACTGGTTCGGCTACATCCGCACCGATTTCTACACCAACCCGGTGTGGCTGTGGCAGCGCGTGTGCATCGTCAGCCTGTTCCTGCTCAGCGCCGGGCTGGCGCAGGCCGTGGGCGACGCGCGCGAGCGCAGCGAACATGCCTTCTGGCGCCGCTGGGGCCAGATCTTCGGTGCCGGCCTGCTGGTGGTCGGCGGCAGCTGGCTGGCGTTTCCCGCCAGCTTCATCTATTTCGGCATCCTGCAAGGCGTCGCTGCGATGCTGCTGGTGCACCACCTGGTCGGGCGCCGCCTGGGTGCCTGGGTGCTGCTGCTGGCGCCGCTGGCCATCGCCGCGCCGCACCTGTTCGCCGACGCGCGCTTCAACCCTCCTTGGTGGAACTGGACCGGGCTGATCACCGAGAAGCCGATCACCGAGGACTACGTGCCGCTGCTGCCATGGCTGGGGGTGTTCTGGATCGGCGCCGGCCTGGGCGCGCTGGCGCGGCGCGTCGAGCTGCGTCCGCTGCGCGCGCTGCCCCGCGTGGCACCGCTGGCGCTGCTCGGCCGCTGGCCGCTGAGCATCTACCTGCTGCACCAGCCTCTGCTGATCGGCGCATTGTGGGCCGTGTCGCGCATGCTGGGGCATCCGACTCCCTTCTAGTGTCCTGTCCCGTAAATACCTGGCATCTCGTTCGGGCGCCCGAGGGCTGTTGAACCACCGGATGGCGTCGCGCCGGCCCGCAGGTCTGCCCGTCGCCGCGGCTCACCGTGGCTCGGCGCACTGCAGCTGCCCGCCGCCGCCGTAGCGCGGGGCGAAGTCCACATCACTGCCCGGAACGCAAAGTCGCGCGTAGTCGAGTCGCGCGTCCAGCGTGCGACTGTCGAGCCCTCCGCAGTCGGCATGCAGCACGCCGCCGGCATAGCGAATCGCCAAGCAGCTGTCGCGGTAGGGGCCGGGGGGCTGCCAGGCCCTGTCGCAGCGCAGTACGCCATCGACATTGGACACGGTCGAGCCGGCATCGCAGTCGTGCGCAATGTCCAGGCTCGTATCCAGGCTGTGCTGCGGATTGGCGCGGGGACAGCTCGCCTGCAGCACCCCGTCGCGGTAGCGCATCACGCTGCAACTGTCGCGGTAGCTGCCGGCGGGCAGGTCACAGCTCAGGGCTCCCTGCTCGTTTTTCACATCGGCGCCGCGGCATGTCGCTAGATCGAGTTGCGAGCCGGCTTGCCCGTCGGGTCCCTGGCAGATACCGGTAAGCGTGTGCTGGCCGGCGTCGAAGTCCAGCGAGCGGCAGCTGGCCTGGTAGCTGCCGGGCGGCAGCATCGGGCCGGGCCAGGCCGACTCCGCCGACGTGAATCCGCCGCTCGTGGTGAGGTTGGCCTGGGCGCCCACGCCGATCCCGACGAAGTGGCCGAGATCCCGGTCATCGGGCATGTCGTCGGAGTGGGCGTAGAAGCGCAGCAAGGTCGGATACAGCGCGTACTGCAGCTGCACGGCACGCACGGGGAAGGCGTTCACGAGCATCGACCGGCTCACCGCCTGGGAAAACCAGCCATAGGACAGGCCCATGCCCAGACCTTTTCCCGAGCCGATGAAGCTGAGCGAATCCCCGGCGCAGAAAAGCGTGCTCAGGCCGATGTCGACACTCAGGCAGAACATGAAGCCGGATCGCAAGGCATCGGCCGCGGGCACGGCCAGCAGCGACAGCCGCGAGGCTTCGCCCCATGGGGCGGGAAGACCAGCCCAGGCGTTGGCGACGGGCAGCGTCATCAGCGTGCTGCCGACGTCGGGGTTGCAGGCCGGGCAGCGCGCAATCCCGGGTTGCGGGTCGATCGCGATCACGACCTTGCCGTCGCGCGGCGCGTTGAATCCGCCGAGGGTGTAGTCACCGGTCGCCCGCTGCGCGGGCGACTGGAACTCGAAGGTGCCCACGACCAGGTTCCGGGGGATCGGCGCCTGGAAGCTGCTGTTGCCCGGCGCCAGGTCGCCGATGAGCTTCCACTGGCCGTCGCCTTCGCGGATTCGAAAGCCGTACAGCGGCGTGTTCAGCGCGTTGCGCACTTCGAAGCCCGTCGCAATCGTGTCGCCCGGCGGCTTCGCATGGGTGATGGCCGGCACCGCCACGGCCACGCAGGCCGCAGCGAGCGCGACTCGAAGTCGGTCGGGAAGTTTCGGTGCGGGCATGGCGTGGGACTCGGTGATGAATGCGGCGATGAATGCGGGTTCGCGCCGATCCTAGGGTTTGCCAGCAGATGTGGCATCCACCATGGGTTCGAGATGGGTATGTCGTCGCGCAACGGCTGACCCGGGTTCGCGCAGTGGAGGCGCGCGAATCTTGTGCAACTCGCTAGGAATCTATAAGATTCTTTAAAAATACATCTAAAGCCTGCTTGCCGCGGGCGCCCTCGCCACCATGCTGCTCGAAACCCTGCTGGCCTACCTGCACATCTCCGCGGTGCTGGGACTGGTCGTCTTCCTGACCGCCAAGGTCGCGTTGCTGCGCCCGGAGGTGCTGGCCGGGCGCCCGCAACTGCTGCGCCGGGTGCTGCGCATGGACAACTGGTGCTGGGCGGCTTTCGCAGCGGTCGCGGCAAGCGGCGCGCTGCGGGTGTTGCTCGGGGTCAAGGGCGCGGGCTGGTATGCGTCCAATCCCCTGCTGTGGGTCAAGCTGGCGCTGTTCGCGCTCATGCTGGCCATGGGCCTGCCGTCCCGCAGCGCGTTGCTGCGCTGGCGCGACCAGGCCGAAGCTCCGACGCCGGAGGCGATCCGGAGCCAGCGGCGCTGGCTGATGTGGCAGGCCCACATCCTGGTGCTGCTTCCGCTGTTCGGCGCATTGCTCGCCTACGGATACTGAGTTGGTGGTCGATCGATACGCGCGGCCCGCAGGGTGCGCGCAAGATTGTTGCGCCCTGGGCGAGAAACATTGTGAAGCAATTGTCGCATCGAGATCCAAAAAGCCATGACGAAACGCAAGCGACGCATCTTGCGCACGAACTATCTTCGTTTTCATGTCGAGTTCGACCCGGCACGGCGGCACTCGTCGTCCGGTCCCATTCCGAGGAGCCTTCCCGATGTCCGTAGAGCATCCCTATGAACCGCTGCCGATCCCCGGCGCACGCCCCGGCCAGCCCGCGCTGGCCGAGCCCGACTGGCCGGAGCCGGACCTGCAGTTCGCGCGTCCGATGGGAGCGTGGGTGATCGTGGGCAGCCTGTTCGTGGTCGTGATCGCGCTGTGGGCGATGGTCGCGAGCTATTTTTCCCTGCACGCCTGAGGAGCGGTGATGAGTTCGACCCTGTCCGACGATTTCGAGCGGCGTTTCCATCACACCGCGCAACGTCACGAGCGCACCTGGGTGTTCATCTCCGTCGTGATGATCGCCGTGCTGTTCATCGCCGCCGTCTACCTGGTGGTGCACGACTACGGCGTGGTGGCGAAGACGACGCGCATCTACTCCGACCCCAACACCCCGGCGACCCTGGCGGACTTCCAGGGCGATGGCATCAAGCAGACCGGGCCCGACAGCTACAACGTGTACGAGATGGGCCGCATCTGGTCCTGGACACCGGGCACGGCCAAGGCCGTGACCTTGCCGGTGGGCTCGCACGTGACCTTCTACGTGACCAGCGGCGACGTGCTGCACGGCTTCGAGATCCAGGGCACCAGCATCAACCTCACCGCCATTCCGGGAGTCATCGGGCATGTCAGCTACACCTTCGACAAGCCCGGGACCTACTACATCATCTGCAACGAGTATTGCGGGGCCGGGCATCAGGCGATGATCGGCAAGATCGTGATCACCGGGAGCAAGAAGGCATGAGCGCCGTGATGTCGAATACCGCGCCGCGCCACGCGGCCATCGCGATCACGCAGGACGTGGTCGCCGCCAAGAGACTGCTGCTGGCCTTCTGGGTCACCGGCTTCCTGGCCCTGGTCGTGGGCATTTCCATCGGAGTGCTGCAAGGGGCCAACTACGCCGGGCTCAACCTCTATCCGTACCTGGCGCCGTTCCTGAAGACCTACTACCAGGGTCTGACCATGCATGGCGTGCTCAACGCCTTCGTGTTCACCTTCTTCACCATTTCCGGCTGGCTGATGTACCTGCCGGCGCGTGAACTCGAACTGCGCCCGAACCTGGCGCTGGGCTGGTTCACCTACGCGCTGATGCTGGTGGGCACGCTGATGGCCGCCTACGCCATGTTCGACAACTCGTCGAGCGTGCTCTACACCTTCTACCCGCCGCTGCAGGGAAGCCCGTACTTTTATCTGGGGATTACGCTGGTGGTCGTGGCCAGCCTGCTGCCGCTGATCGTCGTGCTGGACCTGCGCGCGCGCTGGAAAAAGGCCCATCCCGGGCAGGTCACTCCGCTGGTGACCTTCATGAGCGCGAGCATCCTGCTCATGTGGCTGCTGGCCGCGCTGGGCGCCGGCAGCGAGGCGGTGTTCCTGCTCGATCCGTGGTCGCTGGGCCTGACATCGACCGTCGACCCGCTGCTGGCGCGCACCCTGTTCTGGTGGACGGGGCACCCGATCGTCTACTACTGGCTGATGCCGGGCTACATCTCGATCTACGCGCTGCTGCCGCGCCAGGCCGGGGGCAAGCTGGTGTCCGACCCGCTGGCGCGCCTGGCCTTCCTGCTGCTGATGGTGTTCTCGGTGCCGGTGGGGACCCACCACCAGTACACCGACCCGGGAATCGCCCCGGTGATCAAGGGCATCGTCACTGCGCTGACCCTGTCGGTGGCCATTCCCAGCCTGATCACCGCCTTCACCGTTGCGCTGAGCCTCGAGTATGCCGGGCGTCGCCGCGGCGGCAAGGGCCTGATGGGCTGGTGGACCGCGCTGCCCTGGGGCGATCCGTCGGTCGCCGCGCAGGTGCTGGCGCTGGTGAGTTTCATCTTCGGCGGCGCCGGCGGCATCGTCAACGCCAGCTGGCAGCTCGACAACGTCGTGCACAACACGCTGTGGATCCCGGCGCACTTCCACCTCACGGTCGGCACGATGACCACGCTGGTGTTCATGGGCGTTAGCTGCTGGCTGCTGCCCCACCTCACCGGGCGGCGCCTGTTCGCGCCGCGCCTGGCGCTGGCCGGCGTGTGGCTGTGGTTCATCGGGCTGATGGTGTGGGGCTTCGCGGGTCACTATGCCGGGCTCGATGGCGTTCCCCGCCGGGCCTGGATCTCCGCGCTGCCGCACGACCAGTACATGCGACTGTACGGCGCGGTGCACGGCGCGCTGATCACCGTGGGAATCGGCGGCGCCATCGCCGCGCTCGGGGCCATCGGCTTTTTCATCAGCTTCTTCGGCACCCTGTTCGGGCGTCGGGACGAGCGCGCCGCGCGTGGCATTCCGTTCGCCGGCGTGCTGGCAGGGCCGGAGAACTCGCAGATCGCACGAATCGCCGAGCACCTCGGGCTGTGGACCCTGGTCACGCTGGTCGTGACCCTGGCGGTCTACATTCCCACGCTGTGGCCGATGATCACGCATCCCATCCATGCCGTGGGCTTCCACGTCTGGTGAGGCGACGGCGGCGCTGGCGCGCGACGCCGCTGACGCGGCGTCGTGGCGCGCCAGCGCCGCGCGTGCCGCGCTGGCCTGCCTGTTGCTGGCAGGGCTGTTCTGGGGCTTCAGCCGCGTCGGCGGCAGCGGCCCGAAGCTGCACGGCCACGCGTTGAGCCCGCGCCCGGCGCCGGTCTTCGCCGGGCTGCTCGACACGCGCGGCAGCCCCTATGCGTGGAAGGCGCAGCGAGGCCATCCGGTGCTGGTGTTCTTCGGCTACACGCATTGCCCCGACGTGTGCCCGTTGACCCTGGTGCGACTGGCCCACGTGCTCGATCAGCTGGGCGCCCGGGGCCGTGACGTGCACGTGGTGTTCGTCACCCTCGACCCGCGGCGCGACACGCCGCCGGTGCTGCGCGCCTATCTCGACGCGCTGCTGCCGGCCGCGCAAGGCCTGCGCGGCGATGCGAGCTCCACCGCGCGGGCCGCCGCGCAATGGGGAGTGCGCTGGCGTCGGGTCAGCGACCCGGGGCAGCCGGCGAGCCATGCCGACTACTGGATCGACCACACCGCCGCGGTGACCCTGGTGGGCCCGCATGGGCGCCTGCGTGCGCGTTACGGCTACGCCCAGCTGGCGGCGCATGGCCTGCTGCTGCAGGACCTGCGCACCATGCTGCGCCGTGCCGGCGCCTCGGGCGCGGGCGCATGAACGGCGCGGCGTGGGCGCTTCCGGCCTGGGGCGGCTGGATTCTCGGGGTGCTTTGCGCGCTGCTGGTACACGCATGGGTCGCCTCGCGCCGGCGCTGGGCGCCGTGGCGCATGGCCAGCTTCGCGCTGGGCTGCCTGGCGACCCTGGTCGCCGCGTGGGGGCTGCACGACCCGCTGCAATCCATGACCACCTACGCCGCGGCGCTGATGCTGCTGGGGCAGGGCGTGTCGCCGCTGCTGCTGCTGGGCATCCCGCGGCAGGCGCGCGGCGCGTGGCGCGAGCCGCGGCATGCGTGGTGGGCGAAATGGCTGCTCGACCCCTGGGTGGCGGTGGCGGTGTTCATGCTGCTGACCCTGGCGCTCAACGTGCCCGGAGTGTTCGACACGGCGCTTTCGAACGCGGTGTTCAGCGCCCCGTTCGGAGTCCTGCTGCTGCTCGGCGGGCTGATGATGTGGGCGCAGCTGCTCGATGGCAGCCGCGGCATCCGCAGGCGCTGGCTCGCCGGCCTGGTCGGCTGGCTCGCCGGGCTGCCGATGATGCTGGTCGCCGCGGTGTGGGTCTGGAGCAGCCATGTGCTGTACATGCCGTACCTGGACGTGCTGTGCCTGTGGAACCTCTCCCCGTTGCAGGACCAGCATTACGCCGGGCTGATCATGTTCGTCGCCGGACTGCCGCTGCAATTGCGCTCGGCCTGGATGCTGATCATGTCGGAGTCGTGAAATCGCAAGTGGCGGGGGTATGCTGGTGACACCATGTTGCCGCGGGGAGCCCGTTCATGGCCGATACCGACAAGCAGTCCGACGCCGAGCGCGACGCGGGGCCAGGCTCGGCGCGTGATCCGCGCCCGCGCCTGCCGCGCCTGGATCCGAAGTCCCGGATCCACGTCGGCTACTGGCTGGTGGCGCTGCTGCTGCTGCTTTGGCTGCAGGGCCTGTGGCAGGACGCCGCGCAGGTGCGCACGGTGCCGTACAGCGAATTCCAGACCTACCTCCAGCAAGGACGTTTCAGCGACGTCGAAGTCGGCGAGCAGACCATCACCGGGGTGCTTCGCGACACCAACGGCAAGCAGCCGCGCAAGATCGTCGCACTGCGCGTGGATCCGCAGGTGGCGCAGCAGTTGCAGCACTACGGCGTGCGCTATTCGCAGCGGCCGAGCAGCGCGTGGCTGTCCAACCTGCTGTCGTGGATCTTCCCGGCACTGGCGTTTTTCGGCGTCTGGTACTTCATGGTGCGGCGCTTCGCCGACCGCCAGGGACTGGGCGGAGGCTTCATGGCCATCGGCAGAAGCCGTGCCAGGGTCTACATGGAAAACAGCACCGGGGTCAGCTATGCCGACGTCGCCGGAGTCGACGAGGCCAAGCAGGAACTGCAGGAGGTCGTCGAGTTCCTGAAGGACCCGCAAGGCCATGGCCGCCTGGGCGCACGCGCGCCCAAGGGCATCCTGCTGGTGGGCCCGCCGGGCACCGGAAAGACCCTGCTGGCGCGCGCGGTGGCGGGCGAGGCCGGCGTTCCGTTCTATTCCATCAGCGGCTCGGAGTTCGTCGAAATGTTCGTCGGCGTCGGCGCAGCGCGCGTGCGCGACCTGTTCGAGCAGGCGCGCGCCAAGGCCCCGGCGATCATTTTCATCGACGAGCTCGATGCGCTGGGCCGTGCCCGCGCGGCGGCGCCGTTCGGCGGCGGGCACGATGAGAAGGAGCAGACCCTGAACCAGCTACTGGTCGAACTCGACGGTTTCGACCCGAGTTCGGGACTGGTCATCCTGGCGGCGACGAATCGGCCGGAAATCCTCGATCCGGCGCTGCTGCGCGCCGGACGTTTCGATCGCCAGGTGCTGGTCGACCGCCCCGACAAGGTCGGCCGCGTGCAGATCCTGCAGGTGCACGCGCGCAAGGTGCGACTGGACCCCTCGGTCAGCCTGGAACAGGTTGCTTCGCTGACCCCGGGGTTTTCCGGCGCCGACCTCGCCAACCTGGTCAACGAGGCGGCGCTGCTGGCCACGCGGGAGAACGCGCAGGCCGTCACTCCCGCCCATTTCACGCGGGCCGTCGAGCGCATCGTCGCCGGGCTGGAAAAGCGCAACCGCCTGCTCAATGCCCATGAGCGCGAGATCGTCGCGCACCATGAAATGGGCCATGCGCTGGTGGCGATGAGCCTGCCGGGAAGCGAGGTCGTGCACAAGGTGTCGATCATCCCGCGTGGCATCGGCGCGCTCGGCTACACCATCCAGCGCCCGACCGAGGACCGCTACCTGATGACTCGCGACGAACTGCTGGACAAGATGGCCGTGCTGATGGGCGGGCGTGCCGCCGAGGCGCTGATGTTCGGCGTGTTGTCCACCGGGGCGGCCGACGACCTGGCCAAGGTCACCGACATCGCGCGCAGCATGGTCACGCGCTACGCCATGGTCGACGGCCTGGGACAGGTGGCACTCGAGGACGCCCCGCAGAACCTGCTGGGCACGCCGGTGGTCGCGCAGCGCAACTACAGCGAGCAGACTGCGCGCGAAATCGATTGCGCGGTGCGCGATCTCGCGGGCATGGCCTTCGAGCGCGCCCGCTCGATCCTCGAGCAGCGCCGCGCGACCCTGGAGCAGGGCGCCGCGCGCCTGCTGCAGCAGGAGACCCTCAGCGAGGCCGAGCTGCGGCAGCTGGTGCGTCCGGGCGTCGAGGGCACGCAGCGGGCGTAAAAAAGCCGGCCCGCGGGCCGGCTCGTTCGCTTCCCCTCGCTGCAGAGGGGCGCTGACGCGCTTACTGGCTGATCTTCGCCGAGGCGAGGAGTTGCTGCTGGTACTTCTGGATGGCTTCGCGTTGCAGTTCCTGCACGATCTGCGGACGCAGCTGTTCCAGCGCCGGCGGCTTCGCCGGGCGGGTCTTGTCGAGCTTGATGACATGCCAGCCGAACTGGGTCTTCACCGGCGTGGTCGTGTACTGGCCCGGCTTGAGCTTGGTCAGCGCGTCGGCGAACGGGGGCACGTAATTGCCCGGAGTCGACCAGCCGAGGTTGCCGCCGTTGGCAGCGGACCCGGTGTCCTTGGAGTACTTCTTGGCCAGATCGGAGAACTTCGCGCCCTTTTTCAGCTGGGCGATCACGTCGTCGGCTTCCTTCTCGGTGGGCACCAGGATGTGCTGCGCCTCGTATTCGGTGTTGCCGAAGGACTTGGTGAAGGTGTCGTATTTGGCCTTGATCTGCGCGTCGGTGATCGGGTGCTTTTTCAGGTAGTCGCCGAGAACCGCGCGAATCAGCACATTCTGGCGATTGATCTCGATTTCATCCTGGATATCCTGCTGCTTGGGCAGGCCCATCTTTTCCGCTTCCTGCACGACGACTTCGCGCAGGATCATTTCCTTCTTGATCTGCTGCTTGAGCTGCGGCGTGACCGGCTGGCCCGACTGCTTGGCCATATTGGCGGCCACGGCGTCCACCAGGGATTCGGGAATGGCCTTGCCGTTGACGGTGGCGGCGGTCTGCGCCAGGGCCAGCGGGCTGGCCAGCGCCAGCGCGATCGCGGCGGGCAGGAATTTGGAACGAATCAGGGTCATGGAACGATCAGCCAGAAAAGTTGAAAAAAGATATGCGGGATTAACGGGGCTTTACCGAAACCTGCAAACCGGAACTACGAATCGCATGGCCTCGACGCCCATCGGCTCGTGATCGAAGCGCCGCGACGCTCGCTGTCTCCCCCCACGCGAACCGCTCGATTCGAAGCGGAACGCCTTGATTCACAGAGGGCGCAGATCCAGTGTGATGGAATGCACCTCCTGTCGCAACAGGGGGTTCAAGGCATCATACACGAGGCGATGGCGCGCCAAAGTGCCCTTTCCGGCGAAGCGCCCACTGTCGATGCGAATGTGAAAATGGCTGCCCTCGGGGTCGAATCCGGCGTGTCCGTGATGCTCCGCGGAGCGGTCGCCGACCACCACCGCGTCGCCGGGAAAGGCCTCGCGCAGGCGCTGCTCGATGCGCTCGAGCCGGGTCATCGCGGCGTCGAGCCCGGGCCCGCGCCTTCGCGTTCGGGTAGGTAGCGGGCGATCAGCAGGGACTGCAGCACCGCGAACACCAGGGTCAGCCCGAGGCTGCCGAACAGCTTGAAGTTCACCCAGGTGGCGGTCGAGAAGGTGAAGGCGACCCACAGGTTGGCCACCCCCATCAGCGCGAAGTAGGCGGCCCACGACCAGTTCAGGCGGGTCCACGCGGCCTCCGGGAGCTCGAGCTGGCTGCCCAGCAGCGAGCGGATCAGGTTGCGGCGCAGCACCAGCTGCCCGCCGGCCAGGGTCAGCGCGAACACCCAGTACAGCACGGTGGGCTTCCACTTGATGAAGGTCTCGTCGT
>JAKCDM010000084.1 GCA_021841865.1 Pseudomonadota bacterium
CGGGCCCGTGGGGCTGCGCCTGGGCGGCCTGACGCCGCCGGAGATCGCCATGAGCATCGTCGCCGAGATGACCGCCGTGCAGCGCGGCGCCGACCTCGCGCAGCCGCTGACCGACTGGAGCGCGTCGAACACGGTGTGCCTGCTGGCATGAGTCCGCGGTGGCGCCGCCGCGGCCCCGGTGTTGAAATACCGGATCACGTCGCGGCGCGGCCGCCCCTCAGGAGATGCCCATGGATTTTGCGTTGAGCCCCGAACTGCGCGAACTGCAGCTGCGAGTGCGCAGCTTCATCCGCGAGCGCATCGTGCCCTACGAGCGCGACCCGCGCTGGGGGCAGCATGGTCCCGACGAGTCGTTGCGCGACGAGCTCGTCGCGCTGGCGCGCGCGGCCGGGCTGCTGACCCCGCATGCGTCGCGCGAACTCGGAGGCCTCGGGCTGGGGCACCTGCAAAAGGCCGTGGTGTTCGAGGAGGCGGGCTATTCGGCTCTGGGGCCCACGGCGCTCAACATCCACGCCCCGGACGAAGGCAACATCCACCTGCTCGAGGTGGTGGCCTCGGCACAGCAGAAGCAGCGCTGGCTGCGCCCGCTGGTGCAGGGCAGCGCGCGCTCGTGCTTTTGCATGACCGAGCCGCCCCCCGGCGCCGGAGCCGACCCGTCGATGCTGCGCACGACGGCGGTGCGCGACGGCAGCGATTACGTGATCGATGGCGTCAAGTGGTTCATCACCGGCGCGCAGGGAGCCGCCATCGCCATCATCATGGCGCGCATGGAGGATGGTTCGGCCACCATGTTCCTCAGTGACATGGACCGCCCGGGGATCGAGGTCGAGCGCACGATGGACGCGATGGATTCGTGTTTCACCGGAGGCCATGGCGTGGTGCGACTGCGCGGCCTGCGCGTTCCCGAGCACGACGTGCTGGGCGAGATCGGCCAGGGCCTGCGCTATGCGCAGGTGCGCCTGGCCCCGGCACGCCTGACCCATTGCATGCGCTGGCTGGGCCAGGCGCAGCGCGCCCACGACGAAGCTCTGGCCTACGCGCGCCAGCGCCAGGCCTTCGGCCAGGCGCTGGGCGAGCACCAGGGGGTGGGCTTCATGCTCGCCGACAACGACATGGACCTGCACACCGCGCGCCTGCACATCTGGCACACGGCCTGGCTGCTGGACCAGGGCGAGCGATGCAACTTCGAATCCAGCCGCGCCAAGGTGGTGTGCTCGGAGGCCGAATGGCGTGTGGTCGACCGCTGCGTGCAGATCCTGGGCGGGCAGGGGGTCACCGGCGAGAAGGTGGTTTCGCGCATCTTCACGGACATGCGCGCGTTCCGCATCTACGACGGCCCCAGCGAGGTGCACCGCTTCAGCATGGCGCGCAAGATCGTCGCGGGTCGGCGCGACGTGTCGCTGCGCTCGTAGCGCAGGGTCTCGCCGGGGCAGGACCGCAGCCTGCCTGCCCCGCGCTCAGCCCGCGAACAGCCGCTTCGCCAGCGCCGACAGCCCCTGCTGCAGCATGCCGTCGACCTCGCCTGCGCCGGGCAGGCTGCCGCCGGGAGTCAGGTGATCCACCAACTGCGGCAGCACCTGGGCCAGCGACGATGCCGCCTGCTGCGGGTCGACGCCCAGCTTGTCCGCCAGGTCCGCCAGCATCGGGGCATCGAGCACCTGCTGGATCTGCTCGGCCGACACGGGCGCGTTGGCTCCCGCGCCGATCCAGCTGTGCACGATGTCGCCCAGGCCGGCCTGCTCGAAGCGCTGCGCCAGTCCGTCGAGCCCTCCGGGTTGTTGCTGTACCAGATGGGCGGCAGCCTGCAACAAGCCCTGCGTGTCCGGGCCCCCGGCTCCGAGGGCTCCCAATGCGTCGTCCAGCAGTCCCATGTTCGCTCCTTGGCGTGAGAGGGTCGCGGCGCGGTCGGCGCGCCGCGACAGCAGCATAGAGGCCGCCCGGTTTCGGATGCTTGACGCCGCGGGGCCTTGCGTGCGCGGTGCGGCGATGCAACAACACTTCGCTTCGACACGCTTCGAAACATGCGTGGCGCCGCTATGCTGATCGCGCCCTGTCGCAAGCCAGGGCATGCCGGCGCGGCCTTGCCGCACCGGAGCTCCGATCACCAGAATCCGAACCGCTTGAGAGACCAGATCATGAAAAAACTGCTTTTCGCTTTCGCGATGTCCTGCGCGCTGCTGGGCGCCACGGGAATCTCCGCGGCGCAGGCCGCCAGCGCCCAGAACCAGAAGATGAGCCAGTGCAACACCGAGGCCACCGCCAAGGGGCTCAAGGGGAGCGCTCGCAAGGACTTCATGAAACAGTGCCTGAGCGCCAAGGCAGCGACTGCGGCGCCGGCGCGCAAGCTCACCGCGCAGCAGCAGAAGATGGTCGACTGCAATGCCCAGGCCAAGACCCGCGCGCTCAAGGGCGACGCGCGCAAGAAGTTCATGAAGGAGTGCCTGAGCAGCAAGAAGTGACAGTCGACGCAGGGAGTCCGGGCGGCCGGTCAGCGGCTGCCCCGCAGCTCCCGCGTGCGGCGCGTTGCCCTCGGGCACGCGCCTTTTTTCGCGTCGCGTGCGCTGCCGGGCTCAGCCGCGGCGCCGGCGCCCAGCCGGCTGGCCGACCACCGTCGGCGCGAAGTCGGTCTGCTCGAAATCGATTCCGGCGCCCTGCATCTGCCGGCGCAGGCGCTGCAGCGCCTCGCGACTGGGAACGTGGCGCTGCGCCGCACCCATTTTCCACCAGTGCTTCGCGCGCCCGACGTCGGGCAGCACGCCGATGCCGCGCCAGTACATGCGGCCGAGCTCGAACTGCGCCATCGCATGGCCGCGTTCGCCGGCCTGGGTCAGCCAGTGCAGCGCCTCGCGCACATTGCGAGGTGCCCGCCGCCCGCGCAGCAGCGTGATTCCCAGCATGTACTGGGCGGCCTCGTGCCCCGACTGCGCGGCGCGACGCAGCCATTCCATCGCCTCCGGCCAGCGCTCGCGCACATGGCCGGCAAGCAGGCTCAGCCCCAGCGTGTACTGCGCCGAGCGGTGCGACTGCTCGGCGGCGCGCCGGAAAAAATGCAAGGCCAGTTCGCGGTCCCGGTTCACCCCCAGGCCCTGCTGGTACAGGCGACCCAGGAACCAGCTGGACGGGGCATCGCCCTGGTCGGCCGCCGCCCGGTACCAGCGCGCCGCCTCGCCCGGATTGCGCGCCACCACGTAGCCGTTCTCGAACAGGATGCCGATGGAACCGATGGCCCGGACCATGTTCTGCTCGGCTGCCTTCTTCCACCAGTACATGCAGCGCGCGTAGTCCTGGACCACGCCGCGTCCGTGGTAGTGCATCCAGCCCAGGTTGTACTGCGCGCTGGCCGAGCCCTGGGTGGCCGCCTTCTCGTACCAGGCTCCCGCCTGCTCGTGCTCGCCCTGGTTGCGCAGGTGGTCGCCCAGCCATTCCTGGGCCACCATGTCGCCGGCCTGCGCGAGCTCGAGAACGCCGGGGGGAATGATCTGTCTGTCCATGAGCCAATGGGCCTGCCGTGCCAGCGGGGGCCGGCTTGTGCTGCGTATTTTCGGTGTTGCGGCGTCGGCGCGCCAGGGGCCCAGTGGACGCGTGTCAGCCGGACTGCTCGCCGGTGTCGAACACGCGGCTGCCGTGCAGCGCCAGGCGCGCGGCGCCGAACGCCGCCGTCGTGTCCGCGGCGCCGCGTACCGGCACCCCCAGTGCACGCTCGCGCAGGCGGGTCCAGGCCGGGTTCGACACTCCGCCGCCGCTGCCCAGCACCAGCGTGGGTGCCGGCGCGCCCAGTTCGGCCAGGCGCGCGTAGCCCCGGGCCTCGATTCGCGCCAGGCCCTGCAGCAGGCCGTGCAGGTACTGCGCATCGTCGGTCGGGCGCGGCAGCAGGCGCGGCTGCAGTGCCGGGTCGGGTTGCGGAAAGCGCTCGCCGACCCCCGCCATCGGGTACAGATCGAGGGGACTGTCGCGCTCGGCGTCGATGCGCGCGCTGAGCAGGCGCAGGCGCTGGTCGCCGAACAGTTCGCGCAGCACCGCGGCGCCGGCGTTGCTGGCGCCGGACACCAGCCACGCGGAACCGAAGCGATGGCTGTAGACCCCGCAGGAGGGAGCGTCGACCCGGCGCCGCGAAAGCACCTTGAGCACCAGCGTGCTGCCCAGCGTGCTCAGCGCCTGGCCCGCGCGACTGGCGCCGGCGGCCAGGAACGCCGCGTTGGCATCGGTGGTCCCGGCGAGCACCCTCAGGCGCGGGGAAATCCCGAGCGCCAGCGCCAGCGCCGGGTCGATTCGCCCGAGCCGGGTGCCGGGAGCGACGATGCGCGGCAGGCGCGCGGCGTAGGCCCGCTGCGCCGCCACCGGCGACCAGGCGCAGCGGGAAGGGTCGGCGCCGCTTTTCAGCGCGTTGTGCCAATCGGTGGCGCCACCAGCCCGGCGCCGCCCGAGCAGGCGCTCGACCAGCCAGTCTGCCTGGTGCATCGGGCGGGCTCCGGCCAGCGCCGCGGGCCCGAGCTCTCGCCACAGCCATTCCAGTCGCGCCAGGCCCTCGACGGGAGTCGCGGCATCAGCGCGCTGCAGGTCGGCGCCGACGGCCTGCGCGCGGCGGTCGAAATACATCAGCACCGGGCCGACCGGGCGCAGGCGCCGATCGGCCCACAGCACGCTGCCGGAGGTCGCGCACAACGCCAGCGCGTCCAGGCTCGCGCGCAGCGTCGCGGGAACACGCGCCAGCAGGTCCAGCAGCGCGGCTTCCCAGTCGTCGCAACCCTGCTGCATGGGCCGCGGCCAGCTGCTCGACGCCTCGAAAAGGCAGCGTTCGCGCCGGTCGATCACGCACACGCGGGCTCCGCTGGTGCCGAAATCCAGCCCGACGGCCACGCGCGGCGGCGCGTGGCGAGGAGCCTGGGCGGGGATGGGAGTGTGGATCGGCAACGGTGCGGGCATCGGCTGTGCGGGACGGCGGCGCCGGCGGCGACCGACTTCCGGCCTGTCACGCCCGGGCCGCGCCGCGCGCCGCCGGCCAGTCTCAGCCTACCTCAACCGGCACTCGCCGCGGCCTGGCATGCTCGGCCTTCGGAATGCGAAGTTCCAGCACGCCGTCCTTCATGTTCGCCTGAATCGCGTTGGCGTCGAGTTCGCGCGACAGCGTGAAGCTGCGCTCCCAGCAGCTGCTGCGCATCTCGGCGTAGAAGGGTTCCATGCCCTGCGGCAGTTCGATGCGCATCTCGCCGCGCAGGGTCAGCGTGTCGCCGTCGATCTGCACCTGCAGCTGCTCGCGCGGAACGCCGGGCATGTCGGCGCGCAGCGTGATGCCGTCGGCATCCTCGAACACGTCGACATGCGGGGCCTGCGTCGGCGTCGAGCGCGCGGGCTGCGCGGCGGCTTCGCGGGGATGGGCTACGGCTGGGTTCTGGCTGTTCATGGCTGGACTCCGAAGGGGGTTGCGGGCGGCGCGGCCGCCCCGTCAGTTCACGGTGATGCGCCGCGGCTGCACGGCCTCGCGACGGGCGATGCGAACGCGCAGCACGCCGTCGACATAGCGCGCCTCGACCTGCGAAGCATCGATGTCGTCGGGCAGGCTGATCACGCGGCGGAAGGCGCCGCCGAAGCGCTCCTCGGTGTAGCTGGTCTGCTCCTTGCCCTGCGCGGGCAGCTCGCGCTTGCCGGCGATGGTCAGCAGGTTGTGGTCCACCGTGACCTCGAGCTGTGCCGGATCGACGCCGGGGGCGAAGGCATACACCTCCACCGCCTGCGGCGTGGAGCCGATGTTGACAGCCGGAAAGCTCGCGCCGCTCGCCGCGCGAATGCTCACCGGCAGGCCGAAGCCGGCCAGGCCGCGGTCGAGTTCGCGTTGCAGGCGGTCGAGATCGGCGAACCAGCTCGCCGGGGTCCTCAGCATGGTTGCGACCATGATGCGTGCTCCTTGCAGAAAGGGGTGTCGTCCGGCGCTCCTCGATGCCGGAGCGCCCACGCCTCCTATCTGCGAGCCGGCCGCGCGGATTTCAAGACGTCGCCGGGACCTCGCCGCTGTACACGACCATGTCGTCGCCGCGCAGGCGGCCGACGAGGGTCATTCCGGCCTCGCGCGCGGTGCGCACGGCCAGCGAGGTCGGAGCCGACACCGCGGCGAGCAGGCCGCAGCCGCAGATCGCGGCCTTTTGCACCATCTCGACGCTGGCCCGGCTGCTGACCACCAGCAGTCCGTCGCGCCCCTGCAGGCCCTGCCGGGCCATCGCGCCGACCAGCTTGTCCAGCGCGTTGTGCCGACCCACGTCCTCGCGCACCAGCAGCACCTGGCCGAGCCCATCGCAAAAGGCCGCGGCGTGGACCGATCCGGTGGCGTCGAACAGCGGCTGGCGCGAGCGCATCTCGCGTACCGCGCGCGACAGCGCCGCGGCGTCGACTCGCGGCGGCGGTACCACCCGGGGCACGGGGCGCAGCGCCTGGTCCAGCGAGTCGGTTCCGCACAGGCCGCAGCCGGTGCGCCCGGCAAGTGTGCGACGGCGCAACTTGAGCCCTTCGAAGCGGCGCGATGCGATGTCGAGTTGCAGCGTGATGCCTTGCTCGCTTTCCCACTGCAGCGTGTCGAATACCTCGTCGGCCTGCTCGACGATGCCTTCGGTCAACGCGAAGCCCAGCGCGAAATCCTCCAGGTCGCAGGGCGTGGCCAGCATCACCGCATGGGAGACGCCGTTGAACTCCAGCGCGATTGGCACTTCCTGGCAAAGCCGGTCCTGTGCCGGCGCGGCGTCGGCGCCATGCAGGCGCAGCACCTGCGCGCATTCCATGCCGCGCTCGTGTCGCGGCGTCTCATCGCTCATGGCGGGGTCGGGCTTGTGGTGTCGAGGACGCCCACAGCGTAACGCCCATGCCGCGGCGAGTCGATGCCCGGTCGCTCAATCGCTCAGTCGCGGCGCAGGCCGACGAGTTCCACGCGCCTGTGCTCGCACCAGGCGTAGCGCACGTGGTCATCGCCGTCGGCCTCGGCCGCGGGGGGCTTCGCGCTCGCGCAGGAACCGCAGCGCGCGCATGCCCCGCTGCCGCAGGTGCCGCCGCCTGCGTGGCCCGGCCCGACAGGCGCGGCCGCCACCTCGGCCACGCGGCCGCGACGCAGCCAATGCTCGAGCATCGCCTGCACCACGCCCCGCGGGTGCCCGAGCTGGTGGGCGAGTTGGGCCAGCGTTGCCGGGCCGTTTCGCCGCAGGGCTTCACGCAGCCCGAACAGCCCGTTGCCGTGGTCCTGGGTCATGGCTGGCGGACGGCGCTCAGGCGCTGCCGGCGTCGAAGGCGGCAGGCGCACCGGCGCCGTGTCGCGATGCGCCCCGATCGCCCCACCAGCGCAGCGCCGCGACCACCGAGCCGAGGATCGCCAGGCAGGCCAGCAGCCAAATCGCCGAAGGACCTGGGTGCGCGCTGAAGCTCCCGGCCTGGTAGACGGCGGTGGCGCAGGTCCACGCGAGCACCATGCCGTAGACCACGGAAAAAGCCATCCAGCCCCAGCCGACTTCGCGGCGCAGCGCGCCCATGGTGCTGGCGCAGGGCACGTACAGCAGCACGAACACCAGGTACGAGAACGCCGACAGCGGCGTGAAGTCGCGGGCCAGGTGCGCCAGCGTCGGGCTGCTCGCGCCCGATGCCTCGGTGGCTTCGCCGGCCGAGCCCAGCGCGCCGAGGCCGAGGGGATCGAGCAGCGAGCCCACGAAGCTTCGCGCATTCTCCGGAATGGTTCGCAGTGCGTCGAGCAGGCGCTCGCCGACCCGAGGTTCGCGGAAGGCCTCGGCCTGCTGCTGCGCGTCCTCGCGCTGGTAGATGCCGTTGAGGGTGCCGATGACGATCTCCTTGGCCGCCGCGCCGGCGATCAGTCCCGACACGGCCGGCCAGGCGTCGGCGCGCAGGCCCATCGGCTCGAACAGCGGCACCAGCGCGCGGCTACCCTGCGCCAGCAGCGAGTGCTGCGTGTCGGTGACTCGCAGGCCCGATTCGGTCCAGCCCACTCCCGGCAGCAGGAACAGCACCACGGCGATGGCCGTGATCACCTTGCCGACGCGCCAGATGAACACCTTCAGGCGCTGCCAGCTCTGCAGCACGACGCTGCGCAGGCTGGGCAGGCGGTACGGCGGCAACTCGACCGCGAAACTCGTCGGCGCGCCGCGCAGCGCGGTGTGGCCGACGATCCACGCGGTGAGCAGCGCGCTGGCGATGCCCAGCGTGTACAGCGCGAACACCACCTGCCCGCCATGCTCGCGGAAGAACACGGCGGCGAAGGCCATGTAGATGGTCAGGCGCGCGGAGCAGGACATGAAGGGCTGCACCAGCGCGGTGAGCAGGCGCCCCCGCGTGTCCTCGACGATTCGCGAGCCCATGATCGCCGGCACGTTGCAGCCGAAGCCGATGACCATCGGCACCAGCGAATTGCCGGGCAGGCCGACGCGGCGCATGAAGCGGTCCATCGCGTAGGCGGCACGCACCATGTAGCCGGAATCGTCCAGCAGCGCGAGCAGCACGAAGGTCAGCGCGATCGGAGGGATGAAGGCCACCACCAGGTGCACGCCGCCGCCGAGGCCGCCCGCGAGCACCGCCGCCCACGACTGCGGCATGCCGGCCCGCAGCAGCAGGTGGCCGAAGCCGTCGACCAGCAGGGCCTGCGAGCCCTTGTCGAAAAACTCCTGGAACACCTTGCCGGCGTTGAAGCTCAGCACGAACACGGCGTACAGAACGCCCAGGAACACCGGAACGCCGAGCCAGTCGTGCAGCGCCACGCGGTCCAGGGTCTCGGTCACGCGCCGGCGCAGCGCACCGCCTTGGGTGCTCCGCAACGAGGCCTCGGCGAGCTGGCGCGCCCAGTCGAAGCGGTGGGCCGCCAGCAGGTCGGCCGGGTGCTCGCCGAGCTGGTCGCGCAACAGCCCGGTCTGGCGCCGAAGCTCGGCCGCCGCGTCGGGCCCGGGAGCGGGCGCGTGGCCCTCCAGCAGGCGCAGCGCGTCGAGCCGCCGGCGCGCCGCTGTCGGTCCGGGCAGCTTGCCGGCCAGTTCGACGCAGGCCTGGTGCAACGCGGGCGGCAGTGCTGCGGCGCCGGGATTGGAAGCGCCATCCGCAACGCCACCCGCAACGCCACCCGCGGCAGGCGGGGCGGGCTCGCGGTCGAGGCTGTGCTGGATGGCGCGCAGCAAGGCCTCGCGGCCGACGCCCTTGCGCGCCACCATCGGAACCACCGGCACGCCCAGGCTGGCCTGCAGCGCGTGGACATCCACCTCGACGCCCTGGGCGCGCGCGTCGTCGACCATGTTGAGCACCAGGAGCATTCGGCAGCCGGCCTGCAGCAGCTCGGCGGTGAGCGCGAGGTGGCGCTCGAGGTTCGACGCGTCGACGATGTTCAGCACCAGCTCGGGCTCGTGGTCGAGCAGGAAGTCGCGGGCCACGCGCTGGTCCTCGCCACCGCCGCCCAGCAGGCTGTACACGCCCGGCAGGTCGACCACCTGGGAGCGGCCGCTGCCCAGCGGCAGCGTGCCCGCGCGCCGCTCCACGGTCACGCCGGGCCAGTTGCCCACGTGCTGGCGGGCGCCGGTCAGCAGGTTGAACAGGGTCGTCTTGCCGCAGTTCGGCGCCCCGGCCAGCGCGATGGTCGGCGCGCGCTGCGGCGCGCCCCCGGCTGCGTCCCGGGCGGATGCCTGAGCGGATGCGGGCCTCACAGCGCCACCACCTGGAGCTGGCGCACGAGGTCGTGCCCCAGGGCGATGCGCGCGGTGCCGACGCCGAGCACCGCGCCGCGTGGCCCGGGCGGCAGCAGCACGCGCAGTTCGGCGCCTGGGCGCAGGCCGAGCAGCGCCAGGCGCCGCGCATCCTGGGTGGCGCTTGGCGTTGCGCATCCGGCGAGGCCGACGACGCGAAACCGGGAGCTGGCAGCGGGCCGCCGCGCGCCGCGGAGCTGGTCCAGCGAGCAGGCGCCGGGCGCGAGCAGCTCGGGGCTGGGGGCGAGGACGGGATCGAGACTGTGCGACATGGCCGTGGTTCAGGATGCGAATACGGATGAGAATAATTCTTGTTTGTTGTCGAGCATACGCATGCCGCGGCGTGTTGTCCAGGGTCGGACGGAATGCCCGC
Organism: Pseudomonadota bacterium; assembly: GCA_021841865.1. Lineage (GTDB taxonomy): Bacteria > Pseudomonadota > Gammaproteobacteria > Burkholderiales > Burkholderiaceae_C > Thiomonas_A. The sequence continues at coordinate 10,078 of JAKCDM010000084.1, forward strand.
TGCGCGGACAAGGCCGCTCGCGGCCCGGCGAGGCTCAGACGGGCTGGAGCGTGGGCGGCAGAGGGTGAGCCCGCTGCAATTCGTCAGGGACGGTCCATTCCGGCGTCGATTCGTCGCCCATAGTGACTACTAGGGGCTCCTCACCGCCGCCGAACTGTCCTCGCCCCTGGCGAATTTCGCGACGGCTCCCTCTACCGCCCACGCTCCTGGGCGCAGTCGACCAGGGTCGGTTGCAGCAGTTGCTGCAGCAGGGCCGGGTCCATGCCCAGCAGCAGTCCGCGACGCCCCGCGTTCACGTACAGGCGCGGCAGGTCGGGCGCGCTGCTCGCCAGATACACCGGCATGGGCCTGCGCAGCGCGAACGGCGACGTGCCGCCGACCCGGTAGCCGCTGTGGCGTTCCGCCACCGCCGCGGCACAGGGCTGGACCTGCCTGGCGCCGATGGCCCGGGCCAGTTGCCGGGTCGAGACCTCGCGGTCGCCGTGCATCAGCACGATCAACGGTCGCGCGGCCTGATCCTGCATCACCAGGGTCTTGATCACCGCATGCGGGTCGAGACCGAGCGCCTCTGCGGCCCACGACGCGCCGCCATGCTCGACATACTCGTAGGCGTGCAGCGTGAATTGCGCGTTCTGGCGCCGCAGCCACGCGGTGGCGGGGGTTTCGGTCGGGTGTCGTTGCGTCATGACGGGAGAGTCGGCGCGGGCCGGAGGGTCGAATTCAAGCGCGGCGGCGCTTGCTGCGCAAGAGCTGCCGTGGCCCTATGCTGCCGGGCATGAACCCTGCCCACCACACCACCGCCGCCGACGACGCCTGGTTCTTCCCGGGTTTCGAGGCAAGCCGTGTCCGCACCGCGGACGACATCCACCTGCATGCGCTGCAGGGCGGCGACGGGCCGCCGCTGCTGCTGCTGCACGGGCACCCGCAAACCCACGTGATCTGGCACCGCGTGGCCGCGGAACTGGCGCGGCATTTCCGCGTCGTGCTGTGCGACCTGCGCGGCTACGGCGACTCGTCCAAGCCGCGCGGCGCGAGCGACCACGCCAACTACAGCCGGCGCAGCATGGCCGCCGACCTGGTGGCGCTGATGCGCGAATTCGGGCATACCCGCTTCGCCGTGCTCGCCCACGACCGCGGGGCTCGCGTGGCGCATCGACTGGCGGCCGATCATCCGCAGGCGATCTCCCGCATGACCCTGCTGGACATCGCACCGACGCTCGCCATGTATCGCAAGACCGACGAGGCCTACGCACGCGCGTACTGGCACTGGTTTTTCCTGATCCAGCCGGCGCCGTTGCCCGAGCGCCTGATCGAGGCCGATCCGGGCGCCTACGTGCGCGACCTGATGCGCACCCGCAACGGCAGCCTGGACTGCTTCGACCCACGCGCGCTGCAGGCCTATTCGCGCTGTCTCGCCCAGCCGGGCGCCGCGCACGGCTTGTGCGAGGACTACCGCGCCGCCGCCAGCATCGACCTGGAGCACGACGCGGCGGATCGAGCCCGGGGGCTGAAGCTGGAGTTGCCGCTGCAGGTCCTGTGGGGCGAGTACGGCGTGGTGCAGCGCTGCTTTCGCCCGCTCGACGAATGGCGCGAGGTCGCGCTCGACGTGCGCGGCGGCACGCTGCCCTGCGGGCATTACGTGCCGGAGGAGGCGCCGCGCGAACTGCTCGACGCCGCGCTGCCGTTCCTGCGCGGCGCCTGACGCGGGCACCGGCGCCGGCGTTGCGCCTGGGCAACGGGCCGCGTCGCGCCCGAGCGCGATGTGGCGCGGTCGGTGGATAGAATGTGGGAAAAATTCACAGCCAGGCACATTGCATGCCGGCTGGAATCCGGGGGGCGCATCAAACCTGCATCTGCCAAGGGAGCGCCTGGAACATGTTTCGCCAATTCTGTCTTTCCGCATTGCTCGTAGCGCCGCTGTTCGTCAGCGCCCACGCCGATGAGCCGTACTGGTCCCTGTCCGTCGGCACGCCGGGGCTGGCCGCCAACGTCGGCAACATGCTGGCGCCGCCGGTGGTCTATGCGCCGCCGCCACCGCCCGTGGTGTATTACGCCCCGGCCTACGGCCCGGTGTACGCCGCTCCGCCTGCCTATGGCTGGCGCCGCCGCGAGCACTGGCGGCACCACGATGACGACGAGGGCTGGCACCGGGATCGTTGATCCCGGGCGCGGGGGCCTCAGGCGCGGCGCGTGATCGCCGCGGTGAGCAGCCCCAGTGCCAGGCCCCAGAACGCACTGCCGATGCCGCCCAGGCTGAACCCCGACGCGGTCGTGAGGAAGGTCACCAGCGCGGCTTCGCGCCAGCTTTCATCCTGCACCGCGGCCGACAGGCTGTTGCCGATGGTGCTCAGCAGCGCCAGCCCGGCGATCGCCGCGACCAGCGCATGCGGGAACGCGGCGAACAATGCCGCCACGCTGGCACCAAGCAGGCCGGTGACGCCGTAGAACGCTCCGGCCCACACCGCCGCGCGCCAGCGTTGCGCGGGGTCGGGATCGGCCTCGGGGCTCATGCAGATCGCCGCCGTGATCGCGGCCAGGTTGAAGGAAAAACCGCCGAACGGCGCCAGCAGCACGCCGGTGACTCCGGTCCAGCCGACCAGCGGGGATGCCGGGGTGCGATAGCCGTGGGTGCGCAGCATCGCCAGTCCGGGCACGTTCTGTGAGGCCATGGACACGACGAACAGCGGCAGTCCGATGCCCAGCAGGGTGCTCCAGTGGAACTGCGGCGCCACCCACACCGGTCGGGTCAGCTGCCAAGGCAGCAGCGGCAGGCGCCAGTGTCCGACGAACACCGCCACCAGCACGCCGGTGCCGAAGCTCAGCGCCACCGCGTAGCGTGCTGCCAGGCGCCTGGCCAGCAGCAGGCTCGCCAGCATGGCCCCGACGAGCAGGCGTTGCTGCGCCAGCACCTGGAACACCCCCAGCCCGAACTCCAGCAGCACGCCGGCGAGCAACGCCGCGGTGAGCGCGCGCGGGATGCGGTGCATCATGCGCTCGAACCAGCCGCTGAAGCCGGCCAGCGCGGCCAGCGCCGACACGAACATGAACACGCCGACCGCCTGCGCCATCGACACGCCGTGCAGCGCGGTGGCCAGCAGGGCCGCTCCGGGCGTGGACCAGGCCGTGAGCACCGGGGCGCGATAGCGCCAGGACAGCCCGATGCAGGTCACGGCCATGCCCAGCCCGAGGGCCCACAGCCACGATGCGATCTGCGCCGGGCCGGCGCCCGCTGCGCGCGCGGCCTCGAACACGATGGCCGCCGAACTGGTGTAGCCGACCAGCACGGCCACGAAGCCGGCCGAGATGTGCGATGGGGAGAGCCAGAGGCGCAGGGGCG